>CAYSPU010000076.1:0-22549 GCA_964432995.1 uncultured Verrucomicrobiota bacterium
GGTTCGATCTGGGTGACGACGGCGGTCTTGAAGGGAACCGGCAGCTTTCAGGCGGATGGCGGAGATGCCCCCAGCGGGTCCGGGGGAGGTGGCGGAGGGCGCATCGCGGTCTACCACGGTGGCGACACTGAGTTCTCGGGTTGGAGCAGCTCGCATGTCTCTGGTGGGGACGGCCAATGGCCGGGAGAAACCGGGTCATTGATCGCGAATCGGGCCGAGGGCGCGGTCTGGGTGCGCAGCGAAACCTTGGCGCACGGGCTGCAGACGTCCGAGATCCTCTTGGCGACAGCCGAACCGCGTGACGTTCAGGCGGATTTCTACCTCGTGAACCAGGGGACGGTGCGGTGGATCGGGAGTTCGGGGCTGACACCGACCGCGCGTTTGACCTGGGACACGGCGTTGGTCGGGGATGGCCAATACGAACTGGAAGTCGAGTTCTGGAGCGCCGAGGGCGATTTGCTTGAGATCGGTCGGCGTCGGTTGACGGTGAACAACCACGTGGCGTACGAGGGCGGGCGGATTCGCGGGGCGGTGGTCTGGAGCAGAGCCCAACCCCACGTGGTGGAGCGAGACGTGCTGGTCCCCAGCGGTTCGGTCCTGACCATCGAGCCCGGGGCCGTGGTCAAGTTTCTGCCGGGCACGCGGTTGGTGGTGGCGGACGGCGGCACGGTGGTGGCCATGGGTGAATCCGAAGCGCCGGTGGTTCTAACTTCTTTCGCGGATGACTTGGCCGGCGGCGACACCAACCAGGATCAGGACCAATCCATTCCCCAGCCGGGCGAGTGGGGCGCGCAGGTGTCGTCGGGTTCGGTGTGGACCGCCAACGCCCACACCGTTCTGCGCTACGCGGTGCAAACCCACAGCGGCACTCTGGCGTCGGATGCCATCTGGTCGGGCACGTTGGTGCATCACGTGACCGGTGACGTGGTGGTAGGCAGTGGCGCCTCGCTGACGATCGAGGCGGGCGCGGTGGTGAAGTTCGCCCCGTTGACCGGGATCACGGTGAAGGAGGGGGCATTGCTCCGGGCTCCGGGCACCGCCGCGCAGCCGATCTGCTTCACGTCAAATCGAGACGATCTGCGGGGCGGCGACACGAATCAGGATCAGGGCGATACCCAGCCCCTGGCTGGCGACTGGCGGACGATCTATGCGGAGGGGGGAGAAATCGTGATGGACCACGTGCGGATCCAGTACGGCGGAGGAACCACAGGGGGCAGTTACGAGTGGGGAGCTGGTCTGCTGCGGACGGGCGGGGCGGGCCGGTTGACGATCGCAGACTCGGTGTTGCAGGACTCGTTGTTCGAGGGGATTCACGCCACTGGCGGCGGCATGATTGCTGTGACCAACTGTGTGCTGGCTTCCTGCGACCGCGCTGTGAACGGGGACGGGGCATCCGCCTTGCTGGTGCAGTGCACGTTCTATAAGCACCGGATCGCTTTCTGGCCCCACGGCGGTTCGATCACCGCCCGCAACTGCATCGTCAGCGAATCGGTCGAGGCCGGCGTGGCCCTCGCCGCCGGCGGCAGCGCCACGCTCACCCATTGCGATGTCTGGTCGCCAACGGGCAGCCCGGGGATCACGCCGGGCGCCGACGGCAACCTCTCGATCGATCCGCGCCTACGGGATCCGGACAACGGCGATTTCCGCCTAGCCTACGGTTCGCCGTGCATCGATGCCGCAGACGGCGCGAGTGCCAGCGTGACGGACTTCGCCGGTGCGCCCCGGTATTCCGATCCGAGGACACTCAGCAAACTGGGTACCCCAACGGCCTCGGGAATCTATGCCGACATGGGGGTGTTCGAGTTTGTCGAAAACGCGGAATCTGGCCGGGACCTGATCGTCTCCTGGGTGAGCGGTCCGGCCGCGGCGCAGGCGGGAACCGAGGCACTGGTGCGGTGGACGGTTCGCAACGTGGGCAACGAAACGGTCGAAGGCACCTGGCACGATGCGGTCCGCCTGATCCCCGTAAACCCGACAACGCGAGATGCCGAAGTCGCCGCGGCGGAGGTCCTGTCCTCGGGCTCGCTGGGTCCGGGACAATCGGCGGACTTCGAGGCCCGAGTCCGCGTACCAGGAGGCACTCCCGGAGCGTGGCGCTGGCAAGTACGTGTCAACTCGCACGGCGAGATCTTCGAAGGCGTGCACAGCGTGAACAATCTGGGAACGGCGGATACGACTACGGACCTGACGCTGCCGGCGCTGACGGTCGGCCAGACGGTCAATCTGGTGTTCGCGGGCCCGAATCAACCGGCGTGGTTCGAAGTTCAGCAGACCGTCAACGAACCACTCGAAGTCACCCTGACTGCCGACACCACCGACGGTCGGGTGCGGCTGTATGCGGGGTTCGGGACGATGCCGACGGTGCAGTCGTTCGACCTGAGGAGTGCGGAGTGGAACTCGGCGCGGGCGCTCCTGGGAATCCCGGCCGCGAGCGGCACGCGCGACGTCTACCTGCTGGTGGTGCCGGAGGGGATCGGCGATCATCGATTGGACTATCAGATTCGGCTCGAGCGCAGCCGCTTTGGGCTCGACTCATTGGCCACCACATCGGCCGGCAATGCCGGGGCGGCGACCATTCGCCTCGTGGGCAGCGGCTTCGGCCCGGGACTGACCGTGCGATTGCGGTCGACCGCAGGCTCCAATCTGCTGGCGCAAGCGGTGGCGGTGCGCGATCTGAATACGGCGGACGTTACGTTTGACCTTGCCGGATTGCCGGCCGGACGCTACGCGGTGGTCGTCACTCAGGGAACCGACGAGGCGGTGCTGGCCGATGGCTTCACCGTGGAAGACGGCACTGGCGGACAACTCGATGTCCGCCTCGCCCTGCCGGCCCGCGGCCGCGTGCATCGGCCATTCGCGGCGAGCCTCGAATACGCCAACGTGGGTGACGGCGACCTCGAGGCCCCGCTCCTCACCGTGCGCCAGGTCAACGCGGACGACGCGCACACCGCCGGCGGAGGCGGGGGCGGCATCCTCGAGTATGCCTACTTCCCGGTAGACTGGGATCACTCACTCGATGCGATCGGCATCGCGTTCGACAGCGATCTGCCCGGGATTCTGCGCCCTGGCGCGCGCTACTCCGTCCCCTTCCGTGCCGTCTGCCACTCCCCGGGCACCGCCTACTTCCGGATCTACACCCAGGAGGAGAACACCGGCGCACAAGATTACGCGGCATTGCATGCGGCGATTGTCCCCACGAATCCGCATCCGCTGTGGACGAACGCCTGGGCCAAGGTGGTCGCCAATGCCGGACCCACGCGCGAGGACTACGCCCAGGCGCTGCGCGATGCCGTCGCGCGCGCAGCGGAGTTGGGGGTGACCCTCGACGGCGAGCGCGCCGCCCTCGAGTTCCTCATTCACGAGGCGATGGAGACCGTTCAACCGGCCGTGGTCAGCGGGCAGTTGTACTGGGGAACGACCAACCAACCGCTGGCCGCGCGGGAGTTGGTCTGCCTGCGCCGGACCGACGCCTCAGGCATGACTGACAGCACCTACGCCACGACGAGTTGGTATGACGGGACCTTCGGCATCCGCGACGTGCCCGCCGGCCAATACGTGCTCTGGGTTCAAGGTTACTTGCCCCTCGAGGTGCTCGCCGTGACCGTGACCGATCCGGTGAACCAACCCATCCGGAACGCGGCCGTGGTGCTCGAGTCGGCCGCCGGCTCGCTCGCCGGAACCGTCACCGAGGAGTCGGCCGGACCTGCGATCCCGGAGGTCGTCGTCGTCGCGCGGCACGTCGACTCTGGAAAGGCGTTCTCCGCGGTGACCGACGAGAGCGGCGGTTACTCCCTGTCCAGCCTGTGGCCCGGTGAGTACCAGGTTGCGGTCAGCGCCCCCGGCTGGCGACCTGCACCACCGCGTGCCGTCACCGTTGCCGCCGGACAAACCACCGCCGCCGAGCTTACCCTCTCGGCGCGCGGCGGCCGCATCTCGGGGCACACCGTCGACGCGTCCGGAACATCGGTCACCAACGCCGCTCTGCAATACGACTGGCTGACACCGGTCGCCGGGTTCGGGGCTTGGCGCGGCGGTGTCACCCGGACGGACGCCCAGGGCAACTACTACGTGAGCGGTTTGCCACCAGGCGAGTATCGGCTGAGTGTTCTCTCGACCTTGGCCGGCACCGCCCCGTCACGCCGCGTGGCTGTGGAGAACACCGACTCCCGCGTCCCGGCCGACTTCGCCTTGAACCCGGGGACGACCCTCAGCGGGACGATCGCCGATTCCGTAACAGGCGAACCGGTGACCGGCGCACAGGTCATCCTGAGCGGGTTGGGTGCGGCCGACCAAGCCACGCTGAGCAGCAGTTGGGGACAGTTCACGCTGAGTCAACTGCCAGCCGAATCGTGCCGGGTGACAATCCTCGCGTCCGATTACGCACCGTGGTCCACCAACCTGAACCTGGCAGCCCTCGATCCCGTGCCGTTGGCCTTGACGCTCGACCGACGCGGTCGCGTCCGCGGTCTCGTCACCTGGCGGGGCCAACCTTGGCCCAAGGCGGCGCTCACCATCGTGAGCGAATTGGGGCTGACCCACGAGACGGCGGCGAATGAACTGGGCCAATACGAAATCAGCCGACTGTTGCCCGGCCGCTACCGAATCGGCATCGGGGCTCCATCCAGCCCGCTGCTGGCCGGAGCCGAGTTCATCGTCACCCCCGCCACGAACGTGATCCAGCAGGACCTGACCCTGGACCAGGGGGCGTCCGTCAACGGACACGTCTATGCAGCCGATGGCGCCACTCCCTGCACCAACGCCGCCGTGGCGCTCGTCAGCGACGGTCAGGTCATCGCCGATGCCTTGACAGATACCCAGGGTGCCTACGCCCTGCGCGTGGTCAGCCCAGGTCAATACTCCTTCGTTGCGCGTTCCCCCGAACTGACGTTCGCCGCGAAGGACGATGTGGCCGTAACGCCGGGCGCGGATTTGGCGAACGTCGATTTCGTCGCGGGCACCAACCATCTGCTGGTGCGCGTCCTCGCTCCGGGTGGCGCGGAGGTGCTGGGCGGTGCGGGACTCGTCCTGAAGTCCGCGGACGGTTCCTCGGCGGCGCTGGTGCGGCGGCTGGGGTCTACGGCTGCGGACGGGCGGTGGACCTTCACCGGTCTGCCGGCCGGCAACTATCGCCTGACGGTCCATCCGCCCGAGGCCGCCCGAACCGAGGCGCTCGTGACCGTGACCGACGGGGAAACGGCCTGCGACATTGTCGTCGACCCCGACCGCGAGATCGTCGGGCAGGTCGTGGCGGACGGTGCTCCGCAAGCAGGGATCCCGGTCATCGCCCGGGAGTTGGACCGCGCATGGACGTTCCGAGAAATGACCGACGCCCGAGGCGAATATCGACTGACCTCGCTGCCAGCCGGGAGGTTCGAGGTGGCGGCCGAGCCGATCGCCGGAGACTTGGCCGCCCAGACGGCCGCCGAGGTTTCCACCTGGCTGGCCTCGACTCAACGGCACGATTTCCACCTCGTCGCGCGCACCGGCGTAACCGTCCGCGGCACCGTGGTGGATGCGGCCGGCCTCGCGGTCCCCGGCGTCGAACTCGAACTCCGCACCCCTTCCGGACACACGGTCGACTACTGCTTCCAACTCGGGCTCGAGGGTTTCCGGATGTTCTCGGTTCCGCCAGGCGCGCTGGCGCTGGCGGCATCAGCTCCCGGTTATGCGTCGCGGTCGGTCAACCTGACTGTCGGGAGTCAGCCGATCGAAGATGTGCTCGTGGATCTGGGGAACCCGGTGGCGGGTCCGGCCGTGGCTTACGCCGGCGCTGGTGGCGGCGCCCAGTCCAGGATCGCGCGGCAAGGAAACCGCCTGCACGACCTCGGCGCCGATCTGGGCGATCTCTTCTTTGGCGGCCAAGCGGTCAAACCGCCCCAGCAGGCAATCGAGGATCTGAACCTCCATCTCGAGGCGCACAATCAGCTCTTCGACGAAGCCATCCAGACCATGCGCTCGACCTGCAAGGGCGTGATGGAGGCATTCGACGAAGCCGAAGCCGCCAAGCAACTGCTCATCGAGGCCAAGTACCGCTGGCAGGCGGGCTACGTCGACTTCGAGGAGTTGGGAGAAGCGAACCGCCAACTGGTGATCGCCCGAGATGCGCTTCTGTGCGCGCAGGCCGTCAAGTTCCTGATGTCGGTGAAGAGCCTGTTCGACAAGCCCGCCCCGCAGCCGGTCGGCCAAGCCACCGGCACCCCGGCCACCTACCCTTGGTACGGGGACTTCTGCCTGAACCAGCCCGCGGTGCAAGAACGTCTGCGCACCGGCTTCTCGCTGGCCTACGCCATCTACAAGCCGATCTTTGAAGGCAACTCGGGAGATTGGTACGACGAGCAGGCCATGGCCGGATACAGCTTGTCGCTGGGCACAGGACTCGTCGGGGTCTCCCAGAAGTTCTTTGTCCCGGACGACCGCACGTGGGCGGCCAAGGGCCTGGGCGCCCTCGGTGACGGCTTCTCCGTCTACCGGACCTACGTGAAGCTGCAGGAGGAAATGGGAACGCTCGTGACCAACAGCATGCAGACCGCCACCGCCTACCACAACGGCGCCGACGCCTTTTACGCCACCCTGCAGCGCTACTCCGACGCCGTCGCCCGCATGCGCGCCGGCATTCGCGACTGCAAGACCAGCGATACGGCCAAGCCCAACCCGCCGCCAACCCCCACCCACGGCCTGGGCTGGGGCAGCCTCCAAATCGTCTCCAGCGAAGACCCCAACGTGAAGCTCTCCACCGGCCATGGCCCTCTCGGGTGGCTCGGCCTCGACGAGACCATCGCCTACACCATCGAGTTCGAGAACCGCACCAACGCCACCGCCCCCGCCCAACAGGTGGTCGTCACCGACATGCTGCCGACTTCACTGGACTGGTCCAGCTTCGAACTCGGCGAGATCGCCTTCAACGACATCACCATCTTCGTCCCCTCGGGCCTTCAGTCCTACACCACCACGGCCCAGGTCGACTCCGATCCCTACCCCGTCCAGGTCGCCGCCGCGTTGGACCCCTCGAGCGGCACCGTCACCTGGACCATGCACTCCTATGATCCGCTCACCGGCGAACTCCCCGAAGACCCCATCGCCGGTTTCCTCCCCCCAAACGATGACCTCCGTCGCGGCGAGGGACACGTGACCTTCCGCATCCGCCCCCGAGCCGATCTGCCCTCCGGCGCCCAACTCCTCAACCAGGCCCGCATCGTCTTTGACGAGAACACTCCCATCGATACCCCCATCGCTACCAACCGGCTGGATCTCACCCCTCCCGCCAGCCGCGTCGACCACCTGATTTGGGAAGGCCCCGACCGCTTCCGCATCCGCTGGACCGGCAGCGACCCCGACGGCTCGGGCGCGGCCACCTACAGCGTCTACGTGTCCAAGAACGGCAGCGCCTTCGCGCCCTGGCTCATCGGGACCACCGCCACCGAAGCTGAATACACCGCCGAACCAGGCGCCCGCTACGCCTTCTACGTCGTCGCCACAGACACCGTGGGCAATCGGGAAGCCGACGATGGCGCTGCGGACATCACCAGCGACGTGCTGATGATGGAATGGACAGAGGATCCTTCGCCACAGTTGCGCTGGAACTCGACCCCCGGGGCCGTCTACTACCTCGAGGCCGCCACCCAACTGGGCGATGCGGCCGATTGGCAAACCATTGCCGGACCGCTCGAAGCAACCACCTCGCTCATGACTCATCCCTTCACCGAACTACCAGGCAGCGCCCAGTTCTATCGGATCCGGACGTCGCCGTAGCCAAGCGGTGTGGCACCGGGAGACCTTCTTCGTCAGCGCCGAAGAGACGAAAGTTGCCCCCTCCAGCCCGCACATTTCACACGCGGCGAGCGTGTGAAATACGCGCCTGGCCGGGAGGCCAGGCGCTGCCAACCGACTGCGGCGGTGGGCGGCCAACACCGCTTGGCCGCGCTCTGGACCCTCGGTGCCAACCGTGTTGCCCGCCCACCATTTCGAGTGGGGGCCTCTCCATGATGCGCCCCACCTGTGGCGCCAGTTCAGAATGGTTTGTCGTCGGGTTCGGAGTTGTCGTAGGTTCTCGCCAATGACTTTCCCCGCAGCCTCCAGTTGGTCCCCGCGGTGCCCAGGCCATCGCGACGAGAAGAAGAGGAGCGACGCCAACTCGACGGCTTGCCGACCACCGACGCGCCGGTTCATGGGGAGGCGGCACCGGGCGTCAGCCGCGAGCAGGTGGGCCCTGATGCTCTTGTTGCTCTCGGGAGTCTGCCTCCAGGGCCAATCGATCTTGCGCGAGGTCTGGGAGGGGATTCCCGGCACGGCCGTGGCCGATCTCACCGGCTCGGCGGATTACCCGGACAATCCAACCTCGACGAACCTGGTCACCGACTACTTCGAGGCGCCCGTGGATGTGCTGGAGGATTACGGCCAGCGCATGCACGGCTACGTGGTCCCGCCCGTCACCGGTAACTACACCTTCTGGATTTCCAGCGACGACGGCAGTGAGCTCTGGTTGAGCACGGACTCGTCCCCGGCCAACAAACGGTTGATTGCCAGCGTCACCGGATGGACCCCCTCCCGCGAATGGGGGTGGGAAGCCAACCAACAATCCGCGGCGATCCGCCTCGAAGCCGGCCAGGCCTACTACGTCGCCGCCCTCCAAAAAGAGGGCGGCGGCGGCGACAACCTGGCCGTCCGCTGGCTGCGTCCGGACGGCGTCGACGAAGGACCCATACCCGCCACGCACCTTCTGCCCTACGGCATCGCTTTCACCCCACCGATCATCATTGCGCAACCGACCAACACCGCGGTGATCGAAGGCCAATACGCGACCTTCCGTGTCCAGGTCAGCAACGTGGATCTTGTCTCCTGCCGCTGGCAACGCAACGAGACCTTTCTCCCCGGGGCCACCGCCCTCACCCTCAACTTCGGCCCCGTCCGCATGACCGACCAGAACGCCCGTTTCCGCGCCATCCTCACCAACAACCTCGGAGGCGTCACCAGCGACACCGCCACACTCAGCGTCGTGCCGGATACGGTGGCGCCGGTTCTGGAAAGCGCCCGCAACGAAGGCCAGACGCGCGTCGTCGTCCGTTTCAGCGAGGCCATGGCCGGCACGACGGCGCTCGATCCCGCCAACTACACCCTCGACCAGGGGCACGCGATCACCGCCGCCACCTATGGCGCTGACCAGGCCACGGTTCTGCTCACCACGTCGCCTCTGACCTACGGCGGAACCTACACCCTCACCGCAAACAACATCACCGACCAGGCCGCGGCCGCCAACCCGATCGCCCCGGATTCCCAGATCACCTTCACCGCTCACGAATACGCCCCGTCGGATATCGGCTCCCCCACGTTGCCAGGCAACACCGTCTCGGTACCCGGCGGCGTCGATGTCACCGGCGGCGGCAAAACCATCGGCGGCACCTCCGACCAGTTCCAATTCGGCTGGCAGGAACGGGAGGGCGATTTCGACCTCGAAGTGCGCGTCGCCGGGGTAACGGTGCCCGATCCGTTTGTGCATGCCGGTCTCATGGCCCGCGAGAGCCTCGAGGCCAACTCCCGTTTCGGCGCGGTGTTCGCCTCCTCCGCCCAACTCGGCTGCTTCTTCGAATCGCGACTGACAACCGGCGCCTCGTCGGCCACCGCGGCACCCCGCGGCGGGTTCCCCGCCAATTACCCGCACACCTGGCTCCGGCTCCAACGCGCCGGCGCCACGCTCCACGGCTACACCAGCCTGAATGGCCAAACCTGGACCGCTCTCGGCTCGGCCAGCCTCGCCGGATTGCCCACCCGCATCTACGTCGGCCTGGCCGTCAGCAGTGACGGCGCCTCAACGACCGCCACCGCCCGGTTCCGCGACCTCGGCCCAACCCGCAACCCGACCGTCGGCACCGTCCGCTTCTCCAAGGAGCCCGTCGGCCCCTCGAGTCGCGCCACGGGCATGATCATCAGCGAGATCATGTATCATCCCGCACCCTCGCCGGACGGACGGAACCTCGAATTCGTCGAAGTCCACAACGCCCGATCCATTTTCGAAGACCTGACCGGCTGGCGGATCAGCGGCGACATCGACTACACATTCCCGGACGGCTTCCGCCTGAACGCCGGCGAAACCGTGGTGATCGCCGCGGCCCCGGAAGATGTCATCGCCGCCTACGGCATCGCCAACGTCCTCGGTCCCTACACGGGGGCTTTGCCAAACGACAGCGGCCAGGTCCGACTCCGCAACAACGCCGATGCCATCCGCCTGGAGGTGGAGTATTCCGACGATCCTCCGTGGCCCGCCGCGGCCGACGGCGCCGGCCATTCGCTCGTGCTGGCCCGACCCAGCTATGGAGAAAACAGTGTGCATGCCTGGGCCGCCAGCGAGTTCCGCGGCGGGTCCCCCGGCGAACTGGATCCCACCGTGCCCACGCCCGAAGCCAACGTCCTCATCAACGAGTTCCTCGCCCACACCGACGACCCGGTTTTCGACTTCATCGAGCTCTACAACCGCTCGAACCAGGCGGTGGACCTTTCGGGATGTGTCCTGACTGACGATGCGCAGACGAATCGCTTCCGCATCCCGGATGGCACCGTCCTCGAGCCGCGCGGCTTCCTCTCCTGGGATCAAAACCAGCTCGGCTTCGCCCTGAGCGCCTCGGGCGAGACCATCTTCCTCGTCAGCTCGAATGGCGACCGCGTGCTGGATGCCATCCGGTTTGGCGGTCAGGAGAACGGCGTCGCCAGCGGCCGCTCGCCGGACGGCGCCAACGCCATCCGCCGGCTCTTGGCGCCCACGCCAGGCGCCGCCAACGCGCCTTGGCGAAGCGAGCCCGTCGTCATCAACGAAGTCATGTACCACCCGATTTCCAAGTCGGACGACGACGAGTACCTCGAGCTGCACAACCAGGGCGGCGCTGCGGTGGACGTTGGCGGTTGGCGGTTTGTGGAGGGCATTGACTTCACCCTCCCGGCGAACACCAGCATCCCCGCCGGCGGCTACCTCGTCGTCGCCCGCAACGCCGCCCGCCTCCTCACCAACTACTCCCACCTCACCGCCGCCAATACCGTCGGCGACTACAACGGTTCCCTGGCCAACAACGGCGAACGCATTGCCCTCGCCAAACCGGACTTCGTCGTCAGCACCAACGCCCTCGGCGTCACCGAAACCAACGTGATTCACATCGTCGTCAGCGAAGTGACCTACGCCGACGGCGGCCGTTGGGGTCGCTATGCCGACGGCGGCGGTTCGAGCCTTGAGTTGGTCGATCCCCGTGCCGATCTCCTGCGCCCGTCCAACTGGGCCGACAGCGATGAAACCGCCAAGGCCGTCTGGACCGGTGTCGAGTTCACCGGCCGGATCGACAACGCCAGCGGCACCGCCAACCGCCTCCACATCGGCCTGCTGGGCGCCGGCGAGTGCCTCGTCGACGATGTCGAGGCCTTTCGGACCGGCAGCACCAACGTCGTCACCCGCGGCACCTTCGAGGACGGCACCACCGGCTGGGTCTTCAGCGGGAATCACAGCACCTCCACCGTGGACACCAGCGGCGCCGCCACCGGCACCCGCTGTCTGCACGTCCGCGCCGGCGGCGACGGCGATACCGGCCCCAACTCCCTCCGCACCACCCTCAGCCCCTCCCTCCCCGGCAACGCCACCGTCACCATCCGCGCCAACGTCCGCTGGCTCGCCGGTTGGCCCCAAATCCTCTTCCGCCTCCACGGCAATGGCGCCGAACTGGCCGCCAACATGACCGTCCCCACCAACCTCGGCACCCCCGGCCTCCCCAATAGCCGCCGCGTCGCCAACGCCGGCCCCGCCATCGACAACGTCGCCCATTTCCCACCCCTCCCCAACGCGTCCGAGCAGGTCCGCGTCACCTGCAATCTCTCCGATCCCGACGGCGTCGCGCTCGCCCGCCTCCAGTACCGCGTCGACCCCGCCACGACCCTCACCACCGTGAACCTGCGCGACGACGGCCTGCAAGGCGACGAAATCGCCGGGGACGGCCTCTACTCCGCTCTCATCCCCGGCCAGACCACGGGCCGGTTGGTCGCTTTTCGAATCACGGCCACCGATGGCGCCGGCGCCTCCGTTTCGTCGGTGTTTCCCGCGCTCGCCCCCGCCGAGGAATGCCTGGTGCGCTGGGGCGAGGCCATTCCGTTCGGAACCCTTGCGCACTATCACCTCTGGTTCACGCAGGCCACCGCCTCGGCCCGGCGCAACGCGCTCGACAACACCTACCGCGACAGCACGCTCGTCTACCGCCATCACCGCGTGATCTACAACACCGGCTTCCGCGACAAAGGCAGCCCCTACCACGGCGGGTCCGGCGACATCGCCGCCACCACGCCCCCGGACGATCCGCTGCTCGGCACAAGCGACCGCGTCTTCGCTTCCACCGGCAACGGCGGCTCCGAAGCCACCGGCATCCGCAGCCAACTCGCCGCCTGGTACGCCCAGCAACTCGGGATCCCCTACCTCCACGCCCACTACATGCGCCTCTACTTCAACGGCAGCCTCTTCCGCCCCGATATCATGGAGGACCTCGAACAGCCCAACCACGACTCCGCCCGACGCTGGTTCCCCACCGCCGACGAAGGCGATCTCTACAAGATCTCCGTCTGGTTCGAGTTCAGCGATGACAACCAGAACTTCCAGGCCACCAGCGCCACCATCCAGCGCTTCACCACTCTCGGCGGCGACTACAAGCTCGCCCGCTACCGCTGGAACTGGCAGCGCCGCTCCAACGACGGCGACGCCAACAACTACGGCCAGTTCCTCGACCTCGTCACCGCCGTCAACGATACCTCAACGGCGTACGTCCCCAATGTCCTCAACCTCGCCGACATGGAACAGTGGATGCGCGTCTTCGGCCACGACTTCGCCATGGGCAACTGGGATGCCTGGACCTACAACGTCGGCCAGAACATGTTCCTCTATCGCCCCGAAGGAGAGCGCTGGGTGCTGATGCCCTGGGACATCGACTTCGTCTTCGGCCTCGGCGACGGCACCAGCGGCACCCTCCGCAGCGGCCAGGACTCCGTCATGAACCGCGCCTACTCGAATCCCACCTTCCTCCGGATGAACTGGCGCGCCTATCTCGACACCGTCAACGGCCCCTTCCTGGCCCAGAACTTCCAGCCCCAAATCGACGCCCGCCGCTCGATCCTCGTCAAAAACGCGGTCAGCGGCATCACCGATCCCCGCAGCATCGTTTCCTGGATCAACAGCCGCCGCACCTACATCCTCAACCAACTCAACGCCGCCGACGCCAAAACCTTCGAGATCACCACCAACTCCGGCAACGACTACGACGCCACCACCCCCACCGTCGCCCTCGACGGCACCGCCCCCTTCGCCGTCGCCACCATCGAAATCAACGGCGTCCCCTATCCCGTCACCTGGACCACCGCCCGCAACTTCCGTCTCAGTGTACCCCTCACGCAGGTCACCAACACCATCGCCCTCGTCGGCAAAGACCTCCGCGGTAACCCCGTCCCCGGCGCCTCCGATTCCATCGTCGTCCGCTACACCGGCGCCATCGAACACGTCCAGGACTTCGTCGTCATCAACGAGGTCCACTACGATCCCGCCCCCAGCGAGGCCGGCTCGAGCTTCATCGAGCTCCACAACCGCTCCACCGTCACCGCCTTCGACCTGAGCGGCTTCCGGCTCGAAGGCGTCGATTACACCTTCCCCCCCGGCTCCATTCTCCCGCCACTCGCCTACGCCATCCTCGTTTCCGACCGCGCGCGCTTCGAGGCCACCTACGGCGGCGCCATTCCCGTTCTCGACGTGTTCCCCGGCGGCCTGGACAACGACGGCGAACGACTTGCCCTCGTCCGACCAGCCACGCCTCCGGAGCCCGACCTGGTCGTCAGCGACCTCCGCTACTGGAACCGTCCGCCGTGGCCCACCAACGCCGCCGACCTCGGCCCCTCGCTGCAACTCGTTGACGCCGCCCAGGGATCCTGGCGCGTCGGGAACTGGACCGCCACCGCCACCAACGACCTCAACCGCACCACCCCGGCACGCGCCAACGCCACCGTCCAATCCCTCACCCCATTCCCCGCCCTCTGGATCAACGAAGTCCAACCCAACAACATCAGCAGCGTCACCGACCGCGCCGGCGATCGCGATCCTTGGATCGAACTCTACAACGCCGGCACCTCCACCCTCGATCTCTCCACCTTCTACCTCACCCCCAATTACTCGAACCTCAACCAGTGGGCGTTTCCCGCCGGCACTACCCTCGGCCCCGGCCAGTTCCTGGTCATCTGGGTCGACGGCGAACCGGCTGAGTCCGCCCCCGGGGAACCTCATGCAAGCTTCCGTCTGGACCCCACCACAGGCGCGGTCGCCCTCTGCCGTCTGCAGGGAACCCCGCAAGCCGCCGCCGTCATCGACTTCGCCGAATACACCCAACTCTCCGCCGGACGCAGCGTCGGATCCTTTCCGGATGGCGAACCGCGTCGACGCCGCCAGTTCGTGTATGTCACGCCCGGCGCGGCCAACGATCCGGCATGGCCGCCCGTTGCCGTCTTCATCAATGAACTCCAGGCGGGCAACACCCGGACCCTGGCCGATCCCGCCGACAACGATTTCGACGACTGGTTTGAGCTGTACAACGCCGGCACCAATGCCGTCGATCTCTCCGGCTTCACCCTCACCGACGACCTCGATGACCCCACCAAGTACGGCATCCCACCCGGCACCACCCTCCCCGCCGGCGGCTTCCTGCTCGTGTGGGCCGACGAGGAAACCGGGCAGAACGCCGGCCAAGACCTCCACGTCAACTTCAAGCTCGCTCTCGCCGGCGAAGAACTCGCCCTCTTCGCCCCCGACAACACCCTGATCGATGGACTGCAGTTCGGCCCGCAAACCAATGACGTCAGCCTGGGACGCTATCCCGACGGCGCGGATCTGCCGCTCTACGAGATGACCGCCGCCACGCCGCGAGCCCCGAACTACATGGCCGGCGGCAACCGCCCGCCGCTGTTTGGCGCGATAGCCAACCAGGCCGTCGACGAAGGAACCCTCCTCGCCTTCACCGTCCAAGCAACCGACCCCGATGACGGACAGACCGTGTCCTACAGCCTCGGCGCCGATGCACCCTCCGCCGCCTTCCTCGATCCGCAGACCGGCGAGTTCCGTTGGACCCCCACCGAAGCCGATGGCCCCGGCCAGCACACGTTCTCCGTCCGCGCCACCGACAACGGCACCCCCGTCCGCACCTCGAGTGCCCAGGTCCAAGTCGACGTCGCCGAACTCAATCTCCCCCCATCGCTGGAACCTGTCCCTGACCAACTCGCCGAAGAAGGAACGCAACTCGCCGTCCAACTCGTCGCCACCGACCCCGACCTGCCGCCCAATACCCTCACCTTCAAACTCGCACCCGGCGCGCCCCCTGACGCCACCTTGACCGAAGACGGCCAACTCACCTGGACCCCCGACGAGTCGATGGGCGACAACATCATCCCCATCAGCATCTGGGTTTCCGACGACGGCACGCCGCCGATGAGCGCCCTGCGCACCTTCTCCGTCCTGGTCTTCGAGGTGCCCAACCCGCCCCTGATGCCGTTCATCCCGCCGCAGTCCGTCGACGAAGGCACCCTCTTCCAATGGCCGGTCGCCGCCACCGATCCCGACACCCCCCCCAGCCCGCTGCGCTTCACCCTCGAGACCGCACCCCCGGGCGCCCATATCGACCCCGCCACCGGCCTCATCTCCTGGCTCCCCAACGAAGACGATGGACCCGGCATCGCCATCTTCGTCGTCCGTGCCACCGAACTCCAACCGCCTTACGACAGCACCACCCGAACCTTCAGCGTCGGCGTCTCCGAGGTGAACCAGCCACCCGCACTCGCCCCCTTCCCACCACAAACCGTTCCTGCCGGCCAAGTCCTCGCCGCCCGCGCTCAGGCCACTGACCCCGACCGACCGGCACAAGCGCTGTCCTTCAGCCTCGTCGCCGGCGCGCCACCCGGCGCGACGATCGATCCCGATACCGGTTGGGTCTTCTGGCCCGTCGACCCCGATCACGACCCCAGCACCAACCACATCCTCGTGCGCGTCACCGACGACGGACCCGGCACCCTCAGCGCCACCCAAACCCTCGAGGTCGTCGTCGTGCCCCAACCCCAGTTGGTTCTCAACGAAATCATGTACCGCCCGACCACCCCCGGCACCGAGTTCATCGAGATCCTCAATCGTTCCAGCCACACCACCGAATCGCTGGACAACGTCGCCCTCACCGGCAACAACCTCTCGTTCGCTTTCCCCGCCGGCATCCGCCTCGACCCCGGCCAATTCCTCCTCGTGGTCGCCAACCCAACCGCCTTCGAAGCCGCCTACGGCACGGACGCCCCCGTCGCCGGTGCCTGGACCGGCACCCTCGGCGCCACCGGCGATACCCTCCGCCTCGTCCGCCAAACACCCGGCAGTAACCTCGAGGTGCTGGACGAAGTCAGCTACTCCTCCTCCGCCCCGTGGCCCGCGGCGGCCAACGGCGGCGGCGGCTCCCTGCAACTGATCGATCCCATGCAGGATAACACGCGCGTCGGCAACTGGAGCGCCGTGACCACCCTCACCGCAACCGAACCTGCCACCGTCCTGCCGATGACCAACCTCTGGCGCTACCACCAGGCCGGACAAGACCTCGGCACCGCCTGGCGCGACCCGTCCTACAATGACGCCTCCTGGCCCGCCGGCGACGCCCTCCTTTACGTCGAAAACGCCGACCTCGCCGCCCCCAAGAACACCCCCCTCGACCTCGGCCCGATGACCTTCTACTTCCGCGCCCGGTTCCAATACTCCGGCCCAACCCTCGGCACCCGCCTGACCGCGTACACCATCCTCGACGACGCGGCGGTCGTTTACCTCAATGGCCAGGAACTCATGCGACCCGGATTCAACCAGGGAACCGAGGTCACCTTCGACACCCCCGCCGACCGCACCGTCGGCGACGCCGTCCTCGAAGGCCCCTCCGTCATCGAAAGCGATCTCCTGCGCGTCGGCGAAAACGTCGTCGCCGCCGAAGTCCACCAGAACAGCACCGGCAGCAGCGACATCGTCTGGGGCATGGACCTCCAAGTGGAAGCCACCGCCGAACCGGCCACACCAGGTCGACCCAACTCCCTGGCCACATCGCTGCCCCCGTTCCCGCCACTCTGGCTCAATGAGCTCCTTACCCTCAACGCGACCGGGATCCTCGACAACGCCGGCGAGCGCGAACCGTGGATTGAACTCGTCAACGCCGGGCCCCTGCCCGTCACCCTCGATGGCTGTTACCTCACCGATTCCCCCACCGACCTCACCCGCTGGGCCTTCCCACCCGGCTCCACCCTCGAGGGCGGTGAGTTCCGAATCCTCTGGGCCGACGGCGAACCTGGCGAAACCGCCGGCGGCAGCATGCACACCGGCTTCCGCCTGTCCAACAACCGCCCGCTCTGGCTCGTCCGCACCCAGCCCACCGGTCTCGCCGTCGTCGATCACCTCGACGTCCCCACCCTCGTCGCCGACACCTCGGTTGGCTCGTTGCCCGACGCCCAGGCCTTCACCAGAACCACCTTCACCCTCCCGACGCCCGGCGCACCGAACGCGGCCGTTCCCATCCCCGAAATCGAAGATGTCCACGTCGCGACCGGCGGCGGCATCGAATTCTCCTGGGCCGCCGTGCCCGGCGTCCGCTACTGCATCGAAGCCTCGACCACTCTCTCCGCTCCCGACTGGCAGCCGGTGACCGAAGCCGTCGCCCAAACCGGACGCCTGACCTTCACCGACAATCCCGCCGAAGTCACGCGCTTCTACCGCGTCGTCGTCCCGTAGGCCGAGTATCTCGCAACCACATGACCGAGAGTTCTTTGGTCAATTGCGTGAGGGCGATCGATTTGCCGGTGATGGTGATGTCGCCCGACGGAACAAGGACGGAGAGCTGGTGCCTCGCGAAGGCACGAAGCTCGAATAGCATGAGGACATGAGTGGATCACCTGGGGTCACATCTCACAATTATACAATTGACCCGCCACACCGGAGCAGCAGCGTGGAGCGCAGGGCACGGCCTTTGCGAATGGGGCGACCGGGTGGGTGCTCTCCCGCGGGCGCCCGCGGCAACGAACGGTAAGCCATTTGCCGGGATGACCACGCGGAGAAGGTGCGGACGAATCACGTGCTTCAATTGTATAATTGTGAGATGTGACCCTACTCGCTCACTTCGGGATCGCGAGGGATCGCTGCCTCAACACACTGCAGGGAGCCGCCGCCCAGGGTTGGCGCCTGGAGATCGTCCTTCGCGAGGACCGGTCCAGTCGCGCTTTCGTCCACGGTCCCATCTCGCTGAAGATCGAGTTCGTGAATGACGTTCCGTTCCGTGTGGGCCAACCCTGGAATCATCCGGACTTGGGCCTCCTGGACACCGAGGAGAACATCCTGGCCTACAAGATCAGCGCTCTGCTCGACCAGCAGGAGCCGAAGGACCTTGCGGACATCTTCTGGATGTGCTGCCGCGACCAACTCGACCTGCTCGCCGCCATCGAACAGGCGGGGGGGAAGGCCGCCGGCGTTTTCCCACCGGCGGTCGCTCGGGCCTTGGCCGAGGGCTTAAGAGAGGGCCTGCCCAGGGTAGCTTGACGCGAGGCCCCGCTCGAAAAGGAATTCCAGTCCGGGATCGAGGCGCTGATCCAACGGATCTTGGAATGATTCCCGCGGCACGACCATAGTTGTCGACCCTTTGTTACTCAGCGTCAGCGCGCCGTGAGGTTTGCCCGCAGCCGGGCTGCTTTCCCCGCTCAATACTCCCGATTCGTTTTGATGCCAGGTTGAGGCAGAGGGTACCGCCCGGAAGCATCGGCCACGAGCGGCGCCGGTGAACTCATGGTGAATTGGTCGACCCCGGGCGCGAATTCCTCGTCGCACGCGAGCATTTCGTCGTAGGTCACGATCTGGCCGGTATGCACGGCGCGGCGTCCCATGGCCACCACGAGGCTGTCCTGGGCGCCACGCGTTGCCTCGTTGTAGGGCTGGTCCTTGCGAATCGCTTCGAGCAGGTGTTCCCACTCGAGCACATATGGATTGGGTTCGGGTTGCGGGAAGGCCCAGAGCAGGTTCTCGCGGGTCTGGTCGTGTCCCCTGTAGATTCGACACCGGGCCGGCGTATGCACCGCGGTCGAGATTACCGCCGAGCCTTTGGTGCCGTGGGCGTAGCTGGCGAATTCCTCGCGACACCCCGTCATGTAGCGGGAGTGGACGAACAACCGGGTGCCATCGGGGAACGTGTACTCGATCGAGTAATTGTCGAAGTTCTGGTCGGCGGCGTCGCCGCGGTAGAGGCGTCCGCCCTGGCCCTGGGCGCGCACGGGCCAGGCGCCTTTCATCCAGCAGCACTCGTCGACGTTGTGGGCGATGTAGTCGTGGAACACGCCGCCGCTGGCCCAGAAGAAGCCGAGGTATCGCTGCACTTGATAGAGGAGTTCGCTGCGCTGGTTCTGGGGTTTGGGACCGGTGAACCCCGCCGGGCCGACCTGGCGGTAGGTGCGTAGCGTGGTGATTTCCCCGATCTCGCCGGCGCGGATCCGCCGATCGAGTTCGCGCCGCGCCTCGCAATGTCGACACATCAGGCCCACGGCGACTTTGAGGTTCTTCCTGGTCGCTTCCTCGGCCAGTGTCAGCATCCGCCGGGTGGTGGGACCGTCGACCGAGATCGGTTTCTCCATGAAGACGTTCAAGCCTTTGCGGATGGCGTGAGCGAAATGGACCCAGCGGAAGGCGACCGGCGTGGTCAAGATGACGACATCGCCGGCCTTCAGGCAGTCCATGGCCTTCTGGTAGGCGTCGAATCCGAGGAACCGGCGTTCGGGCGGCACGTCGACCTGGGCCGCGTCGAAACCGTCTACCCGCGATTCCACGGCGGCGTTCGACGGAGCACCCGCGTTTCTGAGTGCTTCGTAGCTGTTCTTCAACCGATCCTCGAAGACATCGGCCATGGCGACGAGCCGGGTGGGGCCGTTCTTGGCGGCGAGGGCATTGGCGACGGCACCGGTTCCGCGCCCGCCGCAGCCGATCAGGGCCAGTTGGATGAAGTCGCTGCCGGCGGTGTGAACCTGCGGCAAGGCGACGCCCGCCAAGGCGGAAACGGCGGATAGCCGGCCGGTGGTCTTCAGGAAATCGCGGCGGGAGGCGATCTTGAATGTAGAAGGAGAGTCGGGTTTCATGAGCGCGCTGGATTCGTGGGGCGGATCCTAACCTCTCAGCGACATCTGGGGAAGGTGAATCCAAGGCTGGATCCCGCTCCCGCGGGCTCCTTCTCCGCCGTTTGTATAGGATCCCGCCGCCGAGGTGGGATCTCCCCGGAGCCGACAGAGCGCCCATCCGCAGGGGCGAAAACTGCGCGTCCAGCGGGGACGGCCGAACCGCCAGCGCCACTTACACGAGGATCCGGGGCCGAGTACTGGCGTTGACACCCACGTGCGGATTCCATTAGGATAATGAAGAACCTGACGAAGCATCGCTTACAACTATCCGTCTCCCGCCCCAATGCACATCGATGAAAGGAAGACCATGAAAACCCACCACACGGCGCCCTCTCGAGTCGGTCGCTTGCGCTTGACGGGCTTGTACCTGCTTGGGCTTGCCGCGGGGCTGATGATCACCCCGGAGGCGTGGGCTCAACCGCAGTCGAAGCCGCGGAGTGATTTCTGGTTCCCGAGCGGTGGAGTCTACTCCATTCTCATCACCAACGACACGGTCTACTTTGGTGGCGACTTCAAGTACGTTGGTCCCCAGACAGGTCGCGCCGCGCTCTTCGACGTGGCCTCCGGGGAATCCTCCGGCACGCTGCCGCCGGTGAACGGTCCGGTCTACGGCGTCGAATCCGACGGCGCTGGCGGTTGGTATATCGGCGGCCAGTTCACGAAGGTGGGCTCGGTCCCGGCCACCAACCTGGTCCATCTGCTGCCGGACTTGTCCGTGGACCAGAAATGGGATGCCGGGGTTCGCGGGACTTACGTCACCGCATTGGTGAAGGAGGAAGACCGTCTGTATGTGGGCGGCTCGTTCAGCCGGATCGGCGGCGTGCAGCAGGCGAACTTGGGCGTCGTGAATGCCGCTGACGGGAGCCTGGTCAGTTGGAATGCCGAGGTGTCGGGGGCGGTATACACGGTGGTGGTCACCAACGGCTTGGCCTACGTTGGTGGTGCGATCAGCAGCGTGGGTTCCTCCAACCGCAATTCCGTAGCCGCCATTGATCTGGTAACGGCGAAGGCCAACGGCTGGAACCCGAATGCCGACGCCGCGGTCCTCGCCCTGGCGGTGGCTGGCGACGTGGTGTACGTGGGCGGCCAGTTCACTTCGATCGGAGGCAAACCTCGCAATCGTCTGGCTGCGCTGGATACCACGACCGGCCAAGCCACCACCTGGAACCCGAACCCGAACGCCATGGTGCGGGCGCTCGCCGTGACGGATAGCACCGTCTACGTCGGTGGGGACTTCACGACGATCAGCGTGCAGAATCGAGCCTATCTCGCGGCGGTCAACCGCAGCAACGGCGCGGGGCAAGCGTTGAATCTCCAACTCGAGGGGACCACCGCCGGTCCCGTGCGCAGCCTCCGCCTGATCGGCAACACCCTCTATATCGCCGGTTCCTTCTCGAAGGTCCAAGGCAGCCGTCATGCCTTGGTCACGGCGGTTGACTTGACGACCGGCGAGGTCGTTCCCACCGCGCCGCAGGGCAGCGAATACTACGGCGGCCAGTGGACCGCATACGTGTCGGAAATCGCCGCGAGTGCGACGCAGGTGCTCTTCGGCGGTGAGTTCTACTCGCTGGGAGGGGCCCCTCGCAGCAACTTGGCGGCGGTCTCGGCAAGGACGGGGGAGTTGCTGCCCTGGGTGGCGAACGCGTCGAACCCGGTCTACGCCCTGGCCTACGGCACGAACCAAGTATTCGCGGGCGGGACTTTCACCAACGTCAATGGCACCGACGCCGCTGGTCTGGTAGCCCTTGACCCCACGACGGGTGCATCCCTGGCGGACTTCGCTTTCACCGCCACCAACGACAGCTACAACCCAGCCATTTACAGCCTGCTGTACACCGACGGGAAGTTGTACCTTGGAGGCCAGTTTTCCAGCGTGGGCGGGAGCACGGCGCGTGGCCTCGCCGCCGTGAATCCCATCCTTGCCGTTCCCCTGACCTTCGCCCCGAACGTTCGTGGCGGTTCGAAAGGCCCCGCCGCGCTGGCGCTCGGAGGCGATACCCTCTACCTCGGGGGCGATTTCACCCAAGTGGGCGGCGTGAGCCGGTATCGCTTGGCGGCCGTGAACGCCTCCGACGGCACCTTGCTGGATTGGAATCCGGCCCCGAACCGGGATGTGAAGTCTCTGTCTCTCGTGGGCGATCGGCTCTATGTGGGAGGTGAGGTCACACAGATCACGGGCGTCACTCTCAAGTATCTCGCCGCGTTCGAGGTTCCCAGCCTCACGCTCATGCCGCTGGACGCCGCCTTATCCCAGAGTTCTTCCAGTGTCGAAGCCGTCAACGCCACCGATACCGTGGTCTATGTGGGCGGTTACTTCGACGGCATCGGCGGGGAGTATCGGCAG
>CAYSPU010000077.1:0-22434 GCA_964432995.1 uncultured Verrucomicrobiota bacterium
CCAGGATGGAGATGGCCGAGGTGATCCAGACCAGGTGCGTCAGCGGCGCCTCGAAGTCAAAGTCCTTCTGGGCAGCGAACTTCGCCTTGCTCAGTGCTTCGTTGACGAAATAGGAGACCAGGGACGTCACGATCATTAGCGCGCGCATCGCGAAGATCCAGATGATCAACGTGGCGCAGATGGTCGGACTGGCCGCTAGTGCCAACGCCAGGAAGGCGATCAGCGCCACGCCCGTCACGCCGTAGGTCTCGAAACCGTCCGCCGTCGGTCCCACGGAGTCGCCCGCGTTGTCCCCGGTACAGTCCGCAATCACGCCCGGATTCTTCGGGTCGTCCTCGGGCAGCTTGAAAACGATCTTCATCAGGTCGGAGCCGATATCGGCGATCTTGGTGAAGATGCCGCCGCAGATGCGGAGCACCGAGGCGCCGAGCGATTCGCCGATGGCGAAGCCGATGAAGCACGGGCCGACGAGTTCGCGCGGCAGGAAGACCAGGATGCAAATCATGAAGAAGAGTTCGACGCAGACCAGGAGCAGGCCGACGC
Source organism: uncultured Verrucomicrobiota bacterium (assembly GCA_964432995.1). Lineage (GTDB taxonomy): Bacteria > Verrucomicrobiota > Verrucomicrobiia > Limisphaerales > JAHDYP01 > CAYSPU01. The sequence goes on from CAYSPU010000077.1 coordinate 544, forward strand.
TCATGCCGGAGCGCAGCGGGATGCCCAGGGTGGCCAGCGGCCGGCCCTTGAGCGCCGAGAAGGCCGCACGCGAGTTCGAGATGGTGTTGATCCGAATGCCGAACCAGGCCACTCCGTACGAACCAAGGATGCCGAGAATGGAGGCGAGCAGGATGACGACGACGTTGAAGAAGACGTGCCCCGTGCTCATCGGCGCGCCGCCGGCGTCCTTGTGCTCCGTCAGGAAGCCGAAGTAGTAAACCATGCAGGCCGCGATGAGCGCCCACAGGATGGCGAGGAACTTGCCCTGAGTGAAAAGATAGGTCTTACACGTCTCCCAAATCATGTGGGACACGTTCCCCATGCACTCGTGCACGGGGAGGGCCTTCGTCTGCTTGTACTGCACCAGACCAAACAGGGCACCGACGCCGCAGAGGGCGATTCCCACATACATCAGGACCAGCCCGCTGACGCCGCCCAGCCCGTCAAACTTCACTTGGGTCAAATCGGGGATCTTGATGTCCGCTTCGCTTCCCCAGACTTCCGGTAGGAACAGGCCCAGGAGGGCCAAAGCCAGGAGAGGCCAGTGCTTTCTCATTTTCATAGTCGCGCAGTTCGTTATTGGGTCGAAAGCCCCGTGCGGCGTAGGCAGGCGATCGCACGAGACGCCCGCCAGTAACGCGGGAAGGGCGAAGGAGTGTCAAGCGCTTTCCAGGGGACGCAGGCTGTGTATTCGTTCATTTGAACAGCACATTCAACATAGCTTATCCAGTCCCGGGGATAAAAAATTACCGGGTCCTTCGGCCAGGGGATGGCCGGAAGGACCCGGGGAATGTTCGGAATCAGTACAGTCTGTAGGATTTAGCGGGCAACTCGGCCTGAGTCTGTACCCAACCCCGGCCGAAATCCGTGGGGCCATCAAAGATCAATCGCCAAGTTCAGCCCCAGTTTCCCGGCGAAATTCGCGGAGAAAGAACCATCTCCCTCCCCCGCTGTCAAGGAATCCCAAAAAGTATTAGTTCGCGAACCGAACTCTCAGGCATCCATAAGGGCTGCCAACGCATGACCCGCACGCTGCTTCCACACGGCACCTACGTCGAACGGACACAAGGGTTCAGCGTTCGATGTTGGGTGTTCGATGTTCTGACCCGCAGCAGAACGCAGACACCCGCGGCTGCTGGTTACGGCACAACCACCCGCAGGCGTCCGGGCAGGACGACGATGCGGGCCGGCAGTTCGCCGACCGGCTCGCCATCGATCTGCAGGGCGGTCCGGCGGTCGGCGCGCAGTTCGATCTCCGCCGCCTGAAGATCCTGTGAAGGCAGCCCAACTCCGGCTTTTCCGGTCAGCACACCCAGCCCGCAGGCCAGCGCCGTCCAGTAATTGACGCGGCCGACGATCCGGATCTCGAGCCGGCCGTCGTGCAGGTCCGCCCGGGGAAACAGAGGGAACGGCCCGCCGTAGAGGCGGCCGTTGCCGATCAGGACCAACTGGCCCGATTCCGTCCGGTCGTCGTCGGCGACGGTGATCTGGGGTTGGGTTTCGCGGAGGGCCCGGAAGCCTGCGGCGATGTAGGCCAGGAAGCCTTGGCATTTTTTCCATTTCCAGCTCACCAACTCCGTCGCCCGGGCGTCCAGGCCGGCGCCGGCAAGCTGAAGCCCGTAGCGGCGGATGGGGCGGCCGCCCTGATGGCAGTCAACCCGGAACAGATCGACGGTCTCGAGGTGGCTGCCGGTGGCGACTTGCCATGCGGCCTTGAGCGGGAAGGGAACGCGCAGTTCGCGGGCGAAGACATTGGCCGTGCCCACGGGAAGGACGCCGAGCGCGACCCGCGCGAGGCCGTCCGGTTCATCGGTGACGCCGTTGAGGATCTCGTTCAACGTTCCGTCGCCGCCGGCGGCGATGATGCGGTCGAAGCCTTCACGGACCGCCTCGGCGGCGAGGGGCCGCCCCGTTCCCGGACCGGTGGTCGGCTTCAGCGTGCATCCGGCGGATGCCTGCGCGATGAACTCCCGGGAGCGGCGGGCTTTGTCGCCTTTGGCCGCCGGGTTGAAGATGACGCACGTGCGCATGGAGATACTCAAGCCCGGCCCGGACGACACGAGCCATTCGACCGGGCGCGGTTCGCCGGGGCCTGGACACCCATTGCCCTGGGAGGGATGCGCCTCCGAGTTCGGGCTCAACCGCCGGGCTTTGGGTAGCGCAAATGGCGCCCGGGCGCAGCACAATTGTTGGGCTGCAAAACCCTTTGACTCAGGGCCCTGCTGGGATATCCTTCCGCCCCTGTTTGAACTTTGGATCTCGTTCTTATGGCCAAGCTCACTGTGAACGACCTGGAATTCCGCGGGAAGCGCGTCTTCGTCCGCGTCGACTTCAACGTCCCGATGGAAGAGAAGGACGGGAAGATGGTGGTGACCGACGTCACCCGGATCAAGGAGACGCTGCCGACGCTGGAATTGCTGATCCGGAAGGGCGGGCGCATCGTCCTGGCGGCGCACTTGGGGCGCCCCAAGGGCAAGCGTGAAGGCTCGATGTCGCTGCGTCCGGTGGCGGAGAAACTGGCCGAGATGATCGGCCGTCCGGTGGCGTTTGCGGACGATTGCGTGGGAGAGGACGCGGAGAAGAAGGCGGCCAACCTCCAAGACAGCGAGATCCTGCTTCTGGAGAACGTGCGCTTCCATGCCGAAGAAGAGGCCAACGACCCGGCTTTCGCCGCCAAGCTCGCCCGCCTGGCCGATGTGTATGTCAACGACGCGTTCGGCTCGGCCCACCGCGCGCATGCCTCGACCGAGGGCATTGCCCGGGTGATCGCCCAACGGGGCGGCTCGTGCGCGGCCGGCCTGCTCATGCAAAAAGAGCTGCGGTTCCTCGGAGATGAACTCGAGAACCCTCCCCGCCCCTTCGTGGTGATCCTCGGCGGCGCCAAGGTCTCGGACAAGATCAAGGTCATCGACCGCCTCCTGGAGAAGGCGGACGCCTTGCTCGTGGGCGGCGCCATGACCTACACCTTCGGCCTCGCCCGGGGCGAGAAGGTCGGCAAATCGCTGGTGGAACCGGACAGCGTGGACGTGGCCAAGGCCGCGCTGGTCAAGGCGGAGGCGCGCCAGGTGAAGTTCCTCCTGCCGATCGACAATGTCGCCGCCACGCCGGTCAAGACGGACAAGCTCGACAAGAAAGGCAAGCCGATCACCGAGTGGACCAACCCGCACGTGGTCGACGGGGTGAATCTCCCGGAGGCCGAAGCCGGCCTGGACATCGGTCCGAAGACGGTGAAGGCCTATTGCGACGCCGTTGCCGGAGCGAAGACGATCCTCTGGAATGGCCCGATGGGCATGTTCGAGGACAAGCGGTTCGCCGCAGGGACCTTCGCCGTCGCCCAAGCGGTCGCCGAGGCGACCCAGCGGGGTGCCAAGAGCATCATCGGCGGGGGTGACAGCGTGAAGGCTTTGAACAAGAGCGGACTGGCGGACAAGGTGAGCTTCGCCAGCACCGGCGGTGGCGCCAGCCTGGAATTCCTCGAGGGAACCGAGCTTCCCGGCGTCGCCGCGCTCACCACCCGGTAATACCTCCCCAACCCGCGCACTCTCATGGAAAAGGAACGCAGACTCATTATTGCCGGCAACTGGAAGATGAACAAGACCGTGGCCGAGGCTCTGGACCTCGTCAGCGGCCTGAAACGGGAACTCGCCAGCGTCAAGGAGGTGGACATCGTGGTCTGCCCGCCCTTCACCGCGCTGGGGGCCTTGTCCCGCGACATCCTGGAGAGCAATATCCGCCTGGGCGCGCAGAACATGAGCGAGAACGGACCCGGGGCATACACGGGCGAAATCGCCGCGGTGATGCTCAAGGAGTTCTCCGTCCGCTACGTGATTCTCGGCCACTCCGAGCGCCGCCAATACCAACAGGAAACGGACGAGTTGATCTCCCGCAAGGCCCTCGCCGCCCACGCGGCCGCGCTCAAGCCCATCGTCTGCGTCGGCGAAACCCTCGCCGAGCGGGAAGCCAGCCGCACGGAGCAGGTCGTCGGCAAACAGATCCAGGGCAGCCTGGCCGGCCTCACCGGCGAGCAGATGGTCGAGACCGTCGTTGCCTACGAACCCGTCTGGGCCATCGGCACCGGCCGCACCGCCACCTCCGCCCAGGCCCAGGCCGTGCACGCCTTCATCCGCGCCCAACTGGCCGGCCTCTTCGGCGAGGCCGTCGCCCGACGCGTCCGCATCCAATACGGCGGCAGCGTCAAACCCTCCAACGCCCGCGAACTGATGAGCCAGCCGGATGTGGACGGCGCGCTGGTCGGCGGAGCCTCGCTGGAAATCCGCAGTTTCAGCGAGATCATCAAGAACTCAATTTAACCATGACCCTCCTGATTGGCTTCCTGACTGTGTTGCTCGTGTTGACGAGCGTGTTTCTCATTCTCCTGGTGTTGATCCAATTGCCGAAGAAGGAGGCCGGCCTCGGCGTCGCCTTCGGCAGCGCAGCCACCGAGGCCTTGTTCGGCGCCGGCTCCGGCACCGTGCTCACCAAGGTCACCAAATACTGCGCCGGCATCTTCATGGGGCTCTCCCTCTTCCTCTCCGTCGTCAATGCCCATACCCGGAAAGGCGAGGCGCAGTCCCTGGACCAGGAAATCGACCGGCGCGCCGCCGCCCCGGCAGCCGCGGCTGTGGCCACCAACCTCCCCGCCCCACCCTCGTCCCCCCTGCCGGCCACCTCGACCCCGCCGATCCAGTTGACCTCACCCAGCACGGTGACGGGATCCACGACGGTCGTTCCGCCCGCTCCCGCGCCTGCGCCCGCGCAACCCGAGCAGTAGGGAGGGGCGGCAAGTCGGCACGTCGGCGAGTCGGCAAGTCGGCACGTCGGCACGTCGGCGCGGCGATGAGCGCTGTTGCCGGCATCGCAGGGGGCCTTTGGGCAAAAACGCCGGGCCGTATCGGCTTAACCAGGCAGCCACTTGCGAGCGCGCATGCGAGAAGGCAGCGGTGCCGCACCCCATGACGCCGGGCGTCTTGGGAACCGCATCCGAAGTCGCGCCAGCGTCGTGGAGCGCGGGCGCGGCTGCGCCGCCTTGGTGCGGCGGCTGCATGCCCCGACCGCTCTGAGTGCTGCTGTGGCGTTTTGTGCCTTCGGCCTCTTGACGGCCTGCCACCACTCGGGCCCGGCCGCCGACCTCGTGATCCTGAATGGCGCCGAGCCCGAGTCGCTGGACCCGGCCGTCATGACCGGCCAAGCGGACTTGCGCGCCGGGGGTGCGCTGTTCGAAGGGCTCACCCGCTACAATCCAACTAACGGACTGCCCGAGCCGGGTCTGGCGGCGCGCTGGGAGATCTCCCCCGACGGACGCACCTACCTGTTTCACCTGCGGCCCGAAGCGCGATGGTCAACCGGCGACCCGATCACGGCGGAGGACTTTGCCTGGTCCTGGCTCCGGATTCTTGCCCCCGAGACCGGCTGCGAATACGCCGGCATCCTCTTCTACGTGAAGAACGGGGAACCCTTCCATCTCCGCCAGATTCGCGATCCCGCCGGGGTTGGCATTCGCGCTCTCGATCGCTCGCGCTTCCAGGTCGCGCTCGAACTCCCCACGGCGTTCTTTCTGGATCTCTGCGCCCTGCCGACGCTGGCCGCGGTGCCGCGTCGGTTCATTGAGACCCACGGCGACCGCTGGCTCACGGCCGTGCCGCTGCCGGTTAGCGGCGCTTACCAGCTCGAGACTTGGCGCATCAACGACCGTATCCGCCTCCGCCAGAACCCGCATTACTGGGACGCCGCCAACATCGGCTGCGCACTCGTGGATCTGCTGCCCTGCACCAACCCCAACACCGCGCTCAATCTCTACGAAACCGGCGCCGCCGACATCGTCTGGGACAAGAACCTCGTCCCTTCGGAACTCCTCGATCTGCTGCTCACGCGACCGGATTTCCACGCGTATCCCGTCCTGAGCACCTACTTCCTCCGCTACAACGTCACGAGGAAGCCCTTCGCCGATCCGCGCATTCGCCGGGCGTTCGGCATGGTCATCGACCGGCAGCGGCTGGTGCGGCGGGTGACCCGGGGCGGCGAGCGCCCCAGTTCCGCCATCACTCCGCCCCTCATGGAGGGCTACACGCCGCCCTCGGGGCTCGAGTTCGATCCCCCCGCCGCCCGCCGCCTGCTGGCCGAGGCCGGGTTCGCGGACGGCAAAGGGTTTCCCCCCATCCAGTATCTCTTTGACACCACCACCAAACTTCAGGAGCAGATTGCCGTCGAACTGCAGGAGATGTGGCGGCGTGAATTGGGGATTGCGGTCGGCCTGCGGAAGCTCGAGTGGAAGACCTATCTGGTGGCCCAACGCGAGTTGGACTACGACGTGTGCCGGAGCAGTTGGATTGGTGACTACAGCGATCCGAACACGTTTCTCGACTTGTTCCTGAGCAACAACGGCAACAACCGGACCGGCTGGAAGAACGCGCGTTACGACCAACTGCTCCGCCAGGCCAACGCCGAGCTCGATCCCGCACGCCGCGGCGCGCTCCTGCACCAAACCGAACGCCTCCTGGTGGCCGAGGAAGCCCCCATCGTTCCCCTCTTCCATTACACCGGGCTCGAGTATTATGATCCGCGCCGAATCCACGGCGTCTTCCCCAACGCGCGCTCGGAACACCCCCTGCGCGCCATCCGCCGAAGCCCGTGAGCCAGCGGAAATCCGGGAATCCTGCGGCGCGGAGTTCCCGCAACCAAAGTGGGTGGCAGATGTTCTATGCGCTCCGGAAAACGGGTAGGGCGCGACTCCGAGCAGGACTCGCGAGCAGGTCTCCGGCATTCTTGATTCTCCATTCTGCATTCCCTTTCGGCGCCCTCGGAGAGGTCGCCCCACCTTTCATGCGAAGTGGTATCCCGGAATGGAAAGGGGGATTCATCGTGAGGGAGCACGGTACACGGAATTGTGACGGTGAGTACAGCTTGTGGATCGCGGCTGCAAACTGGCGACCGGAGGATGGTAAAGCGCCGTCCGGCCCACCAAACGCCGCGCGGGCGCATTGAACCGAGACCATGTTCTTCCTGCGACGATTCCTGCTGACGGTGCCCCTGCTGCTGGCGATCACGCTCATTGCCTTCCTGCTCGTGCGCGTCGCCCCTGGCGGCCCCTTCGACCGCGAGCGTCAGCCCGCTTCCCCGGAAGTCGAAAAGGCCCTCCAGGCCCGTTACCATCTCGATCGCCCCGTCATCGAACAATACCTGCGTTACCTTGGACTCTGGTGGGAATCGCGCCCGGACGGATCCCGCCAACGGGTCGCGGGCGGTCTGCTGCTCGGTGACCTCGGCCCTTCGCTGAAATACCGCAGCCACAGCGTCAACGACATCCTCGGCCAAGCCCTGCCCGTTTCCGCCACCCTCGGTTTCCTGGCGTTCGGTTTTGCCCTCGGTGTGGGCATCCCGTGGGGTTTCTACAGCGCCATCCGACGCGGGGCCTGGCCGGACACCGTCGGCAACACCCTGGCGCTGCTGGCCATCTGCATCCCGGCGTTGATCCTGGGCCCCGTCCTCGTCATGGCCTTCGCCCTCCGCGCCCGCTGGTTCCCGGTGGCTCTCTGGGAATCCCCCTGGCACGCCGTCCTGCCCACGGTGACGCTGGGGCTTTTCTTCGCCGGGCGCATCGCCCGCCTGCTGCGCGAAGGGATGCGCACCACGCTGGAGGCCGAGTACATCACCACCGCCCGGGCCAAGGGCCTTCGGGAATCGACCGTTCTTTGGAAGCACGCCTTCCGCCTGGCGCTCTTGCCGGTCGTCTCCTACTCGGGTCCGCTGCTGGCCGACTTGCTCACGGGCTCGTTCGTCGTGGAGAACCTCTTCCAAATCCCAGGCATCGGGGTGTTCCTCGTGAACAGCACCTTGAACCGCGACTATACCCTCGTTGTCGGTCTCGTCATCACGTATGCCGTCTTGCTGCTGTTGTTGAACCTGCTCGTCGATCTCGTCTACCTCGTGCTCGACCCGCGCGTGCGCTATGAGTGAGCCCGTTGCGCCCAGCGCCGCCCCCGCGAGCCCGGCCCGCCTGGCGTGGGGTCGGCTGCGTCGCCGCCGCCAAGCCCAAGGCTCGGCGCTGCTGCTGGGCGTGGTGTTGGTGGCGGTTCTTGTCTGGCCACTGGCGCGGACTCCGGCACTGGAGGGTGTCCTGCCGCGGGCGGTCACGTGGTCGCCCACCGCGCTCACGGACGCCCAGTTCCACCCGCCGAGCTGGGAGCATTGGCTCGGGACGGACCTCAGCGGGCGCGACCTGTTGAGTCGGATGCTGTATGGCGCGCGAATCTCGCTGCTGGTCGGCCTCGCCGGCGCCTTCGTCAGCCTCGTCATCGGCGCGCTCTGGGGCGGCCTCGCCGGCTACCTCGGTGGCTTCTGGGACTCCGTCCTGATGCGCATCGTCGACGTCCTCTACGCGTTGCCGTCGATCGTCTTCGTGATGGTGCTGATCTCGGTGATTGAACCGGCGCTGCGCGGATGGCTGTTGTCGGCGGCCACACCTTCCGCGGCGGCGGGTGTCCGCATGGGACTGTTATTTGTCGGACTGGGTGCGGTTTCGTGGCTGACCATGGCGCGCATCGTTCGGGGGCAGGTGCTGTCGCTGCGGGCGCAGTCGTTCGTCGAGGCGAGCCGGGCGCTCGGCGCCAGCCATTTCTGGATTCTGCGGAAGCACATTCTCCCCAACGTCGCGGGCGTGATCCTGGTCTACCTGACGCTGACGATCCCCTCGGTGATCCTCTACGAATCTTTCCTGAGTTACCTGGGGCTGGGGATCGAACCGCCCCAGGCCAGCCTGGGATCGTTGATTGCCGATGGCGCGACCCAGTTGAACCCTGTGCGCGTCTACTGGTGGCTGATTGTCTTCCCCGGCGGGTTGCTGGCCGCCACCCTGCTCGCCTTGAACCTCCTCGGCGACGCCCTCCGCGACGCCTGGGAACCGCGGTGAAAGTTTTCTTGCTTTCCGGACCGGGTTCCCTCACTGAGTCCCGTTCATCGATGAAAGACATTGTGCCGCCACCGCCGATTGTGCGGAACCAGTTCGAAACGGTCCGGGAGTTGTATCAGAAGTACGTGGTGCCCAGCTACGGGCGCTTTGACTTGGCGTTCGCGCGCGGTGCCGGAAGCCGTTTGTGGGATGTCCACGGGAAGCCCTACCTCGACATGGGCGGCGGCATCGCCGTCTGCTGCCTCGGCCACGCGCATCCGGAGGTGACCCGCACCCTGGTCGAGCAGTCCCAGAACCTCGTGCACGTCTCGAATCTCTACTACACCGAACCGCAGGGGCGCCTCGCGCAACAGATCGTCCGGCATCTGGGCCCGGGCAAGGTCTTCTGCGCCAACAGCGGCGGTGAAGCCAACGAAGGCCTCTTCAAACTCGCCCGCCGGTTCGGTCACGACGAAGGCCGCTTCGAGATCCTCACCGCCTTTCACTCGTTCCACGGACGAACGCTGGCCGGCATCTCCGCCACCGGACAGGACAAGGTCAAGAAGGGCTTCGAACCGATGGTGGCCGGCTTTCGCCACATCCCCTTCAATGACCTGCAGGCCGCCCGCGACGCCCTCTCGCCCGCCACGGCCGCCATTCTCATCGAGGGTATCCAGGGCGAAGGCGGCATCACCCCCGCCACCGCCGAGTACCTGCTGGGCCTGCGACAGCTCTGTGACGAGCGCAAGCTGTTGCTTCTCATGGACGGCGTCCAATGCGGACACTTCCGGAGCGGTCGTTTCCAGAGTTTCCAGCGCTTGCTCGAGGGTGTGCCCGGAGGCGAAGCGTTCCTCCCGGACGGCGTCTCGATGGCCAAATCCCTTGGCAACGGTTATCCCATCGGCGCCTTTTGGGTCCGGGCGCCCTATGCGGATCTCCTGCAACCCGGGATGCACGCGACCACCTACGGCGGCACGCCGCTGGCCTGCGCCGTCGCCCTGAAAGTCTTCGAGATCATCGAACGCGACCGACTGGCCGACAACGCCCGTGAACTCGGCGCCTGGCTGAAAGGCCAGCTCGAACGGCTCGTCCGGCAGTATCCGCAGGCAGTTCGCAGCGCACGTGGGATGGGCTTCATGCTCGGGCTCGAGCTTCAGGACAAGGCACAGATTCCGGCCCTGGCCGGAAACGACAAGACCGCCGCGCTTCAGGTGGTGAATCGGTTGCACGGAGCCGGTCTGTTGACCGTCCCGGCCGGCGCGCAGGTGATCCGTTTCCTCCCGGCCCTCAACCTGAGCCGCGATGAGGCCGCCGAGGCCATCCAGATCCTGGAAGACACCCTCCAGGCGCTGTAGATCCGGACTGCGGGTCATCCGACCCGCGGCAACTCGCACACGCCCATGGCTGCGGCGGCGATCGCCCGCCGTGCCGGCGGGAGGCAGTCTCAGAGGCCGGACGGGCTGAGCCCGCAGATCACGCCGACCACGCGGACACCACCTGCGTCGTTTGGTGTGCTGCGGGCAAGAGACGGCTTGGCAGCGCCGTGCCGCTCCCTGCCAAACGTGCTCTGGAGCCACCAGAGCCGATCGAGCTGTGGAGCGCCGCGTTGCACGCGGCCGGAAACACAGCCGCGTCAAGCGGGCGACAGAACTTCATAACCCAGGGCAACGGCGACCAGGGCTTGAGCGCGGTCGTGCGTCATGAGCCGGGAGACCTCCAACTCCTGCATGGCGGCCAAGTGCAGGCGGTCCACCGTGCGGGTATGCGGACGTTCCGTGGCACGGTGCCGTTGCAGCGCGGTCTGGAACAGGGTTCCGGGCAAGGACCGGAAGACGAACGGCTCTTGCTCCTTGAATTCGAACAGACACCGCACGAGACGGCGATATTGCGCGCGCGTGAAATCGCCTCCCAGCCAACCGGCTCGCAGTTGGATCTCCCCCTCCAACTCGGCCAGCGCGGAGACCACCACGACATCCTCCGCGGAAACCCCCTCCTGGACCCGAACGCTTTCCGGTTCGGGCAGCAGCAGCTTCACGAGCGAACTGGTGTCGAGGTAGAGCATCACGCGTCGCCCTGCGGCCGACGGTCGCGCCGCGCCGATTCGAGGGCCCTCTCCGACCAGCGAATCGTGGTTCCGGTGCCGAACACCCGCCGCTGCCAAACGAGATGATTCCCCGGGTCAAAGCGCCGCCGTTTCGCCGCCGCCTCAGCCCATCGCACCAAACGCGCCACCGGTCGACCGTCCCGGGTGACTACCAGCTCGCGCTCCGTCTGAAGCAGGCTCTCCGCAGTCGGCCAGCGTTGGCGAAGATCCCGGACCGTGATCGCTTTCACACCGCCACGCTAACATGTTTCACATAGGGGTCATTGCTCCCTGTCCGCCGCCATGGAACACGGGCTTCACTGCATCTGGAGTGCCGACGAGTGAAGCACAACCCGTTGGGGCCTCAACATCAGACTGGACATCCGCCCCTTCTGCCGCCTATAAGATGCACCTTTCTCGGGCGAGGCGGAGGGCCGACCCACGTAATGAACGCGTAGGGTGGCGGCTTTTCCTTCAATGCGTCTCGAGGAATCGCGGAAGCCATGAAGCATGTCTTGAGCATCGAGAAGATGACGCGGACCGAGATCGAAGAGATCCTTGCCGCATCCATCCCCATGAAACGCGAACGGGGCCGGCACACGCGGCTGCCGCTCACCGGCCAGACTTGGGCCTTAATCTTCTCCAAGTCTTCCACCCGCACGCGCGTCTCGTTCAAGGTTGGGATCACCGAGCTGGGCGGGAACGGCATCTTCCTCAACTTCAACGATATCCAGCTCGGCCGCGGCGAACCCGTCAAAGATACCGCCCGCGTCCTCGGTCGTATGGTCCACGGTGCCATCATCCGCACCTTCGCCCAGAGCGAAGTCGAGGAATTCGCCAGCTACGCCGGGATCCCGACGGTCAACGCGTTGACTGACAGTGAGCATCCGTGCCAGATCCTGGCGGACATCTTCACGTTCCAGGAGAAGCGGGGTCCCATCGCCGGGAGGGTGGTGGCGTTCGTTGGTGACGGCGCCTGCAACGTGGCTCAATCCTGGATCTTTGCGGCCGCGAAGCTCGGTTTCCAGCTCCGCATCGCCGCGCCCAGGGTCTTCCAACCTTCCGCCGACCTCCTGGCGCGTGCCGGCGGCGGGGTGAGCTGTAGCGAGGATCTGGCCGAAGCCGCGCGGGGCGCCGATCTCCTCTACACGGACGTCTGGGTCTCGATGGGCAAGGAAGCCGAGGCTGCGGACCGCCTCCGCCACTTGGGCGGTTATCAGATCAACCGCTCGCTGGTCGCGCTTGCCAAGCCCGACGCGCTGGTGATGCACTGCCTGCCCGCCTATCGGGGCAAGGAGATCGACGAGGAGACCTTCGAGGCCAACGCCCAGACCATCTTCGATCAGGCGGAGAACCGGCTGCACGTCCAGAAGGCCGTGCTCCAGTGGCTGGTGAGCTGAGCGTGCATCTCCGAGTTGTCGGTCGTGGGCGGCCAGCACCGCCTGGCCGCGGCTGCTGGAACTCGCTGCCCGAGTTCGCGGGCAACGGTGTTGCGGGAGATCGTCACACCGGCGAAATGCGGCGGGAAACTGTGGGGGCCAAGGAGCAGAAGGTCCATGCGATTCGCTTCTGCCCGCAGAGAACGCAGACGGACGCAGATCATCCCGCCTGGTCTGTGCGGTCTGCGGGCTCAAGAGGCAGGGTGCAGCAGCATCCTCGTTCGGGTGGTGGCTCGTGGATCCACCGCGACCACGCTCCCCGCGAGGGGTTGCCCCCTTCGGCGACGGGCTCAGAACCGCCTTCAGGGTCTCCCCTCCACCCATAGGTGCACGTGTTCCTGGCCGCGTGCAACGCGGCGCTCCGCAGGGTGTGTGTCTTTGGAGGGTTCGAGAGCGCATCCGCCCCCCGGGAGCGCCGGCTTGTAGCCGGCCAGATGACCGTGAACGGAGAGTGTGCTCCTGACCGCGTGCAACGCGGCGCTCCGCGCGGTCGTCTCGAGCTGTAGGGCCTCTTCCTCCCTCATTGACCAGCAAGGACTTTCCGCGTAGAAGTTGTCCACTCCGTTCCCAAACGGGCGGCTCGCCCGCCCGGCCACGCTGCGCCGGCCAGACAAGTGAAACCCGGCCGGGGGAACGCTCTCGAGCCAGCCGAGCGCGCGACACCGCCCCTTGGGATGGCGAAGGAACTCGACCGTTTTGAAACCAAAACGACCACCCGACCGCAGACACTCGCGCCGCCGCACCGGGCATTTCGGTGCCGCACGCGCACGCGCCAAGCTTATGAACGCAACCAGCCAGACCGCCAAGAAACCCACCCCGGCAGAACGGGGAACCACCGAGCTGCCCCTGCCGCCATCCGGGGGAGACGGCGCGGGGCAGGAGGGCGCGGGCAATGTCGACCAAATCCGCGATATCCTCTTCGGGTCCCAGATGCGCGACTACGAGAAGAAGTTCAGTCGCCTGGAGGAACGCCTGACCAGCGAGGCGGCTGAGCTGCGCGAGGAGAATCGACGCCAGTTTGCCGCGCTGGAGGCGTACGTGAAGAACGAGCTCACCGCGTTGGCCGACCAACTCAAGGCCGAGAAGGGGGAGCGCGCCGAGGCGGACAAGGAGTCGGGGCGCGAGCTCAAGGAGAGTGGCAAGGCCTGGGACAAGAGGATGACCCAGTTCGAAGAGCAGACGGCGAAGGCCTTGCGCGACCTGCGTCAACACGTGCTCGAGGAGGCGAAGCGCCTGGCGGTGGACATGGAGCAGAAGCACAAGGCCCTCACGGCCGCCCTCGAGAAAGAGGGTCAGGACCTGCGCGGCTCGCTCACCGACCGGCTGGCACTGGCGGATCTGTTCACCGAAGTCGCTTTGCGGCTGAAGAACGAGTTCAAAGTCCCGATGAAGAAGTAGGCCCGTTTCCGGCCCGGAAACCTCGCGCGCGAGGCCGCAACGCGATTCCCGGGCTCACCGACTCGGTCCGATGAGACCATTTTCGTCTCCAGAGGAAACGTCGCCCGCTCCGCCCGCGGCCCTCCTTCCTTCTCGCGATGGTGGCGGGGATTCTCGTGCTGCTGCTCGTCCTCTGGGGCATCTACGCGGCGCGGGGACATCGACGCTGGGCCGGCTATCTGGAGCGGCTCCGAGCCGAGCCGGGGATCGTGGTCACCGAAGCCGGAAAACGCTCCGGACGCCATTTCCTTGCCGGACTCCGCGACCCGCTCGCCGCGGATCCCGCCCAATTCCTGGCCGAGTTCCGGCTCGACGCCGCCCGCATTGACAGCCGCTGGGAGTTCTACCAGGCGCTCGGCTCTCCCCTGGTGTTGAAGCGCGCCGCGCAGGCGTTGCAGCCGCCCGCCAGCGTGACGCTCCGGCTCCAGAACGGGGTCCTGTTCGCCGATGGAATCGCGCCCGCCGGCTGGGCGGAAACCGTCCGCCCGCGCGCCCTCCAGTTGCCGGGGATCGATGCCTTCGACGCCTCCGGCCTTGCGGACGCCACCGCGGAACTCCTGCGCGAGATCGAACAGACTGTCTTGCTCTTCGACGAAAGCGTCCGGCTGGTTCCCGGCCAGGACAGCGCGGTGGAGAAACTGGCCGAACAACTCAAGGACTTGGTCCCGCCCGCCGTGCGCCACCGCTGGAGCCTGCGCGTCACGGTCGCCGGCCACACGGACAAGATCGGCACGGACGACTATAACGAGCAACTGAGCCGCCAGCGTGCCGATCACGTCGTCCAGTTGCTCGCCGCCCGGGGGGTGCCCCGGTCGTGGTTGGTGGCCGTGGGCGTGGGCGAGCGGGAACCCTGGCGCATCAACGGCGTGGCCCAGGACAGCATCCGCAACCGACGCGTCACTTTCCGAGTCGTGCTCGACAAGTCACCCGCCAACCCTCCCGCGCTATGATCCAGAAAAAGATCTGCATGGTAGGCCCGGTGTCCGTAGGCAAGACCAGCCTCGTCGCCCGCTATGTCCACAGCCTTTTCTCCGACAAATACCTCTCCACCGTCGGCGTGAAGATCGACAAAAAGACCGTTCAGGTCGGCGACACCCTGGTGGTCTTGCTCGTGTGGGACTTGGCCGGCGATGACGATTTCCAGCGGCTCAACCTCTCCTACCTGCGCGGGGCGTCCGGGTACCTGTTGGTGGCCGACGGCAGCCGCTACTCGACACTGGTCGACGCCTTCGAGATCCAAGGCCGCATCAACGCGCTCGTCGGGCCGACGCCCTTCGTGCTGGCGCTCAACAAAGCCGACCTCGTGACCGAGTGGGAGATCCCGGATCCCCAAATCGCGGACCTGACCAGCCGCGGTTGGGGTGTCTTCCGGACAAGCGCCAAAGACGGGGTTGGCGTGGACGCCGCCTTCCGGGAACTGGCCCGGAGGGTGTTGGACGGCCCCGCGGCCAAACCCGGACGCGCCACGACCCCATGAAAAGGAATGTCCCGGCGGCAGTCCTCCAGAGACTCGACGTCGCGGTCTTCCAGCGCGACGCGCGCGGCCGCCTTCGGCGTGTCGGTCTTGCACCCCAGTGGTTGCGCGCGCTCTGGCCAGCCGCGGCGAAGCCGCGCGGGCTGCTGCGCCTCGGGATGTCGCCTTTCCTGGCGAACTTCCTCGTGGACGCGGAGGCGTGCTGGAAGACCGGGGGGGCGGCGCGCGCCTTCTCGGGGCCATGGATTGAACAGGACGCTCGCGGCAACGAGCATGGTCTGCAGGCCATCGCCTTTGCGGCCGGGGGCCGCGCTCTCATGGTCGTCGGCGAGCCCAAACCCCTCTATGAAGAGCGAGCCGCACTGGTGCAGCGGGCCCACGAGCTGGCGCTGGCATACGAGAAACTGCAGCGCGCCGAACAGGCGCTGGCTGAGGAGAAACGCCTGCTCGGACAGCGCGTCCAGGAACGCACGGCCGCGCTGTCGCGGAGCAACGCCGCCCTGCAACAGGAAATTGTCGCCCGCCAGCGATTTGAGGAACGCTTGCGGGGAGAGCATGAACTGAACAAGGCGATCCTGGCGGCGCGTTCCCCCCGGGAGATTGCCGAAACCGCCCTGCGTCGACTCAAGCATCTCCTGTCTTTCTGTCGGGCCAGCGTTGTGGTCCTGGATTCGGACCAGGAGCGCGCCACCGTGCTGGCCACGGTGCAGGAGGGCAAGAACATCGCCAGCGGCGGTTGGTCCCTCTCCCACGCCCAGATCCAGGGATCCCACGTGCTGATGTCCCGCCAAGTCCACCAGGCGAAGAACCAGACCTATCGGTTTGCGGACCCGGCCGACCAGCCCGCCGAACGGGACCGCGTCTGGCCGCTCCTGGTGGAGGTGCCCTTGACAGTGGACGACACGCTCGTCGGCATCCTGAGCCTGGCCACCGACGCCCCGGCCGCCTTCACGGACGAGCACCGGGATATCGCCCGCGAGGCCGCCGCCCAACTCGCGGTGGCCCTCCGCCAAGCCCGCCTCTTTGCGGAAGTCGCCGCCGGCCGCGAGCACATGCGCGCCCTTTCCGCGCGCCTGCTGGAAGTGCAGGAAGCGGAACGACGGTTCCTGGCCCACGAGTTGCACGACGAAATCGGCCAGTTGCTCACCGGGCTGAAGCTCACCCTGCAGATGTGCAGCCGCGGCAGCCTCGATCCGCGGGACTCCCCTCAGAAAGAGGCCATCGGGTTGGTCGACGAACTGATGCAGAGGGTGCGCCAGTTGTCGCTGGATCTGCGGCCCCAGATGCTGGATGACCTGGGGCTGATGCCCGCCTTGGACTGGCTCTTCCAACGCTACTTCAAACAGGCCGGCCTCCGCGTCCACTTCGAACACATGCCCCTCACCCGGAGGCTCCCGCCCCAACTCGAGACCGCCGTCTTCCGCATCGTGCAGGAGGCGCTCACCAACGTCGTCCGTCATGCCCGCGTCACCGAAGTCACCGTCCGCCTCTGGCATGACCGCCGCGGCCGAATCCAGGGCGTGCAAGTGCACGACAACGGCGCGGGCTTCGACGTCCAGCAGGTCCTCAGCGCACGCGCGTCCGGCGGCCTCGCCGGCATGAAGGAGCGCGCCACCCTCCTCGGCGGCCAGTTCACCCTCGAGTCCGCCCACGGCGCGGGCACCCGCCTCACGGTCGAGCTGCCACTGCCTGCGGCCGCCACGGACAAGACCGCATGATCACCATCGTTTTGGCTGAAGACCATCGTATTGTCCGGCAGGGATTGAGACTCCTGCTCGAGGCCGAGCGGAGTTTCCAGCTCCTGGGCGAGGCGGGCGACGGCCTGGAGGCAGTGCAGTTGGTCGCCAAACTCCGCCCCCAGGTCCTCGTGCTGGACCTCATGATCCCCCGGCTGCACGGCTTGGAAGTCACCCGCGCCGTCCGGCGCGATCACCCCCGCACCAAAATCGTCATCCTCTCGATGCACGCCGACGAGCCCTACGTCATCGAGGCCCTGCGCAATGGCGCCTCCGGATACGTCCTGAAAGATGCTGGCGGCCCCGATCTGGTGAAAGCCATCCACGACGTCTGCGCCGGCCGGCGTTACCTCAGCCCGGCCCTCGCCGAACGCGCCCTCACCGGTTACGTCGAAGGCCGCGACAAGGCCACCCTCGACATCTACGAAACCCTCACCAACCGCGAGCGGCTCGTGCTCCAACTCGCCGCCGAAGGCGCCAGCAACCCGGAGATCGCCAAGAAGCTCTTCATCAGCCCGCGCACCGCCGAGACCCATCGCGCCAACCTCATGCGCAAGCTCGGCCTGCGGTCCCAAACCGACCTCGTCCGCTTCGCCATCCGCAAGGGGATCATCGACGCCTGAAGCGGCGATGCCCGGCGTTTCGCGCCGGAAACGGTCTCCCCGCGGCGGGCCTCGGACGCAAACCCCGTCGCCGCCCGGGTCCGCAGCCGCAGAGACGATCGACAGGAGTCCAACCGGCTGGAGCCCCTCTCCCGGCTGAGTGGGGACTACAAGACAAGCCGCCTGAGAATACTGGTGTGTACGGATTCTCACCCCGCTCACGGGTTGCTATTGCAACACTTGCATTCGTGACGGCCCGATGCACGTGACCTCCCCCCACCCGGGATCACTTGCCACATGATCACCATCGTTCTGGCCGATGATCACCGCATCGTCCGGCAGGGATTGAGACTCCTGCTCGAGGCCGAGCCGGACCTCCAGCTCCTCGGCGAGGCGGGCGACGGCCTGGAGGCAGTGCAGTTGGTCGCCAAACTCCGCCCCCAGGTCCTCGTGCTGGACCTCATGATCCCCCGGCTGCACGGCTTGGAAGTCACCCGCGCCGTCCGGCGCGATCACCCCCGCACCAAAATCGTCATCCTCTCGATGCACGCCGACGAGCCCTACGTCATCGAGGCCCTGCGCAATGGCGCCTCCGGATACGTCCTGAAAGATGCTGGCGGCCCCGATCTGGTGAAAGCCATCCACGACGTCTGCGCCGGCCGGCGTTACCTCAGCCCGGCCCTCGCCGAACGCGCCCTCACCGGTTACGTCGAAGGCCGCGACAAGGCCACCCTCGACATCTACGAAACCCTCACCAACCGCG
Source organism: uncultured Verrucomicrobiota bacterium (assembly GCA_964432995.1). Classification (GTDB taxonomy): domain Bacteria; phylum Verrucomicrobiota; class Verrucomicrobiia; order Limisphaerales; family JAHDYP01; genus CAYSPU01. Next base: position 18,983 of record CAYSPU010000077.1, read on the forward strand.
AGCGGCTCGTGCTCCAACTCGCCGCCGAAGGCGCCAGCAACCCGGAGATCGCCAAGAAGCTCTTCATCAGCCCGCGCACCGCCGAGACCCATCGCGCCAACCTCATGCGCAAGCTCGGCCTGCGGTCCCAAACCGACCTCGTCCGCTTCGCCATCCGCAAGGGGATCATCTCCCCCTGAGGGCTCCCCAAAGAACGGGTATCCCTCCCCCCCTTTTTCCATTCTGGGATACCACTTCGCATGAAAGGTAGGGCGACCTCTCCGAGGGCGCCGTGAGATGCTGTATCCGTGCACGATCCACTGGTTCCCGGCGCGATCTGGAGACCTGCTCGCGAGTTCTACTCGGAGCCCGCTCGCGGGTCCTCCTCGGAGCCCGCTCGCGAGTTCTACTCGGAGTCGCGCCCCACCGGTTTCCAGGGCAACTCCTGCCCATTGCCCCGTCCGGCAACGCTACGAACTACAGGTTCCCGTCTCCGAGAATACCGGCGCGTACGGATTCCCGCCAACCCCGGGGACTGCTATCGGAGGTGCCTGAAAGAAAACCCGTTAACCTGATCCGATCACGAAAGGACATTCCGCTATGGCAGCAAAAGCCCGTCGCACCACCCACCGCAGCAGCGCCGGCAAAAAGCTCTACGCCGTGCGCGATGCCGCCGGCCGCTTCAAAGACATCCAGACCTACGAGCGCGCCCATCGCGCCGACCTCAAACGCAAGAGCAAGAGCGAAACCAAAGGCTGAGGCGCGTGCCTCGGCCAGTTGGCCTTCGCTTCCCCCTGCCCCCTCGCTCCAGGGCGGCAGGCTGCGGTTCCAACGCGACGCGTTCTCCTCCTGCAGGAGGACGCGGCATTACCAGCACTCAACCACCTTCTCCCCCCATTGCCAACCAACGAACCTATGAACCCGACCTCCCACACCTGGAAATTCTTCCGCGCCGGCGGTTTCGACCAAGTCAAGCTCGAGACCGGGGCGGACCTGCTGAACCTGGACCAACTGGACCAGAAACTCTGGGTCGCCCTGGCCTGTCCCACCAGCGGCCTGGAGTTCGACGCCCGGACCTTCGCCCTGATCGACACCGACCACGACGGGCGGGTGCGCGCCCCCGAGCTGATCGCCGCGCTGAAGTGGGCCGGGGCCCTGCTCAAGAACCCCGACGACCTGGTGCGCGGGCCCGATCCGTTGCCCTTGAGCGCCATCACCGACGCCACGCCCGAAGGCAAACAGTTGCTGGCCTCGGCCAAGCAGATTCTGGTCAACCTGGGCCAGGCCGACGCCAAGGCCATCGCGGTGGCCGATGCCTCCGACGCCAACAAGATCTTCGCCAACACCACGTTCAATGGGGACGGGGTGATCCTGCCCGAGTCGGCCGGGGACGAGGCGACCAAGGCGGTCATCAACGACATTGCCGCCTGCCTGGGGACGGTGACCGACCGCTCCGGCAAGCCGGGCATTGACCAGGCCAAGGTCGACGCCTTCTTCACCGAGGCGGCGGCCTACGAGGCGTGGCAGAAGAAGGCCGAGGAGGCCAAAGCCACCGTGCTGCCAGCCGGGGAGGCGACGGCTGGGGCGGTGGCGGCAGTAGCGGCGATCAAAGCCAAGGTGGACGATTACTTCGGGCGCTGCCGTCTGGCGGCCTTCGACGCCCGGGCCCAGGCCCTGCTCAACCGCAAGGAGGAGGAATACCTGGCGGTGGCGGCCAAGGACCTGAGCATCACGGTGGCCGAGATTGCCGACTTTCCGTTGGCGGCGGTGGCGCCGGACAAGGCGCTGCCGTTGCAGGGCGCCGTCAATCCGGCCCACGCCGGGGCGGTGGCGGCGTTGCACACCCAGGCGGTCAAGCCCCTGCTGGGCGATAAGGCCCAGTTGACCGAAGCCGACTGGTCGACGTTGCAGGCCAAGGTGGCGCCGTATGCGGACTGGGTGGCGGCCAAGGCTGGCGGGGCCGTCGAGAAACTGGGGCTGGCCCGCGTCCGGCAGATCCTGGGATCCAAGGCCAAGGAGAACCTGGCGGCGTTGATCGCCAAGGACAAGGCGCTGGAGCCGGAGGCCCTGGCGATGGCCAACGTGGAGAAGTTCGCCCGGTTCGTGCGCGACCTGCACACCCTGTGCATCAACTTTGTCAGTTTCAAAGATCTCTACGACGGGGCGGCGCCGGCGATCTTCCAGTGTGGGACGCTCTACCTGGACCAGCGTTCCTGCAATCTGTGTCTGACGGTCGAGGACGCCGGCAAGCACGCGGCCATGGCCGGCCTGGCCGGGGCTTACCTGGCCTACTGCGACTGCGTCCGCAAAGGCACCGGCGAGAAGAAAAGCATCGTGGCCGTCTTCAGCCAGGGGGACGACGACAACCTGATGGTCGGGCGCAACGGGATCTTCTACGATCGCACAGGGCGGGATTACGACGCCACCATCACCAAGATCGTGGCCAACCCGATCAGCCTGCGGCAGGCCTTCTGGTCGCCCTACAAGAAGTTCGTGCGGATGATCGAGGAACTGATCGCCAAACGCGCCTCGGCGGCCGAGGCGGCCTCGACGTCCAAGCTGGAAGGCGCGGCCACGGCGGTGGCCACGGCGGACAAGGCCAAGGCGGCCGAGCCCAAGAAGATCGACGTGGGGACGGTGGCGGCGTTGGGGGTGGCCTTTGGGGCGATTGGGACGTTCTTCGCCGCGGTGGCGACCGGGCTGGTGAAGGTTGCCGCCTTCGGGCCCTTGGCCATCGTCGGGGTGATCCTCGGGCTGATGGCCCTGATCTCGGGCCCGTCGCTGATCCTGGCCTACATCAAACTGCGCAAACGGAACCTGGGCCCGATTCTGGACGCCAACGGGTGGGCGGTGAACGCGCGGGCCAAGGTCAACGTGCCCTTTGGGACGTCGCTGACGGGGATTGCGAAACTGCCGGCGGGGGCGCAGCGGGATTTGACCGATCCCTTTGCCGAGAAGAAGAGCCCGTGGCCGCGGCTCATTGGGCTGGCGCTGGGGCTCTACATCATCTACGCGATCCTGAACAACCTGGGCTACGTGCATCAGTGGACCGGCGGGCGGATGGGAGTCGAGAAGAAGAAGCCGGTGGCCGAACAGAAGCTGGATCTGACGGGCTCGACCACGGCTCCCGAAACCACCCCGGCGCCGACAGAGTAGAATCCGGGCTTTCTCACCAACGCGCAAGGTAGGGACGCCCGGCCCCGGGCGTCCGCTCCTCCTTGTCGCCGCCGATGTCAGTCGGCGCTCGCCTTCGACGGGCGTGTTGCGTGCCAGCGGAGAGTGCGTGGACTGCTATCCGCGGCCCGGCAGCGTTCCGGCGTGCCGCATGGGTGGCTGTCACCCTGTTCTGCGGCCGCGAGAAGGCACAGAACCGGCCCGCCCCAATAACCCCCGGGCCGGCATTGCGCTGCGCACAGAGAACTTTGAACTGGAGCATCCGGTTCAATGTTCGTCGTTCGATTGTTCGAATGTTC
>CAYSPU010000078.1:0-22350 GCA_964432995.1 uncultured Verrucomicrobiota bacterium
GCGAACAGATACATCTTCATCCTGAACGGCGGCGGCAGGTTCCACGGATCGAACTCCGCCAGGCCGAGCGTCTCGCCGTAGAACTTCCGAGCGGCGGCTTCATCGCTGACGCCCATGCCCCAGGTGAACGTCTGCGCCGACGCGCTGCGCGGGACACCCATGATCTCGACGACATTGTTCTCGGGATCGCGCGTCATGCTCACGTTGCTGCCCTTCATCGGAGCCGGATAACCGGCTTTGACGAGCCGCTCGCTGACGGCGGCGGGATTGTTGAACCAGAGGGAGAACCACCGGAAACCACTCGACGCGAGCATCTGCTTCGTCGGATTGCCCGTGGCCGGGGCAGGCTTCTCGCCCGGCACCTTGCGCAAGCGCAGATAACAGCCCGCCCATTCCAGCAAAGCGCCGTTGGCACTCACCGGCTCGACCTCGCGCATCCCGATGCCATCGCGGTAGAACTGCGCGCACGCCTCAACATCGCGGACGCAAAGTTCGAACACCGCATCCACGGCGATCAATTCGCTGGTGGCCTGGGTCGGCGCGGACGATGTGGTTCCTGATTGCGCCGGCTGCTGTGCCGCAGGCCGCGCCGTCCGCCGCGCGGCGAAATACGCCTGCGCTTCCTCGATGGTCAGGGAACCGTCCTTGTTCTTGTCAACCGCGTCAAAAAAGGGCAGCGAACCGCCCTCCTCGCGGCTGACCTTTCCATCGTCATTGCGATCGAGCTGTTTGAAGCGACCGGCGAGGCCCGCCTGCTGTGCGACCGCAGGGGTCCACAGCGCAAGCGCGAGGACGCTGCCCAGTTTCTCCGGTGGCGCTTTGACCGGACCGGGACCGACGGTCGAGGTGACAAACACGCGGTCGCCCCATACGATCGGCGACGACCAGCCTTTGCCGGGGATGGCACAACTCCCGTCACCGTTATTGTCGTATTGCTTGAATCGCTCGGCGAGATTGCCGCCCGAAGCCCGTAATTGCGCCTGCGCAGGGGCCGCAAGGCAGACCAACAGGATTGCATGGTTGATGATGTTGGCTTTCACGGTCGGCTCCTGTCGCCTGGCGGTATTGTGGTTTTGTTCATCTGGGCAAACGGCTTCGTTCACTTCGTCTGCCAGCGGTCGTTGGACTCCACTACGGTGCGCGGGCGGGCGGTGTGGTTGGTGCGACCAGGGAGCAGATCGGGATAAGGCAGATGGAGAGGAGAGCTCTCATGTTTGCGGGCTAGCCAGCATGTTTCATGGCTTTGGCGGAAAACTGCGAAGCGAACAACTCAAGTTTCATCCTATGCCGGCTAGAAAGCAAAACCGCGCCCCGCTTCGAGAAGAAACCGGAGAGCTGATGCCCTGGGTTTGCCGACAGACTGTACGCTTCTGGGGACCGGCTTTTTCACCTGCCTTTTGTCTTTTTCTCCATCAGGGCGCGGTTTTGCCAAAGCCCGGAAATCCTTGCTCCTGTTCTTTGATGAGATTTCCGGGATAGGGGCTGTCTCAGTCGAGAATCCCGAGCAGGACCAGTTGCGCCTCCTGCCGGTGACCGAGTACCGATCGGAGTTTCTCTCGCGCGTCCCGGAGGGCGGTTTCGGCCGCTTTCCGCGCCTCGCGTAACTCTTTGAGCTTCGCCTTGATTTCGGACACGGGCGCATTTTCCGACTCGAGCACTTGCCGGAGCGCCAGAGTCTCCGCCGACCCGCTCCGGCGCTGTGGAGATTGCGGATCTTCGGCCCGGGCATTGGGACTGCCTCCTCGACCGAACATCATCCCCCAGGCGCCCAGCATCCCCCCCATCTGTTCGCGCATGACGACTCCCTGTTTCGCCACTACATCCTCGACCAGGGGCTGAATGGCTTTCCACTCCTCGTCGGTGGACCCCAACATGGTCTTCAGTCGGTCGCCCATCCGGGCACGGAGTTCGTTGGCGTCGAAGTTGCCCTGGCCTTGGGCACGCCAATCCTGCAATCGCTGACGCCATTGCGGCTGGCGCTGCCCTTCAGCCGATTGTTCTGGTTCTGCCCCAAGCAACTGCGATTGCCAACACAACGCGCCGGCCACTGCGGCCAGCGCGACTACCATTGGTCTGTTCATTTTCATAAGACTCGAATCGTTCCATCCGTTCCGGCGGCGATCTTGTTTCGTTGAAGCCCCGCTGTTTGGCTTCACTTTGAATTACGACCACGGATTCCGGTTCGTTACCGAGCACTGCAGACTTTTGCGAAGAGTTTTGTGTAACGGGTTTCCGATGGCGTCCGTAAGATAACCGGGTGCATGGCAAAGAGGCCAAAGCTCCCGAGGTTGCCGCGGATTGGACGGCGGACATAGCCGCCTGGCAGCGCCACGGTGACGAGCAGGCAGCCCGACGGGTGATGGCAGCGCTTCATCCGAGCGTGATGTCCATCATCCGGAGGCGGCTGCCCCGGCGGTCCGCTGAGGAAGACCTGGCGCAGGAGGTCTTCGTGCGGTTTTTTGAGAAGCTTGGCAGTTACGACGGCCGGGCGCCGCTGGCGCACTGGCTCTCGCGCATTGCAGTGAATGTCTGCATTGACTTTCTTCGGGCCGAGGCCCGGCGTCCGGAGTTGCGCTGGGCGGATTTGAGTGAAGCCGAGGCCGAAGCGTTGAGCGCGACGGTGGCGGGCACGATGACCGAGGCGCCGGACGCCGTCGCGGCGAGTGATCTGACGACGAAGTTGCTGGATGCTCTAGACCCGAAGGACCGGATGATCGTCCAGATGATGGACCTCGAAGGCCGCACGGTCCGCGAGGTGCAGGACCTGACCGGCTGGGGCGAATCCGCCATCAAGATTCGGGCTTTTCGCGCCCGGCGCAAACTGCGCAAGACGATTCTGAAACTGGAGAAAGAACGATGAAAACCAACGATCCCTGGAAACGGCTGGCCGCTTCGGTCCGCTGTCGGTCCGTGACGCCAAGCTCGCCGGCGGAAATGCCCTTCGGCCTCGAGACGCGCGTGCTGGCCTGTTTGCGCCTACCGCGCAACGGCGCGAATGAAATATGGGCACGGCTCGCCTTGCGGGCGTTACCCTTGGGCGCGGCGGCACTCGTGCTTTGCTGGATGGTTTTGCCCGCGCAACCGTTGGCGGATTCGCCCGCGACGGACGAGATCGAACAACTCATGCAGGAGGTGTTGAATCCATGAACGCGCTCACCGTCAAGATCGCCGCCAGCCTGGTGGTGTTGTTTGGACTCGGCGCCGCCACGGGCGCGGTGGCGAACCGCAAGCCGGCGCCGCGTCTGGCGACCGCCCCGGCGCGCGTGCCCGTCGAGGAACGCTGGTCCAACGTCCGCTTCCAGGAATATCGAACCCGCCTGAACCTGACGCCCGCCCAAGTGACCGCCATCGCGCCGCATTTCCGGCAATTTGGCAAGGACATGCGCCAGTTGCGCGAAGACCTCCGCGAGCGCTTCACTACCTCACTGCGTGATCTCAACGAAAACGTCGCCCGCGAACTCACGCCCGAGCAGCGGCAGGAATTGTGGCGACTGGCCAAGGAACGCTGGCAGCGCCGGGACAACGATCCCGAGAACCGTTGAGCCGGCGCGCGTCCGAACGCGACATCCATCGCGCCCCAATCCCCGCGCAATTGGGGGAGGGTTGTGGCGGACCAGTAGAACGGCCAGTCCAACTCCCGCGCCTCGTTCATTCTGGTGACGATTTGGCCTTGGGAGTCCGAGTGGTATCATGCAACATCCGGAAGCGAGCAAACGTTGATGGCAAAACGCATATGAAGAGACACGGCACAGCTTTGATCTTAGCCATGTGCGTGCAGGTGCTGTTGATCCATGCCACGGACTGGCCGCAGTTTCGGGGACCCGGCGGCAGCGGCATTGCTCAAGACCCGAAGAGCAGTGGAGTGCCCACGGAATGGGACACGACGAACAATGTGGCCTGGCGCACGGACGTGCCGGGCCTGGGGTGGTCCAGCCCGATTGTCTGGGGGAACCGCGTCTTCCTCACCACCGCAGTGGACGCCCAGGGCACTGAGCAGCCGGAGGAAGGCTTTTACCTGGGCAAGGATCGCGGCGGTCGGGGCGAACATCGCTGGCTGGTGCTCGCCCGCGATCTGAACACCGGAGCGAAACTCTGGGAACGTCAAGTTCACCAGGCAGTGCCGCCGCGCATCCATCTCAAGAGCAGCTACGCTTCGGCGACACCCGTGACGGACGGCAAGCGGGTGTACGCCTGGTTTGGCGAGCTCGGATTACTGGTGGCTCTGGACGTGGCGGATGGCGCCCAGGTGTGGTCCTTCTCGGAGCCGCCACGCAAGTCCCGCGAGAATTGGGGGTTCGGCGCTTCGCCGGTGATGCACGGCGGCCGGGTCTATCTGGTGCATGACAACGAGGAAGACGCCTGCGTCGTGGCGTTTGATGCTGCGACTGGAAAGGAGATCTGGAGGGTCAAACGACCGCCGGAGACCAACTGGAGCACGCCCCTGGTCTGGAGCAACGAGAAGCGGATTGAACTGGTCGTTGCCGCGACCGGCGGCGTCACCTCCTACGATCTGGAGGGGAAGCCGCTTTGGGAACTGCACGGTATGTCCCAGATCACGGTGCCCAACCCGGTGGCGGGAAATGGAATGGTCTATGTCGGCTCAGGATTTGTGGCGGATCGGCAGAAACCGCTTTACGCGATCCGCGCGGGCGCGTCGGGGAATATCTCGCTGAGAGAGGGCGAGACCCAGAATCGCTACGTGGCCTGGCAGCAACAGCGCGCCGCTCCCTATGTCCCGTCTTTCCTGGTAGCCGGCAAGTACCTGTACGTGATCAAGGACATCGGCCTGCTTTCCTGTTACGACGCCGTCACCGGCGCTTCGGTTTACGAGGAGCGGTTGCGTGGGCACTTCACGGCGTCGCCGTGGATGTGCGGGGACAAGTTATTCTTTCTGAATGAGCGTGGAGAAGCCTATGTCGTGCAGCCGGGACCGACCTTCCGGCTCCTGGCCACGAACCCGCTGGAGAAGCTGTGTCTGGCGACGCCCGCGGTGGCGGGCGGTCGTCTGCTAATCCGGACTTCAGCCCGATTGTATTGCATCGAAAGTGAAGAATGACCCTACCGATCTGAGGTTGGGCTGGGCGGCACCGTGACCAGTATGTTCATGCTTCCTTAACGGCGCGGCGCGTCGCTTTGATCCAGGCCACCTCCAACTGGAACGGACCGGTTTGCTGGTCGGAGATGAGGAAGCCGACGGAGACGACCTTGGCCGGATCGAGCGCCGGCGCATCCGTCAGCGTGCGCCCGCGGAACGTCGGGACGAAATCCTCGAACGCGAGCCGATGTTCCTCCCACTCGCCGCGTCGGGTTGTGAAGGCGCATTGATAGATCGGCGCGTCGAAACCGCTTTCGGTCCGCACGGTGAACTTGTAGCGCCGTCCATCGCCGCGCACACGGATGAGGAACGCGTCGCAGCCGGCGAGATCGTGGCGTGCGGGCAACGAGCGGACGCTGGCAAAGCCGCCGTTGTTCTCCAGCGAGACTTCCCCGCGAAACACCGCCACGCCATTGGTCACGCGGAAGCAGCTCGAGGACACGCCGCCCATCACGTCGTCATTCACGACTTGCCAGCCCGGGACGTTTGTGGCGCTCGTGAAGTCGAACAGGGTTCGTTCCGCGGCAGCAGCGGCATTCATGGTCAGATGAAAGCAAATGCCCGCAACGGCGGCGAGCAGACAAGTTGGCTGGAAATGGTTGATCATCGGGACGCGTCCAGGGTCAGGAGTTCAATCGCCACAGTGTGAAGTTGAGTGTCGCTGCGAAGCTGACCCAAGCCAGGTAAGGCGCGAGCAACCACGCGGCGACGCGGCTCACCGGTCGAAACGCGAAAAGGGAGGCTCCAATCGCAAGCCAGAGCAGCACGATGTCCGTGAAGGCCCAGCCCGGTTGTTTCAGCCCGAAGAACAGCGGCGTCCACGCGGCGTTGAGCGCGAGTTGCACGAGGAACAGCGTTAGAGGCCGGCGCTGCGCGGCCCAACCGCCACGTCGCCATACCAGCCACGCGGCTACCGCCATCAGCGTGTAGAGCGCCGTCCACACCGGGCCAAACACCCAGCCGGGCGGATTCCATGATGGCTTCTGCAACGAGGCATACCACTCGCCCGGCATGAACAAACTGCCAAATGCCGCCGCCGCGAAACAGAGCAGCAGCCAGCCGCCGAGGGCCAGCCAGCGGCGTGCGGGTCGCATGAAATCAGGAGCGGAAGTGCTCATGGGGCAGTCGGTGGTTCCGTGGCAAAGCGTCTTCGCAATGCCTGGGCACGAAACGGAGATGTCCTTTCGATGTCCGGTCGCACCAGCCAGCGATGCACCAGCCTCTCGAACGGCACGTCGTAGCGCACGGTGTCGCGGGCGAGCGTGCTGCCGTCACGCGCCTCGAAGGTGTGCTCGCACATCATCATGCGCTCGTCTCCGCCGCGGTCGCGAGTCCGCGCAGCATGCCCGCAAACACCAGTTGGTGCAACGGCCACACGGCACACCAATATGCCAGCCCCCACAGCCCGAGCGGGTCAAACGTGGCAGTCTGACGCAGCCGGGCTTTGCCATCGTCCGACCGCACCTCGAATTCCAGCCAGGCCCGCCCCGGCAGTTTCATCTCGGCGGCCAGGCGCAACCGTTTGCCCGCCTCGATGCTCTCGACGCGCCAGCAGTCCAGCGTGTCGCCCGTCCGCAGGCGCGCAGGGTCACGACGCCCCCGGCGCATCCCGACCCCGCCCGACAGCAGGTCCAGCCAGCCGCGCACAGTCCAGAGCCAGTTGGCGTAATACCAGCCCGTCGCGCCGCCGATGCGCTCCACCGCCGCGAACAGGGTGTCCGGTTCGGCCGCCACAGTCATCAAGCGCGAGTCCACCAGCCGGTTGCCGAAGCGTGCTCCTCCCCACTGCCGGGGTGTGCCGGCGGCGGACAATGCGTCCGACCACCGGGTCGCGGCATAGTCCGCATCCTCGTTCCGGAGCGCGCTCGCAATGGCCTCCCGGACGCCGATCCGTCGGATGGCAAACAGGCGTTGCGCCGAATCGTCCCGCACCACCGTGGGGTGACGCAGGCTGTCAATCAACTTGCGTCCCACCCGCGCATACAACGGCGTCACCAGCCCCAGCCAAAGGCTCGAGAGACGCGGCGTCAGCAGGGGCACGGGAATCATCCATCGTCGCAGCCCGCGTTGCCACGCGTATTCGCGCATCAGGTCGCCGTAAGAAACCCGGTCCGGCCCGCCGATCTCGATGGTCCAGCTGCGATTGCCGGTCTCGACCGTGAGCGCCGCACGCAAATAGGCGAGCACGTCGCCAATGGCGATGGGTTGGGCCGTGACCCGCACCCACCGCGGCGTCACCATCATCGGCAACCGCTCCACCAACGCGCGGATCATCTCAAACGAAAGGCTGCCCGACCCGATGATGATGGAGGCGCGGAATTCGATCACCGGCACGCCGTGGGCGCGCAACCGCTCCCCCACCTCGTGCCGGCTGCGGAGGTGCGCCGACAACTCCGCCTCGTCCTCGCCCAGGCCGCCGAGATAAACGATCCGTTGAACGCCCGCAGCAGCGGCGGCGCTGGCGAAATTGTCCGCCGCGACGCGATCCTGTTCTTCAAAATCGCCCGTCGCCCCCATGGAATGAACCAAGTAGTAAGCCGCTTCAACGCCCTGCAGGGCCGCGGACAGCGATGCGGCATCGAGCACATCCCCGGGAACGACCTCGACCCCCGCCGGCACGCGCGACGACAGCCGTTCTGGCTGCCGCGCCAAGCACCGCACACGCCAGCCATCTTCCACCAGCAGCGGCAACAACCGGCCGCCAACGTAGCCGGTTGCCCCCGTGATCAGGATGCGTTTTGCGGTCATGCGGTCATCTCTTGCGCGGCGGCGAGGATTCGGAGTTTGCGATGCAGGTCCATGCGACCGCGGGGCTCAGCCCAGCGCTTTGAGCACGAGATCGAGGTGCTCCGCGGGTTGCACTTTGCGCAGCACGGCTTTCACCTTGCCGTCCGGGCCGATGATGACGGTGCTGCGCTCCGTGCCCAGGTACTTCTTGCCATACATGGATTTCTCCACCCATACGCCGTAGGCTTGCACGATCTCTTTCGTTTCATCGCTGATGAGCGGGAAGGGCAGGTTGTGTTTTTTGATGAACCTGGCGTGGCTTTTCAGCGGGTCCACGCTGACGCCGAAGACCGCGGCTTTTTTCTGGATGCGACTCCACCCGTCGCGCAGGGCGCAGGCTTGTGCGGTGCAGCCCGGGGTGTCGTCTTTCGGATAAAAATAAAGCACCACCGTCTGCCCTTTGAGGTCGGCAAGGGAAATGGTGCCGTCTTCTCCGTAGCTGCCGCCGCTCACGGGGGCCTTGAATGCGGGGGCCTTTTTCCCGGTGAGTTCTGTCGTGTCTTTCATCGTGGGTCTGATGTTCGTACGATTCCGTCTTCATCGCCTGGGCCCGTTGCTCTCCCGTTTCAGGCAGCGCCGCGTTTCCAGCGCGCCGCGGATTCGGCGACGCGCCGGCCCAGGCTTTCACCCGTGAGTTGGTCGGCTTCGTTCGGAGCGATTTCGGGCGGTTCGTTCATCGCCTGGCCCATGACGCCGCTGTAGCTGCTGAGACGGTTGAGGCCCTTGTCGTTGAACGGCAATTCCGCCAACCCAACCCACATCATGCCATGCTGCATCGCCAGGGTGAAGAAGTAGTGCAAGGTGCTCAGCTTGTCACCGCTCGGGCCGCCGGACACAGTGAAACCGGCGGCGAGTTTGTCGCGCCACTCGGCTTTGAACCAGCGCTCGGCCGAAGCGTCGGCGAACGCCTTGAACTGCGCCGCCGGTCCGCCCATGTAGGTGGGCGAGCCAAAGATGATCGCGTCGCTGGCGTCGAGTCGCTCCAGCAAGGCATCGTTCTTGAAGCGTCCGTCAAGAATGTCTTTGCCCTCGATGGCCAGGACGTGAACGTGGGTGCCAGGCACGGAACGAGCCCCGCGGGCAACGGCCTCCGCCATCACAGCGGTGTGCCCCGAACCGGAGAAATACGCGATGGATAGGGTGGTCACTTGGTGTGGGTGGTTGGTCGGCACTTGGCGAGGCGGAGGCCTTTCGGGCCTCCGCCCCCGCCGATGGTTTTCATCAGGATTTCGGCAGGATCACGGCGTCAATGACGTGAATCACGCCGTTCTCGGCAAGGAGGTCCGTCTTGATGACCTTGGCGTTGTCCACCGTCACGCCCCCGTCGGACACCCTAAGCTTCACGCTCTGGCCCTGGGCGGTCTTGGCCTCCATCGTCTTCACGTCCGCCGCCAGAACTTTGCCAGGCACGACGTGATACTTGAGGATGGCGGCCAGCTTGGCCTTGTTCTCCGGTTTGAGCAGGTCTTCCACCGTGCCGGCGGGCAACTTGGCAAACGCCTCGTCCGTCGGCGCAAAGACCGTGAACGGCCCTTTGGTTTGCAGCGTCTCCACCAAGCCCGCGGCATTCACCGCGGCCACGAGGGTCTTGAAGTTCTCCGCGCCCGAGGCGACGGCCACGATGTCTTTGCCCGCCGTGCAAGTGCTGGCCGAGGCGCTCTTGCTGGCAGCACAGTCACCGGCGATCAGGCTGGGGGTTAGGGTGAGGGCCGCGGCGAGCGCGGTCACAGTCAGAATGCGGTTCTTTTTCATGTCCTGGTTCTCGTTGAGTTGTTTCGTTGTCGCGCTCAACCGCCAACCGTCGGCCGCTGAGCATGTCGAAAGATTGTATAAGATCTGTAGAGTGTCAAGGACTGGCCGTTCGATTTTTTTCTGGCCCTGATGTAGTCCTGTATTATGAGGGTTTCTGGCGCGTTCCGGCATTTTTCCCTTGCCGCCGAGGTTGGTTTGTAGAATTCTTGTTAATGATATGACTGAGGCGCATTATCCGATCCAGTTGGCCGCACGCCTGACCGGCCTGACTACCCATGTCATTCGGATCTGGGAACAGCGCTACCGGGCGGTCGCGCCGAAGCGTACCCCGACCAACCATCGTCTCTATTCCCAAAGTGACCTCGAGCGGCTGAGCCTCTTGAGGGATGTCACCCGAGCAGGGCACAACATCAGCCAGATGGCGCGGCTCTCGAACGACGAGCTTCGGGCGCTGGGCGTCAACGCCCCCGGCCTGCAGCTTTCGGCGCCGCGCTTGGCCGCAGCCACGCCCGCGCCCGACGCCTTGCTGGACGGGTGCCTGACCTCGGTGCGATCCCTCGACGGGCGCGCCCTGGACGACACGCTCCAGCGCGCCGCGACGGCGCTGGGCGCGCAAGGGGTGCTTCATCGGCTGGTCGCTCCCCTGACGCAGACCCTGGGCGACCTTTGGCGCGAAGGCGAGATCACCGCCGCCCACGAGCACTTCGCCACGGGACGCATCCGCGCTTTGCTGGGCAACCTGGCGAAGCCCTTCGGCGGCGGCGCAGGCGCGCCCGCCCTGGTGGTGGCGACGCCCGTCGGGCAGCTCCACGAGTTGGGCGCGCTGCTGGTGGGCGCGTTGGCCGCGAACTTGGGTTGGCACGTGACCGGTCTGGGCGCCAGCCTGCCCGCCGCGGAAATCGCCGGCGCCGCGCGGCAGAAGCGGGCGCGGGCGGTCGCCTTGAGCCTCGTGTATCCCGAGGACGACGCGAACCTGCCGGGCGAGTTGACACTGCTGCGCGAAGCTCTGCCGGAGGAGACGGCGCTGCTGGTGGGCGGTCGCGCCATGCCCGCCTACCGCGAGGTGTTGCAGCGGCTGGGCGCGATCCTCGCCGAGGACCTGGTTCAGCTCGGTCTGGCGTTGGACCGCTTGCGTCAGCCGGCACGCAAGGTCAAACGATGAAACGCCTCTTCGCCCCCAACATTGATCGCCGGGGCCGGCTGGTGCGCGGCCTGATGGGCTTGGCTCTGCTCGCCGTCGCCGCGTTCAGCCTTCGAGAGTCCATCTGGCTGGCCGTTGGGCTGGCGGCGGCGGGGGTCTTCGTATTGGCTGAAGCTCTCCGCGGCTGGTGCCTTGCGCGAGCCTGCGGCATCAAGACCAAATGGTGAACACGGCGCGCCGCCCATGAAGGAGTTCACGCTCCATACCGAGCTCTGGGTACCGCGCCCGCTCGACGAAGTGTTTCCGTTCTTCGCCGAAGCGCGGAACCTGGAAACCATCACGCCCTCGTGGCTGAAGTTCGAAGTGCTGACGCCCGCGCCCATCGAAATGCGGTCGGGCACGCTGATTGACTACCGAATCCGCGTGCATGGGATTCCCGTCCGCTGGCGCACGGAAATCGCCGAGTGGCAGCCGCCTCACCGGTTTGTGGACATTCAATTGCGCGGCCCCTACACCCTCTGGCACCACACCCACACGTTCGAGCCGCATGACGGCGGGACGCTCTGCGGCGACCGCGTCCGCTACCGCCCGCGCGGCGGGGCGCTGATCCACTGGCTCTTCGTGCGCCGGGATGTGGAGCGCATTTTCCGATACCGCCAGAAGCGGCTGAAAGAGCATTTCCGCCCCCTGCCAGGCTGAGTTCCTCGCGGGATGAGGTCCGCCGGAATGCACCAACATCGAACGACAGGGGATGGCGGCCCCGGCGAGGCGACCCTGGCACTGCAGGCCTCTTCCAAAACAACCCTGCCGCGTGGCGATGGGGACGTAACCGGCCGTGGCATCGCAGGCGCGGCAACCACGCTTCGGGTCTGCCAGCCGGGCAGCGTGTTTGGGGTCGGCCGAAAGGTCGCGCGGAGAACCTGCTGGTGACGCACGACGCCCGTCTGCGCACCGTGCAGGCGGATCAGCATCGAGGTGCGGCTGGGATTGCAGACGGGACATGGTTGCGGTTGAGGTGTCTTGAAATCGTTGTATGGGCGACTCAGTTCCTCGCCGACGGCGAAGAACCTTGACACAGCAGCGCAAGCTGCCTCCGTGCATGGCGCTGTCCAGGAGACCGGTGACTGGCACGACGCGGCAGCCGAGCGCCTCCCAGGCCGCACGCCCCGCGGCATCCATTCCCGCCCATCCATATTGGGGGAGATACACGACGCGCTCTTCTCCGATTTCTTCCAGGAGCACGTTGCCGTACGTGATACAGGGGAACCCGGGCGACCGGGCAGGCAGTTCCCCGCCGGCGCGCGCGATGGACGAGGGCGGAGCCTCCTGCGCAACCACGGGCGATCCCAGGAAAGGCACCCGGCGCACGACGTATCCGTGAGCGGCCAAGCCATCGGCCAAGCCATCGAGGTGCGGTGCCAACCGCCCGGAAGCCGCGATGGCGTCCTCAAAGGAAGGTGGCCGCAATGGGCCCGCAAGGGCATTCGGTCCCGATCGACTCCGCCAGTCATCAAACCGCTCGCCGATTCTCCGCTCAAACTGCCGTGCGGCGGTGCTGTCGTCGGCTATCAGTTGACGAGCCAAGCGAACACCCCAACGCGCGTCGGCCACGACGACGAAGCCTCGTCCCAGGGGGGTGACGATCATGTCGATATGCCCCACGGGTTGCGGAACGGGGCCCAGCACCAGCACCGGTTTGCCGAGTTCCCGCTCGAACATGCTTGCCGTTGCTTCGTCGGAAACCCCCAGCCGAAGCGCGTTCAGCCGGATGGTGTCGGCGCCGACGAAAACGTGGCGCGCGTTGGCGACCAGGTTGCCACCTTGGAATGCCAGGGGCGATGGCCGCGGCTGCCATCCCAGCGCGGAGGAAAGCGATGCCGTCAGGCGATCGTCGTCGGCGCGCGGGAAGTTGGCGCTCTGGAGAATGGAGGTGCCGGTGGCGCCGTTCAGGACGAGGAACGGATCCTGCGGCCAGATGGTGAAGTCCGCTTCCCGGGGGAGGTGTGCGAAACGAACGCGGCCCGGTGAGCGCTCCCTGGGGAGGGTGAAGGCCTCGCGATCGTTCGTGAGCAGAGTCACGCGGACCCGGTCCGGCAACGCATTGAGAATCCGGGTGACCAGCTCGGAGTTGTGAAGGAGGGCGCGGCGAGCGCTGTTCACCACGCAGACAACGTGCTCCATGGTGCCGTCCGCGTCACTGAGGAGTGCCTGATCCGGACCAGGCAGCGCCGCGGCGGCAAGGCCGAACTGAGCCGCCGCGAGCCAAGCCAGTCCGGCGCGGAAGCTGCCGGAGATCGATTGTCGGCCTCGTGATCTGTCGTTCATCGGTGTCTTGCGGTGCGCCCGTGGTGGCGGAGGCGGTTCCGACCGACCTTCACTCCGCCAGCAGCCGGTAGAATCGCGCGGTGCCGTTGGGTTCAAGGTGGAGGGGGACGAATCCGCCGGCACTCGTCAGTTGCGACAGCGGTTGTCCTCCGGTTGGTTCCTCATAGAACGGTTCGGCCACCCAGGTGCCGCCTTCCAACGCGGCCGTGCTTTCGACCCGCAGGACGACTCCGGCGGTGGCGGCGGCCTCCAGGCGCAAACGACCGCCGCCCAACAGCACGGCGGAGGTGACCACGGGTTGTACTGGGCTGGTTGGGTAACCGATGGCGAAATCGCTTGCGTGATCGACGACGGCCCAGACGTAGCGTTGGTCCGGGGCATGGCCCCGTTGGCCGAGGTAGTCCAGCGGGGCATCGGCGATCCGCTGGTGGGGGGCCGGGGTGAACCGAATACCACCCATGGTTCCGTGCAAGCGCCCCGCGGGCTGCCAGAGCGCGCCGGTGGTCTCCAGAGGGAAATCGACGCGCCTCATGATGCGGAGAGGCCGCACTTCGAAGGGATTGTCTTCGCCAACCAGATGACCGTAATCGCGGACCACGAGCATCACGAACTCGCCATTCGCCAGCGAGGGCATGGACACTCCTATTGTACCGTCCAGGAGTTCGTAGCCGGGCTGAATGGCCCCCGGCGGGTTCGCGGCCTCGTAGGAGAGCGTGACCTCGGACGATTGCTGGGGGCTGAGGTTCATCACCTGCACCCCCATGTCGTTCAGGTCCTCAGGGTTCTCTCGCAGCTCAACCCGCGCGGAGGAGTTGGGCGGCACCACTCCCGTCTGCGCGGTCACAGCCGCCAGATAGCTGCGGACCAGGAGGTTGTCATCCTCCCGAGACTCGGCCACCTGACTGTCCGGCGGATCGACCTGGAGCAGGTAGTAACGAGCGGAACCGATTTCCATTCCCTCCGGGAAGACAAACTTGGAAGCGCTCCAGACTCTCTCCCCAGCCGGAAGCGGCCCCGTCGTCGGTTGGGAGGTGATCACAACGTCCGTGGCATCCACTTGGGTGTCCTCGGAGAGCAGGAGCCGAGTGATCCAGCCGCGCACCGCCTCTCCCGACCCTTGGTTTTCCACTTCCCATTCCACCTGATACTCCTGCCCATTCGCGAGGATCGCCGGGGCCAGAAGTTGTGTCGGCACCAGGTTGGGCGCGCGCACCTCCACGTTCCCCAGCAGGAGGTTGTCCTCCAAACTCGTCTCGTGCAGTTGGCCGTTGCAGTTGACGCGAAGGATAAGCCGGTAGGAGCCCTTGGAGATATACGGCATCGTGAAGGATTGAGACACTTCACACTTTGCGCCCGGGGCGAGGCGCTCCAAAGGGAACCCGGAGGTGAGCAGGAGGTCGTTGGCGTCGATGATATCGTCTTCGGACAGATACAGGCAGGAGAGCCACTGCGGTGCGGCGTCGCCCATTCCCTTGTTTTCCGTGATCCAGCTCACCGTGCAGGTGTCCTGGGTGACGAAGACCTCCGGCGCCTGCAGTGCGACGGGCACCAGGTTCGGAGTGTCGATGCGGATCAATCTGAAATCCTGATTGTTCCATTCACGCCGCTCCGCCAGGGCGTTGTCGGCGTCGATCACGAGAATCAGGAAATACTCGAATGGGAACGCCGTTGCGGGCACCTGCGGATTCGTGGTCACACGGTAGAACTCGCCGGGAGCCAGGGGGTCGGCGCGTTTCACGGACGCCAAGACGATATCCTGCTCGTCATACATGGAATCATACGAGAGGAAGACTCGGTCTTCCCACAGCGCTTGAGCCGACCCCGCGCCGACATTCTCGACCGTCCAAGTCAGTTCAATGATCTCGCCGGTGCCGGCCGCCGCCGGCACCTCCGGATCGCGCTTCAACAGCAGGTCGGGGCGAGGGTCATCCGGAACAGAGATTCGATCCCAGGGATTGGTGCCCTTCTCGTACTCCGTCCGGTTGTTGGCGCCGTCCTGGTCGGCGTCTTCGGCAGCATCCTCGGCTTTCAGCGGATCCAACCCGTTCCAATACTCCCAGCCGTCCGGCATCAGGTCTTGATCCGAGTCCCCGAAGCCGGCACTGGTTCCCAGGAGCGCTTCCAATTCATCATCCAACCCGTCGCCATCCGTGTCCGGCACCGTGTCTGCGGCCAATGCCGAGGCGGGCAGAGCGAACCAGTCCGTCGGGGTAAGGACCGTGGTGCTGCCTGGGGGAAGGGTGATCTGCTGGGCTACGAGGGTGACTTCTTCGGGCGCCGGCAGGTCCGGCGGTTCGGGTTGCGGGCTAAGCTGCACCTGGCTGAGCAGGGCGTCGATGGAGAGCACGTCGGCACCGGCGTTGAGCAGGGCGATGGATTTGCGGTCGGGCCGGACGCGAAAGGCTGCCTCTTGTCCGACCTTCAGGCTGAGGTTGTGCAGTTCGAATTTGCGTCGATACAGGATGTTGTTCTCCGTGGCGGAAGTCAGCAACTGTACGCCGTAGGTGGCCTTGCCCGTGGCGGGGCTCAAGCTGAGGGAGTTGCACGACGGGCTGAAGCGGACAATGTCTTCGCGGCCGGGCAGGCAAGGGACGCCGTCGAGCACGGCAGCAAAGTGCTGATTGAGTGCCCGCCAGTGGTATTCGCCGGAGTCGTTGCCGCGCAACCGGACGGTGTAATCGCCGTTCGGAAGGAGGTAGGCCTCATGCTGGCGGAACGAAGCCTCCCCATGCGGCATCAGCGGCACGGCGCCCGGGATGTCGAACAGCAGGCTGCCGTCGGCGTCGTAACCGACGGAGTCGCCGGTGGCATCTCGAGCGCTGCCATCGGCCGAACCGCCCAGGATCATGAGGATGCCCGGGAGACTCGTCGGAAAGGTGTAGTGGCTGCGAACAGCGGCGCTGCGCGGGAAATAGAAGAGGCCCGAAAACGGCACGGTCATCTCACTGTCTCCCACGCGCACGCTGATGTGGAGACGGTTATCCCCATTATAGAGGGTGCCGTCGACCATCTCGAACTGCCACGTTTGCACGCCGTCCGTGTCAACGGTGAGGTAGGGGTAACTCTCCCACGTGGTCAGGGTCGTGAACGTGGAGGGATCGTCGTTATCGCGGCTGTCGGACCAGCTTTCGCGGTTGCTGTCATAGACATAGACCCGGGTCAGGCCGGGTGAGACCTCCTCGTAGTGGACCGGTACCAGGGCATGACCCTGCAGATCCATCACATCCATGCCCGCCGCGACTCTCTGGATGGACAACACCCCGGGGGTCCCGGCGTCCAAGTCGGCGATGACCTGCCCCAACACGGTGGCCGGGTTGTCGCCAATGTGGTCGACCAGATATCCGATGGTCTCGGCGCTGAGTTGGCTGAGGTGAAGGGCCTTGATGTTCCGCGTGAGCTCGTTTTCCGGATCGAGGTTGAACCACTGTGCCCGCACCGTTTCACCGGGAGCCAGCGGCCAATCCGCGTAGGAGTACTTCAGGCTGGCCACCGACATGCCCCAGCAAGAGCCCGGCATCGCCATCTCGTGGGCGAAGCCGTCCCAAATGAGCTGCGCCAGGTAATCGTGACACCTCCGGGTGCAGAACAGGTCTTCGTATTCACAGCAGAGCAGGGAGTTGACGGCGTCCCCAAAAGCGCGCTCGTAGTCGCCCCACCCCATCAGATAGCCGCCCGGGTTGTGAAACGAGAAGCCCCAATCCCACTGGTAGGGCACCGGCAACACCTCGAACGCAGAGGGCGTGGTAATCGAACCGGCGAAATTCGAGATGGTCAATGCCGAGGGCCCCAGCGGCAAGTCTGGCAAGTAGAAGGTGAACCGGTCATGCATCGAGTCCGGGACGGTTGCCACCACAACACCGTGCATCGAGATCGTGCACCCGCCGAGGGCTCTTCCCGTAAGGGTTACCGGGGTCTTGAACCATCCGGAAGCGGGCGAAAATCCAGTCGAGACGGGCACCCCCGGGACCACGTGCACGTTCACGAAGTCTGTGTCAGTTGCGCCGAGCGGATCGGTCACGGTCAACTGAAACGTGAGCGTCTTCGGTTCGTCTCCCGCCTCCGGGGTGGTGAAGTGTGGTGTGGCCGTCTCCCCATTCACCAGCGTGGTAGGATAGCCGGCCACCAACCCATCTGCGCGGCTCCAGGCATAGCGCAGAGCGCCACCTTCCGGATCCGAGCTTTCGCCGCCGTCGAGATAGGCCGTCGCCAGTTCAGCGATACGAAACTCCTCGCCGGCGTTCGCCACCGGAGCAGCGTTGGGTGGCCCGGTCAAGTAGATGGCGAACGGGTAGAGCGTGGAGCTCTGATCCAGGCTGCCCCAGCGCAGCCGCAGGTAAGCATGCGTCGTCGCGATCTCGGGCACGGTCCAGGCGTAGTGATCGATAGTGCACGGATTCACCGTCGCCACTTCCGTCCAGTCACCCAGAAAACCGCTGGCGCATAACTCGATGGTCATCGGCACCGTGGTGTGCGGGCTGACGCATCCGGTTGTCTCCCAGCGAATTTCATACGGCGCTCCACCCCGGAGGGCCATCGCGCCCGATCGGGGCGGCTGGGGGTCGACCAGGTAGATCGACGGCGTGCTGGCGCTGGGGAGGATGGTGACCGTGTAGCTGGTGTCGCAGGCCAGCTCGCGGCCGTCCTCGCGATAGAGCCCCACCTTGATCCGAAGGTAGGAGACCTCCGACACCGTCGGCGCTGTCCAGTTAAAGGTGCCTCGGGCGATCTCGGAACTGAGCGTGGATCCGATATAGCGGTAGGTGGAGCGGCCCGCCCAGGCGTACTGTAGGTTGAGGTTGTCCGCTGACTCGCCGGGATCGAAGTGGCAGACCCATTCAATCCGCATCGTGTCCCCCGAGACATACACTTCACCGCCGATCGGCGCCCGCAAATCCACGGACATGGCCGAGGCAATAATCGAAGGAACCAGGAAGCCAAGGATCAGCGCGACGGCGCGGATCCGGGCCAACGCCTTCTGGGGAAGAAACGCTGGAGTCTTCATCGTTCGGTTTTTTCTATGAGTTGTCTGCCTTGATGTTCCCGGGGCGGGAGCGCACCGATCGCCCTCGCCGGACTCGCCCCTTGTTCTAACGAGACCAGTAAAGGCATTGCTGCGCGCGGGCCGCAGACTTCGAGTCGAAGTCGGCGGCTCGTGGGGGCAGTTCTTTCGTTATCACTCTCTCCGATCGGAAGAATGTTCAAGGGGAAACGAAGAAAAACTGTGTCGGGACTCCTGCGCTGTGAAGTGGTAGCCGCGAAGAAGCGCAAAATACGCACAAAGGTAGGCTAGGGGAATCCGCTCGCAGGGAACCTGACGGTAGCGGCCCGGGGCTTGTTGAGGCGGGCCGCTCCTGCGCATTCTCGCGGCTGCAAAACCAATGATGGTCACCAAGGCCCTGCCTCGGAAACGAATGGGGCCAGATGCGACCCCGGATCACCAAGCAGCGACGACGAACGTGCCGATTCGAAACTTGCCGGGGCATTCGAAGGAGCGTTTTCTGGACGTCTGCAACGTTGCTTGTGGCTGCTGGGCTTCGGGCTGTTGTTCTGGGCGGCGGCCGGCAAACCCTGGCTGGCGGCTCTGCGGCGCGTCCTGTCCTGGGAGTTTCTGGCGGTCGCTGGACTGCTGGTGCTCTTGTTGATGAGCGTGGGCTTTTGGGTCTGGCTGTCTGAGCGGCGCAGGAACAGCGAGCAGTTTGGGGGCAAACCCCTCGAAGGAATCGCCTCCGGTTTCTGGTGGCCGGCGGTCACGATGACCACTGTCGGTTACGGCGACAAGGCGCCGCGGACGCTTGCTGGCCGGGTCGTCGGGTTGATCTGGATGTTCGCGGCCATCATTATCATCTCGAGTTTCACCGCGGCGATCACGTCAGCCCTGACGGTCAGTCAGATCGGTTCGCCTATCCGCGGACCGGGAGACTTGCCCGGCGTGCGCGTGGCCACGGTGGCCGGCAGCACCGGCGAGCAGTATCTCAAGGGCCACCAGATCACCTATCAAAGTCATCCCGACGTTCTCAGTGCCCTGCAGGCACTCATGGACGGGCGCGCCGATGCGGTGGTCTATGACGCGCCCATCCTGAAATACATCGCGAAAGAGAAATCGGCCGGCACCGTTACCATCCTGCCCACCACGTTTGCCCGGCAGGACTACGCTATCGCGATCCCGCAGGGGAGCCCGCTTCGGGAGACCCTGAACCGTGTACTGGAGCACGAGATCCGTTCTCAGGCTTGGCAGGAAGTCATCTACCATTGCCTGGGCCGGGACCAATTAGGCGGACGGCTCGAGCATCGCGGATGGCGAAGGCCGCCTCGGGATTGTGGGCGTCACGTGAGGCGCCGGTTTCCTGCGGCTCGTACAACGGCCTCATGGCATCAGGCCGAATTCGGCGTTGGATGGCGCCAGGGGGCTCGGTAGGGGCGCGCCAATAGCCGATTGGCCTCCTCGTCATCCACCACCCGGCCCTTGGCCTCGTCCCAAGCCAGCGACCGCTTCAATTGCAGCGAGAGGTTTGCCAGCACGCACATGCTGGTGGAGATGCTCCCCTCGGCAATGTCCGCCCGGGGACGCCCCCGGCTGGCGGTGCATTGAAGGAGGTCCTTCATGTGTTCGCGGACGGCCGGGGCCACGTGATACTCGATCCCTTTCTCCGTTTTGTCTTCCGGGTATTCCCCGCTGTCGACCGGGTACTTGGCTTTCGGGTCATTCCATTCCCGATGAATGGGAGCGCCGCCGCCTAGCGGAACAAAATCGAACAGGAACACGCTGGCCTTGAGTGTGGCTTTTTCGCCATAGAAATTGGCGCCCCACCAGTATTTCGGGTCTGGTTGCTCACCGAAGTGGCGATGCTGCCAGGTGACTTGGAGATCGCCGTAATCGAACGTGGCGTTCTGCATATCTGGGATGTTGGGCTTGCCCTCTTTGTGGAAATAGTTGCCGCCGGTGGAGCAAACCCGCTTGGGCCAACCCAGGTTCATCATCCAGCGCACCATATCCACCATGTGAATGCCCATGTCTCCGATGGTGCCGTTGCCGTATTCCATGTAGTCGCGCCAACTCCGGGGATGGATCGTGCGGTTGAACGGGCGCATCGGTGCCGGGCCGGTCCACATCTCGTAGTCGAGATGTTCCGGTGGCGCTTCGTCGGGCGGGTTGCTGATGCCGCGGCGGCCATAGCAATAGGTTTCGACGAGCCCAATCCGGCCCAGGCGGCCTTCCGCGATCAATTCTCGCGCCTCGAACAAGTGCGGCGTGCTGCGGCGCTGGGTGCCCACCTGGACCACGCGGCCATGCTTGCGCGCTGCTGCGACCATGGCCTGGCATTCGATCACGTCGACGCCAATCGGTTTCTGCACATAGATGTCGGCGCCCGCCTCCGCCGCGGCGATCATCGGCAGCGCATGCCAGTGATCCGGGGTGGCGATCAGCACCACGTCGAGGTCTTTCTCCTTGAGCATCTCCCGGTAATCGCCATAGGTCCGTGGCCTTCTCTTCGATAGCTGGCGTTCTGCCACCAGGTCCGCGGCCTCAGCCAACATTCGTTTGTCGACGTCGCAGAGCGAGACCACCTCGACCGGCGCAACTTGGATCAAACGCAAGAGATCCACTTTCCCATACCACCCGCTGCCGATGAGCCCGACCCTCTTCCTCTGGTCGGACAGTTCGGCGGCAAAGGCCGGGAGTCTTGTCAGGGCGATCGCGGCACATCCGAGGCCGCTCTGTTGCAGGAAGCTTCGACGGTTCATATTGCGTCCGCGGTATGTTCGGTTTGGTTTCATCTACTTGGTTGTCCTGACTCTGTCACCCGATTTCTTCCTGTACACCTTCACGTAATCCACGACGAACACATCCGGGAACACCGTGTCCTTGACCTCCAAGGGAATTCCCATGCTCAGGATCAGGTACTCCTCGGTGTGCGAATTGCCGCTGGTGACCTCGTAGAACCGGTAGCCATCAGCGAAGAACACGTACTTCTCGGGGGTCCACTCGAGGGCGAACAAATGAAACCCCTCGCCCAGCCCATTCAGGTAGCTCTGCATCCCGCGCGTGGTCTTCTGATTGCGTAATCCGGGGCAAATCGGACAGTGATTCCGATTTGAAATCGGACAGTTTTCCGGGAACCCGGAATGCTGTCCGAAATGGATCGGATTATTCACAGGAGGAGCTGGAGCGACGGTGGATAAGTCGGCACCGTTGGCCCTTTTTCAAACCGAAAAAGGCAACCAATGGCACGCCAACCCAAATCCATGCGTCAGATCAAAGAAATCCTGCGACTCAAATACGAGCACAAGCTGTCGGTTCGGGAAATCGCCCGCAGATGCGCCGTTGCGGCCAGTACGGTTGGGGACTACCTCCAGCGGGCCGAGGCCGCCCACCTGCCCTGGCCCCTTCCCGAGGAATGGACCGAGGAACAAATCCTGGAACGATTGTTGGGCGTGGCGGAACCGACGCCGGCGGTGCCACAGCCTGCGCCAGAGTGGGCGCAGGTGCATCAGGAACTGCGGCGTAAAGGCATCACGCTGCGTTTGTTGTGGCAGGAATATCGGCAGATGGCGGCGCACTGCGGCACTGTGATTATTCCTGCCCGGCCGCGCCGACCCAGAGACCAAGCGGGTGGCGGCCCACGTGCGCAGTTTTCAACCCGGCACGTTTACCACCCTCGAGGAGCATCGGCCCAAGGCTCATCAAAAATATCTGCAGTGGACGCCCAGCCGGTTGATCCACTGGGCCGGCAAAGCCGGTCCGTGCTGCGCCAAGCTCGTCGAACACATCCTGCGCAGCCGGCCGCACCCCGAAATGGGCTACCGCTCGGTGATGGGCATTATGCGCCTGGGCAAAGGCGCCGGCGACGCCCGTCTGGAGGCGGCCGCTCGCCGCGCCCTGCACTTTGGCACCTGCACCTATCGGAGCATCCAATCGATCCTCGATCATCAATTGGAGACGCAACCGTTGGAGCAGGAGCTGCCCCTCAACAGCCCCAACCACGCCAACGTACGGGGCAAGGACTACTACAACCCTCCACCCCAACACCCCTAAATGCTCTACTCACAAACCCTCGAAAAACTGCGGTCCCTGCGCTTGGAAGGCATGGCCCAAGGGCTGGAAGAACAACGCCAGCAGGCCAACGTCCTCAGATTGGATTCTGAGGAACGTCTGGCGTTGCTGGTCGAACGCCAATGGTCCTGGAAAGAGAACCTGAGTCCACGGTGTCGGTCCTTTTCATGCCAAATGTCACGATCCCATGAATGGCGT
>CAYSPU010000079.1:0-6517 GCA_964432995.1 uncultured Verrucomicrobiota bacterium
CTTCGAGAAACCGCGTCCCGTCGGGATGCAATGAACCTCGACCGCCCTGGTCCCAGGGGGTGGCAACAGGTGGGAGGGGATCTTCATGAATCCAGGGGGGAACAGGAAGAGACACAGCCCCGGGTGCACGGCTGCTTCGTCCCGGCCAACTCTCGCTTGCCTCCCCGTGGCGTTCTTCCTAACCTCAGCCGCGTGGACGCCAAGGAAGCGTTGGTTGCTCTGAACCTCATCGAGCATGTCGGCCCCGTCCGGGTCCGCCAGTTACTCGATCATTTCGGAGAGGCGCCCGCCATCTTGCGCGCTTCCCGTCAGGAGTTGCTCCGCGTGGCGGGGATTGGCGAGGAAACAGCCACGGCCATCGCCGGCTGGGAACAGAGCGTCGACCTCGCGGCCGAACTCGAGCGCATTCGCGACTATGGCTGCCACGTTCTGATTCCGGCGGATGCCGAATACCCTCCGTTGCTGCGGGAGATTTACGATCCGCCGATTGTGCTCTATGTCCGCGGCCAACTGAGTGAGCGCGACCGGGGCGGCGTGGCGATGGTCGGCTCCCGTCTGGCCAGTCACTACGGCATCGAGACCGCCCGACGCCTCTCCTACCAACTCGCCTATGCCGGCGTCACCGTCGTCAGCGGCGGCGCCCGCGGAGTCGATACCGCCGCCCACCAGGGCGCCCTCCAGGCCAAGGGACGGACCATCGCCGTGCTCGGCAACGGGTTGGACTACGTTTTCCCACCGGAGAACGCGCAGTTGTACGAGCGCATCGCGAAGCAGGGGGCCGTTATCACCCAGTTCCCCTTCCGGCGCAAGGCGGACAAGCAGACGTTCCCGATTCGCAATCGGATCGTGTCGGGCATGACGCTGGGCACCGTGGTCATCGAGGCCGGGATCAACAGCGGGGCGCTGATCACCGCCAACATGGCCGTCGATCACGGCCGCCAGTTGTTCGCCGTGCCCGGGCGCATCGATTCGCCGCAGAGCAAGGGTTGTCATGACCTGATCAAACAGGGCGCCAAACTGTGTGAAGGGGCGGAGGACATTCTCAGTGAATTCGAGTATCTCTTTCCGCCGCCCAACCGCCCGGCATCGCCCGCCGCCTCGGGCGTCCTTTCCACCGTCACCCTGTCCGACGCCGAGCAGAACGTCCTGGCCGCTCTGGAGGCCGACGAGCGCGGGATCGACGAGATCATCCGCGCCAGCGGCCTGCCGGCGGCGACGGTTTCCGTGACGTTGTTCGGGCTCGAGATGAAACGCCTGGTCCGCCAGTTGCCGGGAAAGAGGTTCGTGCGGAACCGGTGAACTGGAAATGGCGGCGGCCGCCGCCCGGCAGCGGGCTGCGCCCGTCTCGGGCGCAGGGAGTGTCGCGGCGGAGTAACGCTCCGATTTCAGCGGGCTGTCCTCGTCTGGTCGGGCGTTCCTGCGGGCGGGTCTTTGCTGACAGGTGCGTACTCCCTTGCGGCGCCCTCGGAGAGGTCGCCCTACCTTGTGGGTATGAGGTGCAAGGTGGGGCGCGCGCTCCTCCGCGCGCCACCTTCGGAGAGGTCGCCCTACCTGTACAGAAGACAGCCCTCCCGCCGCTTGCGGAAGGCGTTCAGATCCTCGGTCCAGAGGGCTTTGATTTCGCGCAACGACTTGCCGGTGCGGATCGCCTCGAGCGTGGGCGCGTGCTCGAGCAGGTGCCGCGTCTTGTCCAGGGCGAACTGCTGCGGGTAGAGCCGCTGGAGAGCGAGAGCGATCTGGATTCCGACATCCACGGCGGCCAGGGCGTCGCGGTCGGTCACCACCAGGTACACGCCGCCGCACTCCTGCCCCTGGAACGTGCTGGCCCGCGGAGTGAACCGGATCGGCACAAACCGGATCCCCGGCAAGCCAGCCTGATTCAGTTCCCTGGCGAATGCCACATCGCGGACGTAGGGCGCGCCCACCACTTCGAACGGCGTGTCGGTGCCGCGCCCGACGGACACCGCGCTTTCGAGCAGGCCGATCCCCGGGTAGAGCGTTGCCTCCGTCAGGTTCCGCATGTTCGGCGAGGGATTCGTCCACGGCAGACCGGTCTCGTCCAGCCACTGGCCCCGTTCCCAGCCCTGCACCGGTATCACCGTCAGATCCGCCTTCCAGCCGCGCTCGCTGTTCAACAGCCGCGCCAATTCGCCCACCGTCAGCCCGTGTCGCAGCGGCAAGGAGTGAAATGCGACAAACGTGCTCGCGCCGCGGTGCACCGGGCCTTCCACCGCCTTGCCGTTGATCGGGTTCACGCGATCGAGCACGATGAACTTGATTCGGGCCTTGGCCGCGGCTTCCAGGCAGAGCCCCATGGTCGAGATGTAGGTGTAGAAACGGCAGCCGATGTCCTGCACGTCGAACACGAGGGCGTCCAAGTCCTTGAGTTGTGCGGGCGTGGGCGCGCGGTTCTTCCCGTAGAGGCTGTGCACCGGCAATCCCGTCGGCTGGTCCACGCTGTCGCCCACGTCGGCGTCCTGCTCGCCACGAATACCGTGTTCCGGACTGAACAACGCTGTGAGCCGAACCTCGGGGGCTTGGCGCAGCAGGTCGATGGTGGGACTCCGCTCGCGGTCGTGGCCGGTGTGGTTGGTGATGAGGCCGACCCGCAGCCCGCGCAGCGGTGCATACTGTCTTTGGACGAGGGTATCCACGCCGTTGCGGACGGTTGCGGCGCGCGCGGCGCCCGAACGACCGCCGGCATCCTCCAACCGCGGCAGCGCTCCCGGCACATAGACATAGTTGTAGTCGGCAACCGCCTCGGCGGCGAGAGTCCCCAGCCGGTTGCGCAGCGCCAGCACGCTCCCGTCTTCGGTCGGGTGGTTTCGATTGGACAGGAAAACCAGGAAGGCCTCCGCGAACGGATCGATCCAGAGCGAAGTGCCGGTCCAACCAGTGTGCCCGTAGGAACCGATGGGGAAGAACCGACCTCGAGGGCCGGCGTAGGCCGAGTCGATGTCCCAGCCGAGGCCGCGCCGCTCCTGCACGCCCCCGGGCGTTTGGACGCTCGTCATCAAACGCACCGTCTCCACCCGGAACAGGCGGGTGCGGTCCAACTGCCCGCGATTCAAGAACATTCGGGCGTAGCGCGCCAGATCCGCCGCCGTCGTGAAGAGCCCGGCGTGTCCGGCGACACCCCCCATCCGCCGCGCCGTCGGATCGTGCACGACGCCGCGGAGGACAACATTGGTCTCTTTTTCCGTGGGCGCGATCCGCGACAGCTTGAGGCGCGACGGCAGAAAACCGGTGTCCACCATCTTCAGCGGACGGTAGATCTCGCGTTCGGCGAACTCGTTCAGCTTCTTGCCAGACACGCGACGCACGATCTCTCCCAGCAGGATGAAGTTCACGTCGCTGTAGCGGAACGCGGATCCCGGGGGTGCGGTCGGTTTCTCGGCGCAAGCCAGCTCGATCCCCCGCTCGTAACCGGACCACGCCGAGCCGGCGGAAATCCCGGGGCGCAATCCCGACGTATGCGTCAGCAGGTGGCGAACGGTCACCTTCTCCCGGCCGTCACCGGTGAATTCCGGCAGATAGCGGGCCACCGGCGCATCCAACGACACCCGGCCGCGCTCAACCAACAACATCACCGCCGGAGTCGTGGCCACCACCTTCGTCAGCGACGCCGCATCGAAGATGGTGTTCTCGGTCATCCCTTCCTCGATGGGAACGAGCGCGCGCTTGCCGTAAGCCTTGTGGTAGCGGACGCCGCCTCGTTCAAACCACAGCACGCCGCCCGGACAGGAATGCGCCGCGACGGCGGCGGCGATGGCCGCGTCCATCTCCGCCAGCTTGTCGGAGCGAAACGGCGCCGCCGCTCGAGCGACTGCCGGAGGGCCCATCAAACTCGCGGCCACCAGGATCACCCAGAACGCTATGCCTCGTGTCGTCATTCCTGCCGCTTTGGACCGGCCGCCGCTCCGTGGGAATTGCATGGGTCTGGCTTAGCGGGGCTGCGAGTCGGAACCAAGCTAAAACCGTCTGCCCGGCGCTTGAAAAGACATGATGGCTCTCAGAACCCCTCAACCCTCAGACCCGGCACGCGACTGAATTCGCCTTGGTTGCTTGTCACCAAGCCGAAGCCATGGGCGAGAGCCGTGGCGGCAATCCACATGTCGTTGGCACCGATCAGTTGGCCTTTGACAGAGAGAGCTCGGTAAACCTCGCCGTAGCGCCAGGCAATCTCGGCCGTCCATGGGAGAACGGGATACGGCCGGCAGAGACGCTCCCAATCGCTGCGAGCGCTGGCAGACTGGCCGCACGCCAGTTCCCCAACCACGGTGAAGGTGATGAAAAACGTCTCGTTCGCTCGCTGGGCGAGAAAGCCATCCGCCCGTGCGGACACTCCGCGTCGTGCCTCACGCTCGGCGAGTATCACAAAGCTAGTGTCGAGAATCAGGCCCATGGGCTGTCAGGCGCTGGGTCATGCTTGACTGCTTCTTCCACGGAGTCGAGGTAGGATTCGCTCACGCCGCTGCCGCCGGAACGGTAGTAGGCCCTCAGGCTCTCTCCCGTCAGCGGAGACTCCGCAAACTCCGCTCTCCGAACGACTTCCGAAAAGGACTCACCCGACTTCTTCGCGGCCCGGAGTCTTTCGTAGGCGTCCAGTTCCAGCGTGATGGTCTTGGTTGCCATGCACGAAAGATACACGAAGGCACCAGGCGGTCAATCACCCGCGGGGCCGGTCAGAGGTGACCGGGCGCTGCTTGGCACTGCCCTCAATCCGCCTGCCCAGCCCTTCGGGGCGCGGGTCTTCTGACCTGCAGCACCAATCTGGGTTGAGGACAGTGTTTTGCTGCGCCTCAGAAGAGCCGCGGTCCGGGGGCAGTGCCGAGACACGCCCGAGGTGCCCCCCCACGCCCATCCTGAGATGCCACGTCTCATGAGAGTTTCCGTTCGCGACTTCCAGCGCGGCGCGTAGAGTTTGCGTGTCGTGCCCATGACCGCAACGCCTGTTCACCGCGCCTCGCTGCTCCGCCGGAGTCGCCGTCGCCGACTTCGGACGGTTCTGCTTGCGGTTCTGGCCCTGAGCTTGGCCGGTCGGGCGCACGCGGACTGGCCCATGCTCGGCGGCGGACCGGCCCATACCGGTCATTCGACCAACCTCATCCAACCCCCCTTCCGCCTGGCCTGGGTGCGCCACTTCCCCGGCGAACGACTCGCTACCGCCATGGAACCCATCGTGGCCGATGGTCGCGTCTTCATCGCCACGCACGCCGGAGGAATCGTTGCACTCGACGCGGAGTCGGGCGAACTGCTCTGGCGACGACAGGGGGACGCCCCCTTCCTCCAGTCGCCGGCCTGGGGCGCAGGCCTCGTGATGGCGGCCGGCGCGGACGGTTCCGTCTACGCCCTCGAGGCTGCGACCGGCCAACTCCGCTGGTCCCTGGCCGCCCCCGGGGGCTTCGCCGCCGCACCCGCACTCGACCACAACACTCTGCACCTCGGAACCCGCACGGGCCAGTTCCTGGCCGTCTCTCTCGTGGATGGCGCCATCCGCTGGCGCGCGGAATGGGGCGTTCCAATTCGTCAGACCGCCGCCGTGCTCGACGGCCGCGTCTACGTGACCGCCGAAGACCTGCGGGTGCACTGCCTGGAAGCCGCGACCGGCGCGGAGCGCTGGACCTCGCTGCCGTTGGCCGGGCAATCCGCCCGGGACTATCCCCCTGTCGTGTTCTCAACCAGCAACGGCCGGCGCTACGTGATCGTGCGCACCAACCCCTCGTTGAACATGGCGCAACGGATAAGCCGCGACCGCCAGCTCCTCGCACGCAACGCCGGAGCCGATGACCGCGATTGGCGGAAGCTCGATGCCTGGCTCAAGAGCGACGCGGCGCGCGGCAACGAAGAACTGTGGCGCAGAGAACAGGAAACCGTCGCGAAGTACCTGCGGGACCGGCGCGAGGCGCAGAGCTTCTTCGTGCTGGACGCGGAAACGGGAGGAGAACCGTCGACCCCGCCCGTGCTCTGGATCGGTGGCTGCCAAGGCGTGGGCGCGCCGCCGGCCGTGACGGCTTCCGGTGAACTCCTGGTCTTCCACCGCAGCGCTTACGGTAACTGGAATCACGGCGTCGCACCCATGGTCGCGCTCGGTGTACTGGACCTCAGTGCGAACCGCATCCAACCGCTCTTCCATCGCCAAGGGGCGCAACCGCCCTGGAATCACTTCTGGGGGACTGCGGACGAGAGCCAGCACTTCCAGGTTGCCGGCGCCACCGCCCTCATCGTCCACCAGGGGACTCTCAGCGGCTTCGACTTGGAATCACGAAATCTGTTCTCCATCTGGGGCGACCGGGACACCTACGGCGGTTTGCGCAACCCGTCGTGGGCGCGCAACGAATGGCACGGGCCCGGGCGTGGGGGCGTCGCGGTCGTCGGCCGACGCCTCTACTGGCTGACGGGTAGTCGAATTCTCTGCTTGGTCTCGGGCGAGTCCGGCCCGCATGCCGAGGACCGGCCGGCGACGGGGAGCGAGCCGACCGCACGACTTCCGAGGCTGGCCGGAAGCCCCACCCAG
>CAYSPU010000079.1:6527-22271 GCA_964432995.1 uncultured Verrucomicrobiota bacterium
CGTCGAGGGCGACATCACGAAGCAAGCCGTGGACGCCATCGTGAACGCGGCGAACAGCACGTTGCTCGGCGGTGGCGGAGTCGACGGTGCGATCCATCGCGCGGCCGGTCCGGAGTTGCTGGCCGAATGCCGGACACGCCTGGTCACGGCGGTCGAAGAAGCACTGAGCCGGGAGTGGGCGCCCCTGTTCATCGAGCCCGGCCTGGCCGGACGCGAGTTCTTCTTCGAGCAGAGTGGCGATCTGTTCGAGGCCTTGGCCTGGGCCTGGCCCCATCTGCCCCCTTCCCTGCAGGCCGCCGTCGCCGCCCGACTGGACCTCGAATGGACGCGACACCCACCGTTCTCGCGGGAAGCCTGGTACGCCCTGAACGCCGGCGAGCGCCGCGAACTGTTCGCCGTCCCGGCGGAATCGTTGTCGCGCCTCGGACACGATCGACCGTTCCATCCCTTCGGCAACGCCGCCGCCGTCTGGCGCTACGCCGAGCGCTGCGGACAACGCGAGCGCGTGGTCGCCGTTTGGCCGAAGATTCGATCCGCCTTCGAGGACTGGCGAAAGACGAACTGGCGATTGGATCCCGCTCGGGGAGACCTCCACGCAAACCGGTATTTGAGCTCCCTGATGGCAACCGCCGCTGTGGCCGAGTGGGCTGGGGACTCGGAGACTGCCCAGGCGGCAACCCGGTTGCTGGACGAGTCACTGCCGGCGCTCGTAGCCGCATGGAACCGTGCGGCCAGCGAGACGGCCCCAGGGACTTTCCAGGGCGCTGGCGAACTGGACCCGTTCATCGGCGGCGGCAAAGCGTTCTTCTTCCGCGTCGCGCCGCATCGGCACAAGATCGCGCTGTTTCACGAGTTGAGCCCCGAACTCGCCCAACGGGTGCGAGACCATGCGCGCGACTCGGTGACCAAGGTCTGGGACGCGTTCCAGGCCCTCGAACAAACCTGGTGGGTTGTGGGTGAAGAACGCCAGGTGCATTTCGGAGAGAACTACATCGACCCGCCGGACCTGGCGCGGGATGGGTTCTGTGCGTTGGCCTGGTTGCGAGGGGCACCGCCCGAAGCCCTCGCCCGCCGGGTGGATCTGCCCTTCTGCCGGGCGGACCTGTTTCACATCCTCAAGCTGGCGCTGGTGCTCGAGGCGTGGAAGTGAGGCCGTCCTTGCCACATCACTGCGCCATCTGCTCGGCTGGAGGAAACCGGCGACCGCTCCGTCTCGTCTGGTCCAGCCCAGAGCGCGGCAGGGTCGTACCGATGAATCGTGCATATGCACGATTCATCGGTACGCGAATGGCCGGTTGCACACGCGCCGGGCACTCGGTTCAGCACCGCATTCGCGTGCCTCCCGTTGAGGGCGGACACGAGCTTGCAGCGTCCAACGTTGAGCTGGAACCCCTGTTTAGTGTTCGACGTTCGCGCTCTCGGGCGCCCGGTTTCTTCACTCGCCTTGAGCCCTGGAATGTGGTGAACTCCAGGGTGAAATCCCGGCGTCGCCGCTGACCGGCGCGAGGCTTCGGGCGGGCACGAAAGGACGAATCGTCCCGGATTTCGTGAGGCCTGGCAAATGGTCTCCGAAGACATCGACTCTGCCAGTCGCGGCTCAGCCCAGTTCGCGACGACGCACTGGAGCACGGTGCTGGCGGCGGCCGATAGCGCGTCGCCGGATTCGCAGCAGGCGCTGGAGAGATTGTGCCGGACCTACTGGTATCCGCTCTACGCCTTTGCCCGCCGCACCGGACAAGCGCCCGAAGACGCGAAGGACTTGACGCAATCGTTCTTCGCGCACTTGATCGAACACCGCTTTGTGGCTCGAGCCGTGCCGGAGCGGGGGAAGTTCCGGTCGTTCCTCCTGGGCGCCTTCAAGCGATTCATCCGGGACCAGGATCGAGCGCAGCGCGCCCAGCAGCGCGGCGGTCTGGTCGAGTTCGTGACCTGGGATAGCAAACAGGCGGAGGAACGGCTGGAGACGGAACCCCGTACTACCGATGACCCCGAAGCGATGTATGACCGTGAATGGGCGCTTGCGGTGCTGGACGAAGCCATGACGTTGCTCGAATTCGAGTGCCGTCGCGAGGGCAAGACCGAGCAGTTCGAAGTCCTGCATCCGTTGCTCCAGGGCGACCGGCCGGAGTCGCGGCAGGCTGATCTGGCGGCGCGCCTGGGCCTGAGTGCCGGCGCCCTGAAAGTGGCGATCCACCGGCTGCGCCGGCGTTATGGCGAACTGCTGCGCGCTGTTGTGGCGCACACCGTGCCTGACCCCGGAGACGTCGACGAGGAACTCCGTTACCTGGTGCGGATGTTGGGACAGTGACTTTCGATGAAGCGAAACGTTCAATGTCCAACGCTCAACGCTCAACGTTCAACTTCGCCCCGGTTGAAAGTTGAACGTTGGACGTTCGACGTTGAGCGTTCATGCGGACCTGAGCGGTGGTTCAGGGTCCCAAGGCGTGCGCCGAAGCTGACGGTAACTTCACGGCCCCCGCGGCTGAGTACCAAGGCGGAGAACTAGCGTTCCTTGCGCGCCATGAGCGTCTGCCCCCAATGCGGCGGTCCCTTGCCGAAGACGGTGCTGCGCGGCCTCTGCCCGCGCTGCACCGTCCGCGCCTGCCTTGAATCAGCCGAGGCGCTCGAGCCAGCCGGCGAGGATCGACCGAGGGGTCGCGAAGGACCAACCGAAGCCGGCGAACTGGCTCCGACAGCGGAACGTTTCTTTGGCGGTTACGAGTTGCTCGAAGAACTAGGTCGGGGGGGCATGGGGGTCGTCTATCGGGCCCGGCAACTGAACGTGCAGCGGGAAGTGGCTCTCAAGATGGTGGCGCCCCAGCGGCTCGTCTCGGCCCATGACGTCCAGCGCTTCAAGCTCGAAGCCGAGACTGCCGCCCGACTGGACCATCCCAACATCCTGCCGATCTACGACGTCGGGGAGTGCCAAGGACAGCCCTATTACACGATGAAGCTCGTCCGTGCCGGGAACCTGGCCGGGCGAATGGCCGACGTCCGGGCCCGGCAACAGCGGATCGTCGGTCTCATGCTGAAGATCGCCCGGGCGGTGGCCTATGCGCATCAGCGCGCGATCCTTCATCGCGATCTCAAGCCGGCCAACATCCTGTTCGACGACGCGGGCGAGCCGTATGTCGCCGACTTCGGCCTGGCCAAATGGGTCGAGCGCGACACGGGTCTGACCCAGACGTTGGCCTTCGTGGGCACACCCGGCTATGCCGCGCCCGAGCAAGTCCAGCCTGCGCCCTCGGGCCTGACGACGGCGGCGGACGTTTACGGCTTGGGTGCCATCCTCTACGAACTGCTCACGGCCCGACCTCCGTTCAAGGGGGCGACCACGCTCGAGACGCTTCGCCAGGTCGTGGAAGACCCGGTGCCGGCGCCGCACCGGTTGAATCCGGGAATCAACCGCGACCTCGAGACCTTGTGCCTCAAGTGCCTCGAGAAAGATCCCAAACGCCGCTATCCCTCGGCAACCGAGCTGGCGGATGATCTCGAACGGTTCAGTCGGGGCGAGCCGGTCGTGGCCCGACCCGTGGGCACACTCGGTCGATTGCAGCGTTGGAGCCGGCGCAAGCCCGCCTTGGCGGGATTGGCTGCCGCCCTGATCGTGGCGCTGGTGGCGGTGGCCGTCGTTTCGACGACCGCCGCACTCCGCATTGCTCGGGAACGCGAGGCGGCGCAACTCGAGGCCTACTACTCGGCCATCGGCCTGGCCAACTCGCACATCAAGGACGGGAAGATCCAGCAGGCCCTCGAGGTTCTATGGAAGTGCCCCGAACGCTTCCGCCAATGGGAGTGGGGCCGGCTTCTCTACCTGTGTCACCAGGACATCGTCTCGTGGCAGGCGCACTCGAACAATCTGGTGAAGCTCGAGTTCGATCCTGGCGGTCAACGCCTGCTCTCGATGGACGAGACGGGCACGGCGAAGGTCTGGGATTGGATGGACGAACGGCTGCTGTTCAGCCTGGGCGACGCGACGAATCGTGTCCTGGCCGCCGCGTTCAACCCGGCCAACGGCCAATTGGTCGTCAGCCATTCGTTGAGCGTTGAGCGTTGGAAGTTGAACGTTGAGCGTTCGGCAGCAGTAGCGAAACAGCAAGGTTCAACTTCCAACCCTCAACGCTCAACGTTCAAAGACGCGGACGTCTCGCATTACCGTTTCGAACAAGCCTTTGAACTCACCCCAGGCCAGGGCCCCATCCACACCCTGGTCTTCAGCCCCGACGGCCGGTGGCTCGCCGGCACCGACGGCGCACAGACCGTTGTTGCGTGGGACGCCGTGAGCGGAAAAGCCCTCTCCATCCTGACCAATTGCCCGACCCCGGTCACCAGCCTGATGTTCGGTTCCCAAGTTAACACCCTCGCCGTCAGCAGCGCTTCGAAGGTCTCGTGGCGCAGCATCCCATCGGGCGAGGAGATCAGTTCCTTCGCCACCCCCGATTCCGACAGCCGGGTATTCGCGGCTCCCACCGGTGCGTTGTATGCCGTGATCGACAAGGCGGATCGGCTGGAGCTGTGGCGCGACGGACGGCCCGTCCATCAGTTCGGCATCCTGCGCCGGAGCCCGCCGCAGCAGCTCCCTCGCGTGTTCTTCAGTCCTGGAGGTCGGTGGCTGTGCACGCCCGGCTACAACAACACCGCCCGGGTCTGGAACACGGAGACCTGGCAAGAACAGTTGGCCATGCCGGGCCGCGTGTATGAAGCACGGTTCACCGCCGACGAACGGTTCACGGTCACGATCGGCTCGGACGATGGAGCGTCGATCTGGGACCTCGAAAAACGGCGGACCTATCGCGAAGTCCGTGGTCACGAGCGACCGGTGGATTCAGTAGCCTTGAGCGAGAATGACCTGTTCTTGGTTACGGGTGATCAGAGCGGGCTCATCAAGGTCTGGAGCGCCCGACCCGGCCGTGAAAGAGTCGAGACGGAGTCGTGGTTGTGGGGGGCAACGTACAGCCCCGATGGTCGGCTCCTCGTAGCGGCACCTTCCGGCCTGGGGATCAGGGTATTCGCGGCTGATTCAGGTCACTTGCTGCAACACTTCCGCGTGCCCGGCGAGGCGTTCTGCTGGTTCGCCTTTAGCCCCGATGGGCGCTACCTGGCGGCCGCTGATGCTAACAAGGCCGCCCTGGTCTTCGACCTCGAGACCGGCGCTGTTCTCCATCGACTCGGTGGACACGTTCGGCAGCTCACTGACGTCACCTACAGCCCGGATGGAGCGCAGCTTGCCACCGGAAGCCTGGACGGTACCGTCAAGCTGTGGGACGCCAGAACCGGCCGGGAACTCACCGCTTTCAACGCTCACTCAAGCGGGGTCGAGCGGGTCATCTTCACCGCGGACGGGCACGGGCTGATCACCAGCGGGCGCGACGACGCTGTGCGGTTCTGGCACAAGGGGACGCAGGCGCAGGTCACCGAGACATCTCTTGGCAGGCAAACCCCCGAGGACTTCGTGTTGGCACGGCGTAGTTGGGACGGGCGTTTGGTCGCCGCAGGGAGTTCGGATGGTACACTCCTTCTGCTGGATGGTCGTTCGCTCGCTCGCCTCGGTACTTGGCGCAGCCGTGGCCGCAACTGGGACCTCTGCTGGACGCGGGATGACCAACGCCTAATCACGAGCAGCAGTCGTGGAGGGATGCACGGCCAAGACCGCGGTTCGGTCGAAAGCTGGTCCGTTCGAGATCTTCGGGAGGTCCTCACCATTGCCGACTGCGACGAGATTGTGCTCTCGGTGGCGTGTCATCCAGACGGCCTGCGGCTCGTGGGTGGCTCCATGGACTTCTCGCTGTATCAGTGGGAAGCCTTTGCCTGGGAGGCGAAGGCCTACGGCCACGCTGAACAGGGAACGCTGCCTGAGCGCGTGCGCCGCTACGCCCGGGCCTATTGGCAGCAGCGCCTGGCGGCCGAGGGGGCTCCGCCCCCCCCGTCCGCCAGATCGAGGTACCATTCGATCGCCAACTGGTTCCGCCGTGCGACCCGAAAGCGAGCCCGGCACAGATCGATCTGACCGCGCACTACACAGGTCTCCTCTCTGACCCGCTCTATCCCCCATTCGCAGTCGAGGGTCAAGACAATGACCTGCTGAATCTGCGCGGGGGCTTGGTTGAACTGGGCGGCGTTTTGTTTGACGTTCGCGGTGTGATCCGGCTGCGGGCCACTCCGCCGAGAGGCGGCCCACGCACCTTAATCTGGGGCCAACACCCGGCTCTGATTCGGGGCATTGAAATCGGACAAACGTTTACACGACTCCATGTCTTGCACGGGGCGGCTGGCGGCTGGCGGCACAGTATGGGCGAAGCCAGAGACCCCGTGCTGGACGGGACGCTGATCGCCCGGTTCACGTATCATTACGCGGACGGCTCTCGGCGCGCGGATGAGGTGATTTATGGCCGAGACGTCCGCGAGTGGTGGGAAGGGCCTGGCGACAATGCTGACACCGAACGCGGCCAGGTCGTCTGGCGTGGCACGAATGCGGTCGCCCAGGCTTATGGCGCCCAGTTGCGGCTTTATCGGACGACATGGACGAATGCGCAACCCGACCAAGTGGTCACGCACCTCGACTACGAGTCTCTGCTCACCGCGTGCGGACCCTTCCTGGTGGCTATAACGCTGGAATGAGCGCTGGCGGTTGGCCACCCCAACGGGCAGGCCGGCCATCAGCCGAGATGCGCGCGTCTGCCACCCCGACGGGGTGGCAGGGTACCAGCCCAGGGCAGCGCCCTGGGAAAAGAGCGCCACGAGACAAAACGCCGCCCTGCAAGGGCGGCCGGAATCCCCCGCGCCCATTCAGGGCGCGCGCCATTGATTCATGGGTGCCTGGATCCCGGGGCGTTGCCCCGGGCTAATTTTCGGGCACGCCTTCAGCGTGCCGATCCGCCACCGCACCGGGCAGGCCGGTCGTCAGCGCAGATGCATGCTCGACTCTGTAACCTTGCCCCACGCTTTGCTGAGTACCAGATAGACAACAGCACGAACCGCCCGCCGCCCGCGCGGGCCATGAGATATGAAGACCTCAACAGCGTCAGCCGCATTACTAAGTCTGGGCCTGCTCACTCCGAGTTTCGCCCAAGTATCGTTCACCCGAATCACTGAGGGCGAGATCGTGAATACACCAGGAAGCACCTGGGGCTGCGCCTGGGGCGACTACGACGGGGACGGCTACGCTGATCTGCTCGTCGTGAACGGCGCTCTTGACCTTGCGAGCTATCTGTATCGAAACAACCGCGACGGCACGTTTTCAAGAGTCCTCGCGGACAACCCGATCGTGCTGGACGAGGTCGACGGATCCGGGGGTGTCTGGGCCGATTATGACAACGACGGTGATCTGGACCTGTTGGTCACGGCCTGGGCACAGCCAAACGCCTTGTATGTCAACCAGGGCAGCGGGGCGTTTGCCCGAACAACCGAGGGCCAGATCGCTACGGACGCGGACTCCAGCGCGGGCTGTTCCTGGGGAGACTATGATGCGGACGGCTGGCTTGACCTGATCGTCGGTAACGGAGCGAACCAAGCGAACGCCTTGTATCATAGCCTGCGAGATGGGGCGTTTGAGCGGGTTCGCTCAGGCCCGATTGTGGAGGACTTGCTAATCCACAACGGCGTCGCTTGGGGCGACTGCAGCAACGATGGTCTACCGGATCTCTTCGTCCCCAATTGGGAAGGGCAGGACTCGCTGTTCATCAACGAGGGGAGTGGGCAATTCCACAAGGTCGCCAATGCTCACCCGGCTCTACTACCACTTCGGACGGGGTGGTGTGCCTGGGGAGATTATGACAACGATGGTTGGCTGGATCTCCACGTGGGTGTGGGCATGGGCTCGGAACAGCAGTCCAACGTTCTGTACCACAATACCGGCGGAGGCTACTTCGAGGCCGTCACAGGGCTACCGAGTGCCATCGGAGCCCCGGCGTGGGGGGACTATGACAATGACGGGTACCTCGACCTGATGGTCGTGTGCTCCGGTCGTCAGGGTTACCTGTTCCGCAACAACCGTGATGGCACCTTCGAACGCATCAGCGAGAGTCCGGGCGACGCCGCCGGGGCAGGCCAATCCTGCGCTTGGGCCGACTACGACAACGACGGGTTCCTGGATCTGTTCGTCGGAATCGGCGCCAACCATGGCCTGACCGACGCCCTTTATCACAACGAAGGCAATGATAACGCCTGGCTGCATGTTCGGCCGATTGGCACGGTCTCCAATCGCTCCGCCATCGGCGCCAAGGTGCGGATTCGCGCCACCATCTGGGGTCAAAGCATCTGGCAAATGCGCGAAATCGCCACGGGCGACGGATTCACTGGACAATCCGACCTTCGCGCCCACTTCGGCCTGGGCGACGCCACCAACGTCACGACGCTCCGCATCGAGTGGCCTTCCGGCATCGTGCAGGAGTTGACGAACGTGGCTGCCAACCAGATTCTGACGATCACGGAACCGGCGCAGTTGGTGCCGCTCGGGCCGCGCGACTTCCAGATTCGATGCTGGAAAGGGATGCAGTTCGAGGTTCAGAAATCGCACAATCTACAGGACTGGGATTCCCTGGGCACGGTGGCCAACGAGACCGGCACGCTGATCTTCCAGGACACCCAGGGCGATCCGCAAACCGCGGCGTGTTTCTATCGGGTGGTGTCGCCGTAGTTCAGGCGAAGACCGCTCGGAAGCCCGCTTGGGTGAAATGACGATCGCCCGTCAGGGCTTCACCAATGCCCGTGTCCTGCATCACCACGAAGGAAATGCAGTCCGTCAAGGACCAGTCTTTGTCCGGTCGATCAGCGTACAACGCGAGGCCGCGATCCCACAGTCTCTCCGAAGCCGGCACGACCCGGATCTGGCTATGGTGCTGCAACAGTCGGATGAATGCGGCGGCCGTGACACGGTGCGCTGGGGCAGCGAGGGCGTCAGCAACCTCCACCAGGACATACTCGGTCGTGAACACCGTTCCGCGATGGTCCTCGGAGAACTGGCGACACCGAGAGTGTGCCTCATCGGCCCGGTTGATGAGGGCGAGAAAGTAGAACGTATCGCCAAAGACAGCGCTCATTTCTTGGGCGTGCCATGGAGGTAGTGATCGTGGTTGCGAGCCAGATCCACCGGCAGGTCATCGAAGATGCCGACGAATGCCTTCAGCGTTTCTGCAAGCGGGCCCTGGCTCGGCAGGTCTTCCAGCGTCTCTATCCTCACCTTCGTGCCGGGAGGAAGTTCCACCCCGGCGGGGAGGGCAACCTTGCCGTCTTCCACTGTCCCAATCAAAGTCATCTTGGTCCTTAATCTGCCGCTGAGCACACTATTCTTCAACCTTCGTTTTGCGCGTCCGAAGGACTAGCCAGTGCAGGTGTGCTTCACCCCCGACGAGGGACTCACGGTACCACAACGACGGTTTGACCGGGCAATCGGACCTCCGCACCCACTTCGGCCTGGGCGACGCCACCAACGTCACGACGCTCCGCATCGAGTGGCCTTCGGGCATCGTGCAGGAACTCTCGAACATCGCCGCCAACCAGATTCTGACGATCACGGAACCGGCGCAGTTGGTGCCGCTCGGCCCGCGCGAGTTCCAGATTCGGTGCTGGAAAGGGATGCAGTTCGAAGTCGAGAAGTCGTCCAACCTGCAGACGTGGGATTCGCTGGGCGTAGTGACCAACGAGACCGGCACGTTGATCTTCCAGGACACCCAGGGTGATCCCGGCACTGCCGGTTAATTCTATCGGGTGGTATCGCGGTAGACTGGCGGTAGCGCGGCTTCGGGCGTCATGCCGGGAAGACGGGGCGATGGACTGCACACTCAGGGGCCCCAGGCACGCAGAAC
This sequence comes from uncultured Verrucomicrobiota bacterium, assembly GCA_964432995.1. GTDB lineage: Bacteria > Verrucomicrobiota > Verrucomicrobiia > Limisphaerales > JAHDYP01 > CAYSPU01. The sequence goes on from CAYSPU010000079.1 coordinate 16,331, forward strand.
TGAGGTCTCTTGCTCTTGATCTCCAGAGTAAGAGCAAGAGTAGGAGCAAGAACGCGGGAGGATGGTTGATCTCTCCCCGTGCAGTTCCCTCGTAGTTGCGAGCCGAAGTTCGCAACCATCTGATCCATCGGGACCCAGTACCACGCTGCCAGGAGGAGTGCGGCGAGCACCCGTTCGCAGCCACGAGCGAGCCTCCTTCGCGAGGCAGACCGCGTCGAAGAAGATCTTTGCGCGACTCCGAGACGTTGGTATCGTGCTTTGGTATGTTGACCGAGTATTTGAGGGCCGCACTGAAGAGGGCCCACTACGAGATGCTGGGCGGCGAGGAAGGCTTCTACGGTGAGATCCCCGGATTTCAAGGCGTTTACGCCCAGGCGGACACGCTGGAGGCTTGTCGGGATGAGTTGGCGAGCACCCTGGAGGACTGGCTGCTGTTTCGCATCTCGCAGCACCTCCCGATCCCCGTATTGGAGGGGCTGGACCTGGCGGTCAAGGAATCGCGTGCCTTTGCCTGATGCCCCGCTTCGGCCCAACCAAGCGCCGCGAGTTGATCGCCTGTCTCCGGCGATTGGGCTACAGTGGTCCGTACGCAGGAGGGCGGCATGAATTCATGCTGCGCGGAGAGACGTCCCTCACGCTGCCAAATCCGCACGCCCAGGACATCGGCCCGAACTTGCTGAGCCAAATACTGCGTCAGGCCGGGGTCGCGAGGGATGAGTGGGAAGCTCTGTGAAAACTGCTCTCCCGGACACGATGAGACTCCCGTTGGTCATCCTGGCCTCGGCTTCCCCCCGCCGGTCGGAGTTGCTGCGCCAGATCGGCCTCTCCTTTCAGGTGGTCATCAGCCGGACCCCGGAAGTGCACCACGAATTCCTCACCACCCGCGAACTGTGCCAGGTCAACGCCCACCGCAAGGCGCGCGCCGTCGCGAAACACCATCCGGATGCGCTTGTTCTCGGGGCGGACACCTTGGTCTGTCTGGGGACGCGGTTGTTTGGCAAGCCGGCGGATCGGTCGGAGGCCGCCGCGATGCTCCGCGTCCTCCAGGGCCGGATCCATCAGGTCGTCACCGGGGTCTGCATGATCCGCCTTCGCGACCATTGCGAGCAGTTGTTCGCCGAGACCACGGAGGTCCGGTTTCGTGCGCTCGACGAGGCGGCGATCGAGCGTTACCTGGCCCTGGTCAACCCTCTGGACAAGGCCGGTGCCTACGCCATTCAGGAGCACGGCGAACTGATCATCGAGGAAATCACCGGCTCGTTCTCGAATGTCGTCGGTCTCCCGCTCGAACGCGTGCAGGCCGCACTGGAGAACTGGGCATGAACCTGACCGGATCCCCCTCAGCCGTCCCGCGGCTGCGTGACGCCCTCTTCCCGTTCGAGGGGGAGAGGAAGTCCTCACGGATTCGGGACGGAACACGGAAGGTATCCGGAAACCTGGCTTCGTGTTCCGCCCTGAATTCGTGTGGCGTTTCACGGAGAGCCGCTCCATCCAACCGCAGCATGCGCTTTGCAGCCAGGAACCGGGAAACGCTCAACGCCCGACGTTCAACGTTCAACGTCGAACGCCCATTCTTCATTCCTCATTCTGCATTCTGCATCTCCGGTTCCTGGAGAGGGTATGCGCTGTCTCGTCGAGGAGGTGTGCCCCATGGCGGCTAGTGGGATCTGGCGGGTGCTGGACGCCGGCGGACGCCACGCCCTGGAATTCCTGCGGGTGGGGAAAGGTGTTCTCTCTTTCTTCCTGATCGCGCTCTTCGCGCTGGTTGCCCGGCGGCGAACGGCGGCACCAACGCTCGGCAGCCTGATTGGGGCTGAGGTCCATCGAGCCGGCTGGCAACTGCTGCCGCTCACCGGGTTCACCGCGCTCATCCTCGGTCTCGTCCTGGTCGGCGAGACGATCACCCGACTCGACCAACTCGGGGCGCAGGCGTTCATCGGGAGCATTCTGATGACAACGGTCATCCGCGAGTTGGGGCCGCTCACCGTGGCCGTTCTGGTCCTGGCCCGCGTCGGCACCGCCAACGTCATCGAACTCGCTGCCCTCTCCCCCGAAGCGCCCGCGGATTCAGAGGCGGCAGCACGGACTGCCGATGCCGATGCCGATCCCGTCCGCGCGCTCATCGCGTCCCGAGTGTTCGGAACCGCGCTCGCCGTCTTCGCGTTGAGCCTGTTCTTCGGTGTGCTCGCCCTGATCGGCGGCTACGCCTATGCCTACGTGCGGCACGCGGCGCTCACCCCGGCGGAATTCGTCCGCCAGTTGCTCGCGGCGTTGTCCTGGCTGGACTTCCTCTTCCTTCCGCTCAAGACCGCCCTCTACGGTGCGATCCTGGCCGCGGTAACCTGCTACCATGGCCTGGGGCGCCCGCTGCCCCGGACCCGGCTCCCGTCCGTCACCGCCCGCGCGGTCTTGCAAGGGATCGTTGGCTGCCTCGCCTGCGATCTGCCGTTCCTGGGGCTTCAATGGTTCTGACGTTCTTCAGTGCCCGGCCAACCGCCTGACCACCACGGCGGCTGCGGCCAAACCATACGCCCCCGTGACAAACGCCGCGGTGCCCAGGAGACCACCGCCGTTCGGTCGCGAGTCGGTCTCGCCCGGGCCGAAACCGGGCACCTCTTTTCCCGTCGCCGGCAACGTCAATTCCTCGGTCGAGTAGACGCACTCGACGCCGAACACCTTTCCCTCGCGCGGAAAGCCGTGCTCCCGGCGCAGCCCCCGCCGCACCTCCTGTAGCAGCGCGTCGTGCGTCGAACGCGCCAGGTCCGCCACCCGCACCGCGGTCGGATCCCGGCGTCCGGCCGCGCCGCCGGCGGTGACGACCGGGATCCCGCGCGCGTGACAGCCCGCGATCAAGAGGCATTTCTGCAAGGGCCGGTCGATGGCATCCACCACGTAGTCGAAGCCCCTCTCGAGGAGGCGTTCCGCGGTCTGGTCAGTGAAGAAACAGCACTCGGCCATCACCGCACACTCGGGGTTGATCCGGCGCACCCGTTCGGCCAACACCTCGACCTTCGGCCGCCCGAACTCCCCGTCCACCGCATGGAGCTGGCGATTGGTGTTGCTGAGGTCGACCTTGTCCCCATCTACCAGGGTCAGCCGGCCCACGCCCGACCGGGCCAGGGCCTCCACGGTCCACGAGCCGACGCCGCCGACGCCGACGACACAGACGTGGGCCTGGCGTAAGCGGGCCAGGCCCTCGGCGCCGAGGAGCCGGGCGACGCCCGCAAATCGAGCCGCGGGATCATTCACGGGCAAAAAAGACCCGCGGGCGGGGAGCCCGCGGGTCCGGGGTGGGGAGGTCTTGGGAGAAAACGTTACGCCCCGTTGTCGCCGATGGCTTCCACCGGGCAGCCTTCCTTGGCCTCTTTGCACTGGGCTTCTTCTTCCGGGCCGGAAGGCTGCTTGGAGACGAAGGAATAGCCTCCGTCCTCGTTGCGTTTGAAATTGTTCGGGGCCGTCTCGCGGCAGAGGTCACAATCGATACACTGATTGTCGACGTAATACTTGCCCGCCACGTTGTCCGGGTATTTGTTTGCGATGTCAGCCATAGACCTCAGTCAAAGTTCCGGGGGAGTTATGGGGCCGCACGAGCGAAAGATCAAGCCCCGATTCGGCCCAAATCCGCGCCTCAGCCCGGCACTGCGGCTCCAGCGCGTGCCCCTCCGGGCTCGCCCGCAGCATGGCGGCAGGGGCGCGGCGCGGATTTGGCTGGATCCCGCTCCGCGGGCTCCTTCTGTACCGTTTGTATTGAATCCCGCCGCCGAGGCGGGATCTTCCTGGAGCCGACAGAGCACCCGTCCGCAGGGGCGAAAACCGCGCGTTGACCGGAGACGACCGAACCCCCAGCGCCACTCACGCGAGGATCCGAGATTCGGACATCGGGATTGACTGGATCCGTCAGGTGGCCGGTAATGGCGCCGCCGCGATGAACCACCTCGCCGAGATCATTCGCTTCGCCAGACCGTATGTGCGGAAGTACTGGGTCCGGCTGGTGGCGGGTATCCTGTTCGGCGTGCTCTTTGGCCTCTCCAATGCCTCCTTCGTATGGGCCACCAAGACGCTCATCGATCGTATGACCCCGGCCTCCGAGCAGTGGGCCGCCAAGACCGAAACCACCGGGCGCATCGCGGAACTCAAGACACGACTCGAGGGCCTGACGGATCGCTCGATCGACCCCTACCTCCCGCGTCGGGGGCGGGCGTTGGATTGGCGGCAGGTCGCCGGCGGGCTTCTGATCCTCCCGTTGCTGGTCGCTCTGCGGGGGACCGTCAGCTTCCTGACCAGCTATTGCCTCGGCTGGGTCAGCGAGCGCGTCGTCTACGGACTGCGCGTGAACGTCCTCGAACGCCTGAGCACGCTCTCGCTGGAGTTCTTCCACCGCACGAAGATTGGCGACCTCCTGACGCGGGTGAACACCGACACCCTCCAACTGCAGCGCTGTCTCAACACCGGGGTGGCGGACGCGGTCAAGGAGCCGGTGACCATCCTGAGCATTGTGGCCATGATGTGCGTGATTGACTGGCATCTGACCCTGGCGGCGCTCGTCTTCTTCCCGGTCTGCATCCTGCCGATTGCGTTGTTGGGGCGCAAAGCCAAACTGGCCACGCGGGCCGGCCGCAAAGTGATGGTCTCCCAGTCCAGCCAGCTCGTGGAAGTCCTCTCCGGCATCCGCATCTTGAAGGCGTTCGAACTCGAGGGCCAACAGGTCGACCGCTTCCGCCTGCTCTCCCAGGCCCTCGTCCGCAGCAATATGCGCAACCTCCGCGCCAAGGAATTGCTCAACCCCATTCTCGAGGTCATCTCCGTGATCGGCCTCGGCGCGCTCGTCCTCTACATCACCTACCAGCAGCGGAACATCGACGACGTCGCCGGGTTCCTGACCGGCCTGGTGATCTTCTACACGCCGGTCAAGAAACTCGCCGCCCTCCACCTCCTCCTCGAACAAACGAGCGTCAGCCTCCACCGGCTGCAGCAGGTGCTGGCGGAACAACCCACCGTCAAAGACCCCCCCCAGCCCCAACCGCTCCCGGCCTTCCGCGAGGGCATCACTTTCGACAATGTCCACTTTGCCTACGACCAGAAACCCGTCCTCCGCGACCTCAACCTCCACCTGCCGCGGGGAATCCGCATCGGCGTGGCCGGTGAAAGCGGTTCCGGAAAGAGCACCCTCGTCAACCTCCTGTTCCGTTTCTACGACCCCACCCACGGCGCCGTCCGAATCGATGGCCGCAATCTGCGCGAGGTCGCCCTCCGGGATCTGCGCCGGCTGATGGCGCTCGTCAGCCAGGAGGTGGTCGTCTTCGACCTGACGGTCGCCGAGAACATCGCCGCCGGCAAAACCAACGCCACCCGCGCCGAAATCGAAGCCGCCGCCCGCGCCGCCTACGCCCATGACTTCATCTCCCGGTTGCCCCAAGGCTACGATACTCCCATCGGCGAACGCGGCGCCAGCCTCTCCGTCGGCCAAAGACAACGCATCTCCATCGCCCGCGCCTTCATCCGCAACGCCCCCATCCTCGTCCTCGACGAAGCCACCGCCGCCCTCGACGCCCAGTCCGAAGCGGAGGTCCAGGCCGCCATCGAACGACTCGAGGAAAATCGCACCGTCCTCTGCGTCGCCCACCGCCTCTCCACCCTGGCCAATATGGACCGCATCATCGTCCTCGCCGACGGCGGCGTCCGCGAGGACGGCAGCTTCGCCGAACTGCTGCGCCGCGGAGGCGAGTTCGCCGCCATGGCCCGGAAACAGGGGATTACCGCCCCACCCCATGGCAGCCGGGGTTGAGAGGTTCACGGTTCGGAGGTTGGGAGGTTCAGGGTTCGGAGGTTGGGAGGTTCAGGGTTCGGAGGTTGGGAGGTTCACGGTTCGGAGGTTGGGAGGTTCACGGTTCGGAGGTTGGGAGGTTCAGGGTTCGGAGGTTGGGAGGTTCACGGTTCGGAG
>CAYSPU010000080.1:0-21769 GCA_964432995.1 uncultured Verrucomicrobiota bacterium
CCCTCTGCAAGCGGGCGATGCCGATGATCCGGTATCGCACGCGGGACATCACGTCACTCGACCCCGAGCCGTGCGCGTGCGGACGCACCGTGCGCCGGATCCGGCGCATCGGCCGTCGCAGCGACGACATGCTGATCATCCGCGGCGTGAATGTCTTCCCCTCGCAGGTCGAGGCCGCGCTCCTGGCCGTCGAAGGCACCTTGCCCCACTATCAGATCATCGTGGACCGCAACAAGGGACTGGACGAAATGGAAGTCCAGGTGGAAGTCACCGCCGAGTTTTTCAGCGACACGGTGGGCGCGCTCGAGAAGTTGCAGGCGCGCTTGTCGCATGCGATCGAGAACATCCTCGGGATCCGCGCCCATGTTCGGCTGGTCGAGCCCCACACCCTGCAGCGCAGCGAAGGCAAGGCCAAGCGCGTGATCGACAAACGAAAGATGTGAACGGCAGCCGCGGCCGGTCCGCGAACCGGCCGCGCCAACCTCCAACCGCCAACCTCCAGCGTTCCCCCGCATCCTCCATGAAAATCCAGCAACTCTCCGTTTTCCTCGAAAACAAACCCGGCACTCTGAGCTTTCCCTGCCGCATCCTCAGCGAGGCCGGCATCAACCTGGTCACGCTGTCCCTGGCCGACACCGCGCAGTTCGGCATTCTGCGGATCATTGTCCGCGACTGGGAACGGGCCAAGCAACTGCTCGAACGCGGTGGTTGCGCCGTCCGGGTCACGGAAGTCCTCGCCATCGAGGTGACCGACCGGCCCGGCGGCCTGCTCGAGATCCTCACCGTCCTGGAGCAAGGCGGCGTCAACGTCGAGTACATGTACGCCTTTGCGGCCAAACAAGGCGACTGCGCCACCCTGGTCTTCCGGTTCAGCGATCCGGACGCCGCCCTGCGTGTCCTGCAGGCGGCGAAGATCAGTGTCATCAGCTCGGTCGAGCTTTTCCAGCGACTGCAATGACGCATCCCCTGGCCGATCGGTGGGTGGTGATCACGGGCGCTTCGAGCGGTTTCGGGGCCGCCGCGGCATTGGCTTTTGCCCGGGAGGGCGCCCGGCTCCTGCTGGGGGCGCGCCGCCTGGAGCGGCTGCAGAAGGTCGCCGCCGAGGCGTTGGGGGCGGGCGCACCGGCGGCCCGCTTTCACGAGCTGGACGTGACCCACCGGGCCAGCGTGCGCGCCTTCGCCGCCTGGGTGCGGTCCCAAACGGAGAGACTGGATGTTCTGGTCAACAACGCCGGTGGGGCCAAGGGCCTCGATCCGGTGGCCACCGGCAGGGACGAGGACTGGGAGTTCATGCTGGAAGCGAACGTCCTCGGGCTGCTGCGGGTGACGCGAGACCTGCTGCCGCTGCTGCGAGCCGCTTCGGGCGGCACGATCCTCAACATCGGGTCGGTGGCCAGCCGCACGGCGTACGAGGGGGGGGCGGCCTATTGTGCGGCCAAGGCCGGCGAGCTGCAGATCAGTCATGCCCTGCGACTCGAGCTGTGCGGCACCGGCGTGCGCGTCTGCTCCATCGATCCCGGCATGGCGGAGACCGAGTTCTCCATCGTCCGCTTCCAGGGCGACACCGCCCGGGCGAAAAAGGTGTACGAGGGGGTCAACCCACTGACGGCGGCGGACGTGGCGGAGGCCCTGGTGTGGGTGGCCAGCCGACCGCTCCACGTCTGCATCGACGAGATGATCCTCAAGCCGACGGACCAGGCGGCGATCTACCGGGTCCATCGGCGGCCGGCGTCGGACTAGCAGCGGCCGGTTCGGCTTCGGCCCTGGCGACGGGGGGCTGCGGGCCGTGAACGCCGATCGACTCTTCCACGGCCGCCAGAATGTCCTCGCCTTCGAAGGGTTTCGGCAAAAGCCGAATCCGTTCTTTGGGGAGGCCGGCGACGACCTCCTGTTCAAGGAGCCCGCTCATGGCAATGAACCGGAGATCCGCACGCACCTGCATCATGGCGCGGATGGCCAGGTCGCCGCCCATGACGGGCATCATGAGGTCGGTGACGACGAGCCGGATTTCGTCGCGGTGTTGATGGAAGAGCTCCATGGCTTCCTGTCCGTTCCCCGCGCAGAGGCACCGGTAACCGGCGCGCTGCAGCACCCGCAAGGCGAACCGGCAGATGGCGGCCTCGTCGTCAACCAACAGAATGAGCTCGCCCCCACCAGACGAAACGGGGCTGGCCACCTCCTCCCGCGGGCGGGATAGGGACTCCACCAAGGCGGGAAGATAGACTTCAAAGGCCGTGCCCAGCCGGGGGCGGCTCTCCACGCGGATAAAGCCGCCGTGGCCGGTGACGATCTTGTGGACTGTGGCCAGTCCGAGACCGGTTCCTTTGCCCGGTTCCTTGGTCGTGAAGAACGGGTCGAACAGCCGTTTCATCACCTCGGGCGTGATCCCCACACCCGTGTCGCGCACCGTCAGCACCACATGACGTCCCGGCTTGGTCTCGAAGGGAAGCGGCGCCCCCCCGGCTGCCAGCTCGCGGTTCTCCGCCTGGATCGACAGCTTGCCGCCTTCCGGCATCGCGTCGCGGGCGTTCACACACAGGTTCATGAGCACCTGGTAAATCTGCGTGGCATTTCCCCGGACGAGCCAGAGATCGCGTGGCAAGCGCGACTCCACCTGCACGGAACGGGGAAAGGTCTCGCTGATGATGCGCGTCATCTCCTTGACGATCCGCGGGATTTCCACCGGTTCGAGCGGTCCCTCCGCCCCCCGCGCGAAGGTAAGCACCTGGCGGAGGATGTCGGCCCCCCGCCGGGCGCTCTTCTCCAGGTTCTTGAGCAACTCCTGGTCCTCCGTCGAGGTGAGCCGGTCCCGGAAAAGCTGGATCGACATCGAGATCGGCGTCAGCACGTTGTTCAAATCGTGGGCAATGCCGCTGGCCAGCGTGCCGATGCTCTCCAGCCGTTGCGCCCGGAGAAACTCCGCCTCCATCCGCCGGCGCTCGGTGACATCCCGGGACACAATCACGCCGCGGATCTCGCCGTTGTTCGCCCGGAAGGTGCGTCCCGATGATTCCATCCAGAGGACCGTGCCGTTCTTGTGAAGAGCCCGCCACGCCACGGGCTCCCGTCCCTCGAGGATCCGACCGGGAACCGCCGCCGCATCCCCGGGATCGACGATGCACAACAAGCTGCCGCCTACCAGTTCCTTTGGGGCGTATCCCAGCAGTTTCTCGTGGTTGGGGCTCGCGTAGCGCACCTGGCCATCCGGGGTCACCTCCGTCACCAGATCGGTCGAGTTCTCCACCAAGAGACGGAACCGGTCCTCGCTATCCTGCAACGCCGCGCTCGCCCGCAAACGGGCCCGCCGATCCTCGGATTCCTGCAGCGCCCGACGCACCGCCGGCACCAGGCGGGACAGATTCGCCTTCAGCACATAATCCGTGGCCCCACTGTGCAGGGCTTCAATCGCCAGATCCTCACCCAGGAAGCCGGACACGAACACAAAGGGGACTTCCGGACGCGCCTCCCGGGCCAACGCCAGCGCGGTCATGCCGTCGAAGGCCGGCAAGACGTGATCCGCCAGAATCAGGTCGATGTCCCCGTCCCGGAGGGCCTCCACATAGTCCGCCCGCGTCTCCACGCGGCGGACCAAACAGACCAAGCCCGCGGACTCGAGGGTCACTTTCACCAACTCGACGAAGCTCGGATCGTCCTCCAGGGAGAGAATCTGCTTGGGCTCCGCGTTCATGGGCTCTGACCCCAGGATAGGGGGCGGGCAGTCAAAGGAAAGCACAAAGGGCCCCGGATCCGCGTCTCAGGGCGCTGAGGATTCGGTCGCCCCCGGTCGCCGCGCGGCTTTCGCCCCTGCGAACGGGCGCTCTGTCGGCTCCGGGAAGATCCCGCCACGGCGGCGGGATTCCATACAAAAGGTGGAGGGCACCATCCCCTTGCACAAGGCGGCAGCTTGAGCCATGTTACGCCACTATGGCTAAGAAAGCTCTCGTCAAATCTGGCGGCGGCTCCGCGCAGACCTTCGCGTTTTGCGCGCCTGCGGCGCGCAGCGTGCAGCTCGTCGGCGATTTCACGCACTGGCAGAAAAAGCCCGTTAATCTGCGCAAGAACGATCGCGGCGTGTGGACGACCGTCATCGACCTCGCGCCGGGGACGTATCACTACCGGTTCCTGGTCGATGGGGAATGGCGCGACGACCCCGAGTGCACGCTTCGGGTGACCAATCCTTTCGGCAGCCACAACGCCGTCCGCCAGGTGACCTGACCCGCCGGACGCGGGGCAGCCCGTTTGAAGCCACCGCAGACGCCCAGCCTGGACATTCCACGCTCCCTGTGTGGAATGTCCGCTTGTTCTTGCCCTCAGGCGTGTATTCCACACCCTGGCAGCGTGTGCAACATGCGGGCGGGGCTGCAGATCGATGGTGCCGACGCCCGCGACCGCCGTCATCGCCGGCGTCCTGAAACACCGGCCACGGTAGCCCCCAGCCGCGCAATCCCTTCCCTGATGTCCTCGAGGGAAGCACTGCCGAAACTCAGACGCATCTCATGGTCCGGCCGCCGGCGCGTCGAGTCCGGCGCGTAGCAGAGCCCGCCGGGGATGTAGAGGACGTTGTGGGCCAGCGCCTCCCGGAAGAGGGGGGAACTCATCCCGGTGCGCAAGGACCCCGGGAGTCGAGCCCACACGTAAAGACCGCCACGCGGTTCGACCCAGCGAACGCCCTCCGGGAAGTGCCGGCGGAGCGCCTGCACCATGGTGCGCGCCTTTCGCGCATAGCGGGCTCGCAGCACTTCCACGTGCCGCTCAAAGGTGCCGTCCGCCAGCGCCCTCCGCAGCAACTGCTGGATCAGGTTGGACGTCCCGAAGTCGTGGTTGCCCTTGACGCGGAGCACCACCCGCAGCAGCCGGTCGGGCAAGACGCCAAAGCCCACCCGCACCCCGGTTGCGAAGGGCTTGCTGAAGGTGCCGGCGTAGATCACCCGCTCCCGCGCCCGCGGCGCCGCCAGGGCCGACGGCACGTCCAGGCCTGCAAACCGGAGCTCCCGATAGGCCGCGTCTTCCACCAGGTAGATCGGATGCCCCGCGGCGCTCTCGAAGTGCCGGAGCACCGCCAGCGCCTCGCGCTTTCGCTCCCAGGCTGTCGTGGTCCCCGTCGGATTCTGGTGGTAGCTCACCAGGTAAAGCAGCTTCACCCGCGAAAGCTCCCCGCTCCGCTGTAAACCCTCCAGCACCCGGCGCAGATGCTCGACGTCCAGACCCTCCTCCGTCAGTCGAATCCCCCGGCAACGCAGTCCGTGGCTCTGGGCGATCCCCAGATAGACGAAGTACGTGGGATCCTCCACCAGCACGATGTCGCCCGGGTCACACAGGCACTCGGACAGCACGTAGAGGAGTTGCTGCGATCCGCTCGTGATGAACATGCGCTCCGCGGCATACACCCGCTCCGGCAGCGGGCCGGATCCGATCGCCCCCCAAGCCGCCGCATCCAGATCCGCCAACCGCTGGGCGACCAGTCGGCGCAATTCCGCGTCTCCCTGGGTCGTCCCGTATTGCAGCGCCGCCCGCGCGGTCGTGCCGCGCCCCAGGATCCCTTCCAGCAGCCGGCGGGTCTCGGAAACCGGCAGGGTCTGGCTGTCGGTGAATCCGGCGGCCAGAGAGATCATCTGCGGCCGCGCCAGAGCCGTGGCCATCAGCCAACTGATCGGGGGCTCGGCCGTGCGCCGCCCCAGTTGCGACAAGGTTCGATGTGGCATGAGTCGGCCCGCATGCTAGCCCCTCCCTCGCTTGCGGGGAAAGCCGAAAGGGGACAACCGGCCCGGGGCAACGCCCGGAAATCTCGTGCACCAATCTATCGTGAGTTTTCCGGGCTAGGGGGAGATTCGGGGCTCGCGGAAGGGGGCTCCGACACACCCTTCCGCGCCATGGCGAACAGACGTTCCAGCCCTTCCAGATACCGATCCGCGCTCACTTCGAGGAAGTCGTTGTGATCCCCCCCGATCTCGCACAGCGACTTCGGTTCGTTCGCCGCCGCCAGGTTCGCCTTCGCATGGTGAAACCCGATCAGGGTGTCGGCCCGACTGTGCACCACCAGCACCGGCACCCGGACGCGCGCGAGCTTGCTCCGGGTGTCGTAGCGGATTCGCCCGAACCTGCGCACGGGCAGCCAGCGAAACCACTCTTCCGCCAGGTCGGGCACACTGGTGAACGTGCACAGGAGGACCAACCCGGCCGTTGCTCTCCGCAACGCCAACTCGCAGGCCACACCTCCGCCGAGCGACTCGCCGATGACGAGGATCCGCGACCCCGGAATTCCCCTTTGCTCCAGCCAATCCCAGGCTGCCTGCGCGTCGAGGTAGGTCCCTTCCTCGGAGGGCCGCCCTTGGCTGCGACCGTAGCCCCGGTAATCGAAAAGCAGCACATTGGCACCGGTGCGCAGAAGCAGCGCGGCGTGCGGGAGCCGGTGACTGATGTTCCCCGCGTTCCCGTGGCAGAGAATCCACCCCCAGCCGCGATTCGGGGAATCGGCCGCCGCCGGGTAGAACCACCCGTGCAGCCGGACCCCATCGGCGGCGACGAACCGCGCTTCCTCCACCGGGCGCCCCAACTCGCTCCCGTCCGCGTCCATCCCGCGAGAGGGATGATAGACCTGTGACCGTTCGAACCAGCGGAACATGAGTAATACCGCCAGCAGACCAAGAACGCCGAGGATTGCCCCCCGACCGCATCGCCACCACCTGGACTGCCGCATGCCCGAAGTTGGCAGAGAAGGACGACGCTGGCGAGGCCGCAGTGCGCGCCGGTCAGGGTCAGGCATTAAGCAATTAAGGTCCGCATGGAAATCCGCCACGGCGGAAAGTGCGCTCCCCGCCTTGCTTAACTGCTTAACGCCTGACCCTGCAGCAACAGGACCGGAGTCCGCCGGTCGGGCCGATGGGCGGTGTTGATGGGTTGTACTTGCCTCGAGCGCCTCGGGTGGGAAAGCTGCGGCCGTCGACCAATCCTGAACTCGTGAAGACCCGTTCCTTTCGCCAAGCCGCCTTTACCAGCGCCGGATTCGTCGGCTTGCTGTTCGTGCTCGAGGCCATCGACCGTTCCCTCCAGATCACGCGCGGACTGACCCTGGACGGCATGGGAATCCTCCCGCGCACGGTGGTTGGCCTGCAGGGGATCCTCTTCGCCCCCCTCCTGCACGCGAATACGGCTCATCTGCTCGCCAACTCGCTCCCCCTCCTTGTGCTCCTGACGCTCCTCTACTGGGACCGCCACTACCATCCCTGGACGACCATGGTCACCGTTTGGGTGGCCGCCGGGCTGGGGACCTGGCTGATCGGTCGGGGCGGCACCTTCCACATCGGCGCCAGCTCAGTGGTATTCGGTCTGGCCGCCTACTTGATTGTCAGCGGCTTCCTGATGAAGAGCTGGAGGTCGGCGTTTGTCTCCTTGTTCGTCTTTGTGGTTTTCGGCGGGATCTTTTATGGGGTGTTGCCCCAGCCGGGTCCGATCTCCTGGGAGGGACACCTGTGCGGTTCGGTGGCCGGAGTGCTCGCCGCCGGGCGGAATCACGCCTAGCGCGCGCCGGCGTCGAAGGCCTGGATGAACTTCACCAGGGCCCGCACGTCGTGGTAGGCCGCTTTCCAGCTATGCGCCTTGCCCGTTGACTTCGGCTGGCCGTCTGCCCGCACCGTGTCCAGCCAGATGCCGTCCTTCGGGTCAATCTGGTGCTGCAGGAGGAACCGGATCTGGCGGTCGAGGGCTGTGGCATAAGCCGGGTTGGGTTGATGCCGGAGGGCGTCGCTCAGTGCGGCGATCAGCTCCGCCGCGGCCCACCAGACCTTGTCGGTGTCCGTAGCCGGTTGATCGTCGACGCCGCGCGAATAGAGCCCCCCGCGCTCGTGGTCGTAGCCGTAGCGCAGCGCGTGGTCCATGTGCGCCTGGAAGTGCGCCCAGGAGGGCGAACGCCCCAGGACCTCTTCGGCGCGGATCATGAGCCACGCGAACTCGACATTGTGCCCGTAGGACAGCCCGGCGCTGGCGGGGTCAGTGACCGGCGACCAGTCTGGCTGCCGATGGAAGCACGAGCGCCCCGCATCCGGCGGGTAGAAATACTGCTGATTCAGACGGAGCGCCTCCTCGAGGGACTTCCCGACCGCGGCGTCGCGGGTGACCTCGTAGAGTTCGGTCAGCGCCTCCATCCAGTGCAAATGGGCGTTGGCGCTTCGGAAACCGACGACTTCGACCTGGTTCCGGGGATCGCCAGGCTGGAGAGGACGCCAATCCCGTTCGGTGTGCTCAACCCAACCGCCATTCCGGGTGTCGTGCACGTACTTCTGCAGGACCTGGTAGAGCTCCAGCGCGTCCTGGAGGGGTTCCGGTCCGCCGCCCGCCCGGTGAAGCTCCACGAAGGCGTAGATCACGAACGCCTGCCCGTAGAGGAACTTGCAGTCGTGCGTCGGTTTCCCCTCGAGGTCGGTCTTCCAGTAGTAGCCGCCGTGTTGCGAGTCCCGGAAGTGCGCCCGGAGAAACAGGTGGCCCTTCCGGGCGGCTGCCAGGTAGTCGCGTTCCGGGCTGCTCCAACCTTGGCGATGGGCGTGGGCGAACCCCCAGACCATCCGCGACTGGGAAACCAGTTGCTTCTCCGTCGCCAGCCGGCGGCCTTTCTGGTCGTCCGCCAGGAGATACCCCCCGCGCTGCTTGTCCTGCGTGGTGTCGTGCCAATACGGCAGCACTTTCTCGATCAACTGTCGACGGAACATCCGGGCGTCGTCGGCCAACGATGCTGCGGTCATCGAAGCAGTTGCCAAGGGTATCAGTGCCATCCCGAGAACCAGCGTGCGGGACCAGTTGCCGAACCGGAGATCGCGGCGAACACCGTCGGGGATTTGCATGCCGCCAGCCTTCCACACGCCCCAGGGCATCGCAAGCGGCGATTGTCCGGTACCCGGCACCGCCGGTCACCGCGACTCGGCGCAATCCGTGTCGTCCGCCTTGTCAGCCGCCAGGCGGCTACCGGATCATCAATGAGCAACGTCTGGACGCCGGCTCATTGTCCAGGCAGCGGCGGAGGTAGTCGACAATCTGATCGCTCAGATGTTGGCACCGGCCGGACCAGCGCCGGGCCCCTGTCAGACGCTTCACACAGTGCCGCAATCCGTAAAACCGAATCAGCGCCGGCGCGCGCTCCAGCCGCTGCCGTAGCTCACCCCGCAGCCGCGGAAAGAAAAGCAATTCCCCGCCTTCGCCCGACTCCCCCGCCAACTGTGCCAGGTCGGTCTCTTCCACCCGCCGTGGGGCAGTTCCCGCCGTCACCCCCGGCAACTGACAGCCGGTCCCCCGCAGTACCTTCAACAGCGCCCGGGCAAAGGCGTCCACCGAAATCTGCCCTTGCCCGCACTCGGTCCGGAAGTAGTGCAGAACCGCGATCGTCGCCTGCCGGATCAACGAAACGTCCGTCGGATCCTGTCCCGGCCCGGCCAGCGCCTCGACCAGGTGGTCCACCGAACACGGGACCAGGCCGCCTTCCGACGTTTCGAACAGCACTTCCTCCTCTCCCCAGTGGATCATGGTTCCTCCTCCAGCGTCTTGACCGCCTGCACGAAGTCCGTCGCCTCCTGGAACCTGCGGTAGACACTTGCAAACCGCACGTAGGCCACCTCGTCGATCTCCCGCAACGCGTCCATTACGCGCTCCCCAATCGCTCCGCAGGGAATCTCCCGGTCATACCGGTCCGTCATCTCCTCCACAATCCGGTCCACCATGCTCTCAATCGCCTGCGGACTCACCGGACGCTTCTGACACGCCTTGCGTATCCCCGAAAGCAGTTTGTCCCGCGAGAACTCCTCACGCCGGCCATCCCGCTTCACCACCACGAACCCCTCGTGCTCTATCTCCTCGTAGGTCGTGAACCGGTAGGCGCATTGCAGACACTCCCGACGGCGTCGAATCGTCGCTCCTTCCCGCGAGGTGCGGGAATCAATGACCTTGTCATCAAGGCAGCCGCACTTGGGACATCGCATAAGAACGGTCCACCCACAGCATTCTGTGGTGCAACGTTCGTAGCACACAAGATGTTGTAGAGTCAACCCCGACTCCCGGACCCGGATCCTCGCGCGTGAGGCCGCCGCTCCCACAACTCGACCAGTTCCGCCATGGACCGCGGTGTATGCTTCGCCGGAACGGTTCTGAAACGAACCCGGCTGCGGCCATCCGCATGCTTCTCGATGCGGTTCGGCGGCGAGTTGGCGCAAGGTCATCATGGTTTGAGTTCAATTCTATTCTGTTCGAGCAACATGGCCGAACGGTCGCGGGCCAATTGATCAGTGGCGGCCGTTCTCGGCCGCAGCAGTAATCGACGGCTCAAGGGCGATCCCTGGAATCGGGGCGCTGCTCCGCAGCGGAACTGGCTGCGCCCGGGGACGGGCGCACCCCCATTGTTCGCGCGCGCCCGGGTGCGTTCTGCGCGTCGCACTACCCACTCAGCAGCGGCGTCTTCCGGAGTCCATGGGACGGCGAATTCACTGACACGCGGCCGACCCTTCAGGTGAACGGGGCCCGACGTCGGGTGAAGCGACCGCTCCCACGCGGTCGGCCAGATCACAGATCCTCCGGTAGAATTCCTCTTCCGTCAGCTCGAGCAACGTCGCTCCGTAGAGCAGGCAGTGATCGTCCGTGATGACGTCGCCGTAGTTGATCGCCGGGATCATGTAGGCGACGGCCAGCACCACGAGTGCGGGCTGCGGGCGGAGCAACGGGCGGAGATAGAGCACGCGGCGGTGCTGGTCGGGGTCGCGCGGATCGATGCCCGGTTGGGCAAACTGGTGGCTGGCCATTTCGCCGAACTCGAACACGAGCCGCGTGGGGTAGCGGAGACAGGCCGGATCACTCAACAACGCTTCGAGATTCTCGAAGAACAATGGCCCGTGTGTTTTTCTGGCAACCACGGCCTGTGCGTGCAGGTGCTCACGCAACGCTGTGTCGCCGACGCGCATCAGGTCCGAGAGATCGAGCTTGCGCGACTCGGGGTTAAGGTCGGCACCGGGTGGAGTCATCGGAGTTCATCGGGGACCACGAAGGCACAGAAGGTAGGACGCGACCTCCGGGCGCTCCGGAAACACGTGGTTCGCTCGCATACTCTTCCGGCGCCCTCGGAGAGGTCGCCCTACCTGTTGGTTACCCAGAGAACAGCCTGCGGAAGGGGTCATGGAAGGGAAAGCGCTGCGGCGGCAGCGCACTCCAAGACGCAGGCGCGGTCCGACGGCGCGTTCGAGGGCGCGGGAGCGTCCTGGAGTGCGGCGCTGCGGCGCCGCTGTGGGCGGGAGAGGAACGAAGCGACCGTTTTCCTGCGAAGGGATGTTCCAGAATGGGAAGGGGGATTCACGGAAAGCGGCCGGTGGCCGGCGGACGCGGGGCTCTACTTCGCGTATCGCTTCTGGAATTCCTGCCGTTGCTGTTCGCGCAGGGCCTGCTCGGTCGGGTCCATCTTGTTCAGGTACCACTGGTGATTGACGTGATTGAGGGTTTCCTCGAGCAGCCTGGCGAGTTTCTCGGCCGCGTCTTTCTTGGCGGCGTCGGCGGAGCTGCGGTGGTGGTTGGCGAGGTCTTCGAGTTCGGGGACGTATTTGGCGTAGAAGTGTTTGGCGACCTCGTAGGTGCCGTGCCAGTGGGTGTAATCGGGGCCCATCATGGAAACGCCGTGGCGGGCGCGGCGGCCTTCGTGGTGCCAGATTTCGTACCAGGTGAAGTCGACGGGGTTGCTGAACTGGGCGGGGCGGAGCAGCGGTTTGGCGGCTTCGTAGAGGGCGAGCCCGGGCCGGGCGAACTTGTCATGGTAGAGTTCGATGAGGCCGTCGTACTGGAGGTAGAAGGAATCGACGAAGTGCTGGTTGTGGCAGTTGAGGCAGACGTCGACCATGTTGGTGCGCCGGGTCTGCCAGGAGATGTCCTTTCCGGGCAGGCCGAGTTTGGCATCGGAGACTTCGGGGCGGATCGAGAGTTCGGGGCGGTTGTTCCAGGAGATGCGGAGGCCGACGTCGTGGGTGACCGGCTGGCGTTTGGTGGCGCTCATGTGGCAGGTGGTGCACGTGGGCGCGGCCGAGTAATCCTCGCCGACGATCCATTTCGCGTTGTCGAGATTCATGCGGCCGACGTTGGCGTGGTAGACGATGCCGTGCTTGGACTCGTTGTAGATTTCGATCTGGGGATGGTCGGGGCCCATGTGGCATTTGCCGCAGGTATCGGGGGTGCGGGCTTGGGCGGCGGAGAACTCGTGGCGGGAGTGGCAGGCGGCGCAGGAGCCTTCGCTGCCGTCGGGGTTGATGCGGCCGATGCCGGTGTTCGGCCACGTGGCGGGGTCGGGCTTGCCGTTGGCCATGATCTGCACCTCGGCACCGTGGCATTGCCAGCAGCCGTTGACGGCGGCCGCCGAGTTGCCGTGCGGGAAGGAAGGCGTCTTGAACGCCCGATTCCCTTCCACCACTTCCGCCAGCACGTTGTCCAGCGAACCGAGGATGCGCCCGCCCTTGGCGTGATGCGACGAGTTGAACTCGGACACCTCGTGTTCGTGGCAGCGCCCGCAGTCCTTGGGCGTGACCATGGTCGCGATCTTCTGGTCGTAGTGCGCGTAGGCGTCGGCATCGCCCTCGACCGCGGAATGGCATTCGAAGCAGCCGACGTTGGCGCGGTAGTGTTTGCTGCTGCCCCATTGCTGGTAGAGGGCGGCGCTTTCCTTCTGGTGACAGTCGGCGCAAGCCTTGCTCTCGGGCGACAGCGTCTTGAGCGTGAACCCGGCGTGGGCTGGGCACGAGATGGCCGCCAGGGCGGCCGTCAGCGAAAGGACTCCGGTGGTCCGCATGTTCATGAGCTTAGTGGGTTTGAGGCGCGGAGGGAAGATGAGGTTGGGCGCGGAGGCTGCCGTTCATGATGGGGATGGCGACGTGGAGCATCCAGGAGTAGAGCAGGACGCCGAACGCCCAAACCCCCATGCAGACCACCGTCTCGTTCAGAGTCGGCAGGTATTCCACGATCTGGCCAAGAGGCGAAGGAACGAATCCGGGGATGATGAGGCCCATGCCTTTTTCGATCCAGATGCCGGCGAAGCAGGCGACGCAGGCGACATTCAGCCCGACAATGCGGCGGCTGAACCGCGTGACCAGCAGGAGGAGCCCGACGGCGTCGAGGGCGATCGCCGTCCAGATCCAGGGAACGAGGCCGCTGTGGCCGTGCAGTCCGAAATAGAGGTAGTGGGCGGCGGCCGCGTGCTGGGTCGGCGAGTAGAACTCGGTGAACAACTCGGAACCGAGGAGGAACACATTGACCAGCATCGCCACCGTGATGATCATGCGCAGCGTGAAAATCGGTTCGTCCCCGATCCAGTAGCGGGCGGCTTTCCGGATGATCTGGAAGGTGAGGATCATCAGCGCCGGGCCGGCGACGAACGCCGAGGCCAGGAACCGCGACGGGACGAGCGGATGATGCCAGTAGCCGCGCCCGGCCAGCCCGACATACAGAAACGCCGTGACGGTGTGAATGCTCACGGCCCAGACAATCGAGGTGAACACGAAGGGGACGTAGAACTTCCGCGTGGGCGGGCGCTGGCGGTAGCGGGTGTAGAGGAGATAACCGACGATGTGCAGGTTCAGCAACAGGTAGCCGTTCAGGACGATGACGTCCCAGGAGAGGATCGAGCCGGGCCAGTTGAACATGCCGAACGGCGGCAGCATGTGATGGAAACGGTCGGGGCGGCCCAGGTCCACCATCACGAAGAGCAGGCACATGACGATCACCGCGATGGCCATCAACTCGCCGAACATGACGACCTCGTGCATCGCCTCCTTCTTGTAGATGTAGGCGGGGATCACGAGCATGACGGCGGCGGCGGCGACGCCGACCAGGAAGGTGAAGTTGGCGATGTAGGCGCCCCAACTGACCTGGTTGGTCATGCCGGAAGTCTGGAGGCCTTCGACGAACTGGCGGGCATAAGCGTGGAGTCCCACCAGGGTGAGCACGCTCAGCAACGTCATCCAGGCGTAAAACCGCCAGCTCCCCTGGAAGGAGATCCGCAGCACCCGCCCGAGAAACGTGAGGTAGTCCCTCATTTGTCGAAGAAGTAGTAGAACCGCGGCTGGGTGCCGACCTCCTCTTTCAGAACGTAGACGCGCTTGTGTTCGAGCACATAGCGGATCTCGCTCTCTGGATCGAGCAGGTTCCCGAAGACCCGGGCGCCGGTGGGGCAGACCTCGAGGCAGGCGGGGTATTTCCCTTCCCGGGTGCGCTGCAGGCAGAAGGTGCATTTCTCGACGACGCCCTTGGGCCGGATCCGGTTGCTCAGGTAGCTCTGGTCGGGGTTGATGGCAGGCGGCGCGAGCGTGGGCTTGTGGTAATTGAAGCGGCGGGCGTCGTAGGGGCAGGCGGCCATGCAATAGCGGCAGCCGATGCACCAGTTATAGTCCACGACCACCAGGCCGTCGGGTTCCTGCCAGGTGGCCCGGACGGGGCAGACCTTGGTGCACGGCGCTTCCCGGCACTGGTGGCACTGGACCGGCATGTAGTACTTGCCGGCCCGGGGCACCTGCGGTGGATCGTAATACAGGTCGGACGTCTCGAGGTTGATGGCGCCCTTCTCCAACTCCAGCACGCGGATATACGACATCTCGAGATCGTGCTCCGTGGCGCGCGACTGGTTGTTCTCCTGGAGACAGGCGTGGGCGCACTTGCGGCAGCCGATGCACCGCGTGAGGTTCAGGGCGTAGCCGAACTCGACCCCCGGGAGCGGTTTGATGTCGCGGATGCTCGGATGCACGCCGTGCTCACGAGCGCATCGGTCCTCGAGTGCTTGGAGGATCTTCCGAAGTTCGTCCGGCTGCAGTTCGCGATAGTGCTTCTGCAGCAGGTCGTCGAGGGTGAGTTCACCGCGTTCGAGGGCCAGGAGGGGTTTGAGGGCCAGGGCGACTCCGGCCAGGCCAGCCATGGCGGCCGCCGATCCCTTGAGGAACGTGCGGCGCGTGACCGGCCGGTACACCTGCTCGATGGTCCGGGGACTGACCTCGTTTGCCGAGTCGTGGTTCATGGCCCATCAGTGGCGGCGGGCGGCGGCCTGTTGCGGTCCCGGCGGGTGCGCCGCGCGGCGCGGGTATTCGAGCGGGGGCAGCGGTTTCATGGGCTGGAATGCCGGTCGGTGCGGATCGTGGCACTGGATGCAGCGCAGGCGTGTCTTCTCGCCGAACGCGGCATTCCAGCAGCCGTTGACGCGGCCGTGCACGGCGGCTTTCCAGTCCCGATGAATGGTCCCGTGGCACTTGGCGCAGAGAGAGACCACTTCCTCCTCGGCGATCTCCGAGCCGTCGTAGTCGACAAACGCGTTGCGGTTCTCCGGGTGGTGGCAGTTGAGGCAAAACCGGTTGTTGCCGTGCTCGAGCCGGATGTCCTGGTGTTCGGCCATCGGGCGATCGTAATGCCACCGCGAAGAAAGCAACCGGTGGCATTCCATGCAGTTGTAGGTCCAACCCATCTTGACCAGATCCAGCCCCTTCGTCTGCCGCGGTGGCGTCTTGTCCAAATGACGGTCCGAAGCCAATCCCACTGCCGGCTGGGCGGTGGGCGGACGGGCGACGACAGGCAGTGCGGGCAAGGCGGCCTTCGTCTCTCCTCCGCCCGTGGGCGACTGGTGGGCGGTCGGCGGGTTCCCCGGGGCGCCCCGGGCGTACCAGAGCAGCCCGATGACAATGCCCAGCACGACCCCGAGCGTCACGCGGAGGGAGTGCTTCGGCGCGCGACGCACCGCCCGCTCGGAGCCCGCAGGCAGTCCGTGGACGTTGTGGACGTCGGGTCTTCTCACGGGGCCGCTATCGGAGGCTGATTCTAGGGGAGAGTGAATGGCTTTATTTGACTTAAGTCAAACAAAGGCTTCGCGAACAAAGGCGTCACGGAGCGCGGAAATCTCATGCACTCATCCATCGTGAGATTACCGGGCCAGGAAGACCGGCTTTGGGTGGTGCGCCGGCTTCCCGAGGGGGGGCGGGCTGCGTGCAAAACTGTTGCGGTGCGAGCAAAACCGGGCTGCGTGCAAAACTTTGTTGCAGGTGCAACAAAGTTTTGCAGGGGCCACTCGTGCCGAGACCGGGCGACCGCATCGCGCAGCGGCATTGGGCGGAGAGCGGGGGCGGCCGGGAGGCATGCCGGCGGGCGTTGCGAGCGGTGTCCGCGGTTCAGGCTGGTCAGGAGCGGCAGGCTTGGCATGCTTGGCCTCGCAATGAGCAAGCAGGCAAAGAAACGAGATTGTCCGGCCCTGGGTGCCCCCATCAGCCCCGCGGAGTGCGGCGAAAGACGGGTGAGTCAACTGGCTTGTCCGGCGAGTTGCCGGTTCAATCCGTTCGCGCTGGAGCAGTATGACGAGCTTCTCGCGTTGGAGGCCCGGGCGTATCAGGACTGCCGCGCGCGCCTCTTCCAAGACCTCGAGGAGGGCGAGGCGGCGATGTCCAAGTTGCGCAACCTGCCTGCAACGGCTCGTCCGGATGAGCTGAACGCCCTGATGGTCTGGCACTTCTTCGGCCGGCCCGGGAGGGATGGACGGACGGTGGCGGGGCGTTGGGAGGAAGCGGGCTGGGCGGGTTTGAAGAACGACGAACGGGTGTTGGTGAAAGCGATGTCGGGGGTGCGCCTGGTCTTGCTCGAAATGCACCGGGTGTTGGATGCGCAGAGGATGGAAGCGGTGGACCTGCTGGACCCGGCGCCGGTGCCGCACCTGATCGTGGACCGTGGGTTGGCGGCTTCTCTAAACCGCTTCGACGTGGTTCTGACCTGGGTGTATTCGCTGCCGCACTATTGGAGGGTCAGCGGGGTCGCCCTGCCCCTGCCCGAATTCCAGGGCTGCGAGCCCGTGGAAGCACTGCGTGCCATCGTGGGGCACTTGGGGGGGCCGTTGGACGAGGCCCCGATGCGGCTCTGGCTCACCGAGCACTTCAAACGGTATCAGGAGTCCTTGAACGCCACCGTCTCTGCGCGGCGCAAGGCGATGTTCGATGCCATCGACGCCGTCTACGGGACCGTGGACTACCAACTCCAGGCCCCCTTGGCTGATTGCCGCGGGCGACTGGAAGAAGCCGCCTCCACCGACGAAGACCTGCCCACCGATGCAGAACGGAAGGAAGGATTCGAGCAGGGTCGTGTCTGGTTTGACGACGCCGCGGAGCCGGCGGCGCCGGAGAGCGGGCGGGTGGTCCTCGGGCGGGTGGTGCTGGCCCCCACACGATGTCGGTTGCTGGCCATGGGCGGAGAGCGCACGAGCCGTTTGCGGCGGCAGTTCGAGGAATGGATGGGCGACCGCGTGCGGTTCGTGAGCGAACAGCGCGACGACCTGGTGAGTCGCCTCTCGAAGGGCGATCCCGAATACGATCCGGCCCTGGTGCCGCCGGTTCTGCTGGAGCATACGTCACGGGTCGCGGTGCAAACGTCGCGGGTCGCGGTGCAAACGTCGCGGGTCGACGTGCGGGGGGTGCGCGGTTCCCGGGAACAACTGAGCCGCGAGTTCCAGGCCCGCCACCTGCGTCAGTACGCCGATCTGCCGATCCCGTTGCTGGACGGCAAGACGCCGCGGGAGGCCAGTGTCCTCCCGGCTTTGCGCCCGAAGTTGTTGCGGTTGATGAAGAACCTCGTGCGCGACGTCGATGAGCGGAATCTTCGGACCGGTGGCTCCGACGACATCAACTGGTTGCTGCGCGAGTTGGGGTTGACGGAGATCTTGTTTGACCCGCCGCCGTTCCGCCCGCCGCCCCAGTCGGGCGAGAGCGACCCCGAGAGGCAGGTTGCTGAACTCGAGGAATCCCCGGCAGCGACAGAGGTGAATCTGCCGGACCCGCCGCCGCTAACGGGGCCGCCGTGGAGCTTCGACGAGGCGCAACAGCGGCTGCATCGAGCGCTCTGGGACTTTCAGGAAGCGGAGGACGCGTTGAAGGCTCTGCATCGTTCTGCTCCGCACCTGGCTGAGGACTGTCTCGAGATTCTGCAAGATCGACTTAGCGAAGACGAGGCGGTCCTCTTCCTGATCCTGTTGACCCGGGTCGCCTTCAGCTTCTGTCCGCCCGGCACCCGGCACCCGCCGCTGGACTTCGACGCCTTGGCGGACTCCTTCGAGAATCAGTTGCTGAACCTCGAGGGGAATCTGCGCAGTCAGAATCCGTCGAGCATGGACCGGTTTTCCCAGACCAGCGGCCAGCCGGAGCTGGTGATGATGGTGGCGGCCTCCCTCTTCGAGGCAGAGAAGGGCATACCGAAGAAGCACCGTCCCCGGCTGGAAAGCCAAGTCTGCATCATGGCGATGCTCAAAGCGGTCATCGACGAGTTGGACGCCGCGCTGCGGAAGTGAGCCGGCGCCAGCTCTGTGCTGAGCGGGGGGATGCCCTGCAAAACTTTGTTGCAGGTGCAACAAAGTTTTGCAGGCGGCTGACTGCTGCAAAGCGGACGGCCGCGAGGAGCGGGCTGTCCCCGCGGCCGAGCCTTGGCCTACCGGCAGCCAGTTGCCCCTACATGAGCGCTTCCGCGCCGGTTGCCTGGGGCGCCGTCTGGCGACGCGGCCCCTGGGGTCCACGACCCCGCCCGGGTCCCGCGGCGTCGTCACCACTCGCTCCTTGACGTGGCCCGCGGAAGCCCCGACCGCGATCCGCAGGTCGAATTTCGTCCAGGGACAATTACTGATCAGCGTTGGTGTCCAGAGTGCGAAGCGATTGGGGTGCGGCGGCGATTTCGCCTGCCGACAGCACACCGTTTCGGTCCGTGTCGAGGGCGGCGAGGACGGGTGCCACCGGGCGTCGCGCGAGCGGGGCGACTCGGGGGGCGGCGGCGGCCTCCGGTTGCGGAGCGCGCCGCGGGTTACCGGCTCGCTGGCGGTTGGCGAACGCGCGGCGTCCGGCCTGGCGCAGTTCGTCGCGGGTGATCTGTCCGTCCTGGTTGGCATCGAGCTTCTTCAGGATAGCGGGTGCGGCTTCGAGTTCATCGAAGCTGATGACCCGATCCCCATTGGCATCGAGGACCAAGGCGAAGTGGGGACGGCCGGCAGGGGGACTCTGGCGGGTGCCGTTCGGAGGACCGCCGCGGCGGGCCCCGGCGGGGGTGTTTTGGGCGGCGAGGGTGGTGGCTGCGGCGACGAGGCTCAGCCCGGTGAGGAACAAGGTTGATCGTTTCATGGTGTTTCCTTTCTCGGTTCACTGTTGGGCCGGTCCCGGGGTGCCTCGGTTTGCGGGCGCCGCCTCGGGATTGCGGCCTTCTGAGGGAATAGACGCGCGGATTGTAAAGCCGTGATGAGGGGACGAGGGGAGAATTGTAAAGGGAAGGTAAAAGTGGCAGCGTTGTTTCCCGGAACACGCTACATGTGACCTGGCAGGCGAGAATGTCATGGCATCGGAATCCTCCACCGACCCACGTCCGGAGACGGACGAAGGCCCGTTGCGTTTGCTGGTCATCGATGACGACCGCAAGCTCTGCCGCCTGCTGCGGGACTATCTCGAGCCGATGGGCTACACGGTGGAGATGGCGCACACGGGTCCCGATGGCCTCGAACTGGCTCGTCGGGAGCGCTTCGCCGCGGTGCTGCTGGATGTGATGTTGCCGGGCCAGGACGGGTTCGATGTGCTGAAGGCGCTGCGCCGGGAATCCGACGTTCCGGTGCTCATGCTCACCGCGCGCGGCGACGAGGCCGACCGGATTGTCGGGCTGGAGCTGGGGGCGGATGATTATCTGCCAAAGACGTTCTCGACGCGCGAGCTATTGGCCCGCCTGCGCGCGGTAATCCGGCGGACGCACGCGCCGGCGGCGGCCGATGCCGGTGCGGATCCGGAGATTGTGGTCGGGGATTTGCGGGTGAATCCGGCAGTTCGGGTGGCGGTGCTGGGGGACCGACCGTTGTCGCTGACGCCGGTGGAGTTCGATCTTCTTCATTCCCTGGCGCGGGCGCGGGGACGCGTGAAGACCCGCGAGCAGTTGCTCGAAGAGATACGCGAGCGCGACTACGAGGTATTCGATCGTTCCATCGACGTGCACATCTCGGCGTTGCGCAAGAAGCTGGGGGACGATCCCAAGAACCCGCGTTACATCCGGACTGTGCGCTCAGCGGGTTATCTCCTTCTTCGGCCTGAGGACCCTTGGGCCGGCACCTGAGAAACGGGGGACGACGTGAAGATCCGGCGGCCGCTCTATCTGCAAATCCTGGGGTGGTTCTTCTTGAACCTCCTGGTGGTTGGTGCGGCCACGTATTTCTTCGTGAGCATGCAATTCCGGATGGGCTTCGACTCGCTCCTGCTGGCGCGCTCGGCGGAGCGGGTGGAGACGCTCACCCAGTTGGTTGCCGCCCAGTTGGCGGAGACGCCGCGCACGGATTGGGACGACGTGCTGGAGCGATTTGGCGCCGCCTACGGCATCGACTGCCATCTGTTCCGCATGGACGGCACGCGGGAAGCCGGTGCCGAGATCGAGCTCCCCCCCAGGGTGCGGATCCAACTGCTGGCGCCGGTGCGCGGCCAGACCTTGCGAGCGGCTGCGGCGGCCGAGGGATTCCGGCGCGGGGCTGGCGGACCACGCGCCGGGCGCGGGCTGGGCGCCCGCGGTTTGGCGCCGTTTCGCGGTCCGCACGCCAAGTTCCTGGTGCGCACGTCCGATCCCCGCCAGTATTGGCTGGGGGTGCGCATCCCGCATCCGGACCTCGCGCTCAGTCGGCCTCAGGCGGCGACGTTGCTGTTTGTTTCCGATTCGTTGAGCAGAGG
Organism: uncultured Verrucomicrobiota bacterium; assembly: GCA_964432995.1. Lineage (GTDB taxonomy): Bacteria > Verrucomicrobiota > Verrucomicrobiia > Limisphaerales > JAHDYP01 > CAYSPU01. The sequence goes on from CAYSPU010000080.1 coordinate 20,694, forward strand.
CGGCCTGTTCCTGGACTGGAAGCCGTGGGCGGCGCTTGCGGCGGCTACCATCCTCTTCTCCGTGCTCTTCTGGCTGCCCATGGTGCGGCGCATCACCCGGGCCGTCTCGAGGATGACCGAGGCCACGGGGCAGATCGCCGAGGGCCGCTTCGACGTGCGCGTCGGTTCGCATCGCGCCGACGAGCTGGGCGAGCTATCGGGCGCCATCGATCGCATGGCTTCCCGATTGGACGATTTGGTGCGGGGGCAGAAGCGTTTTCTGGGCGATGTCGCCCACGAGCTTTGCTCGCCGTTGGCCCGGATCCAGATGGCGCTTGGGGTCATGGAACAGCGTGTCGGTGCGGCCGGGGGGGGGTACCTCGAGGATGTTCGCGAGGAGATCCAGCAGATGTCGCAACTGGTGAATGAACTGCTGTTGTTCTCCCGCGCGAGCCTCGGGCAGCGGGCAGTGCGGTGTCAGGCGGTTCCGCTGGGAGCGCTCGTGCGTGAGGCGGTCGAACGCGAGGCTTCGGGTCGGAAGGTGAACGTCGCCGTTGGCGAGGACCTGCGCGTGGCGGCCGACCCGGGGTTGTTGGATCGGGCGGTCGGCAATCTGCTGCGGAATGCCTGCCGCTACGCGGGCGACGCCGGGGCCATCACGGTCGAGGCCCAACCTGCTGGGAACCGGATCCGGCTTTGCGTGAGCGACGAAGGCCCCGGTGTTCCGGAGGTCGAATTGCCGCGTCTGTTCGATCCGTTCTATCGGCTCGAGGCCTCGCGGAGTCGTGAATCCGGCGGCGCCGGGTTGGGACTGGCGATCGTCCGCAATTGTGTGGAGGCTTGCCAGGGCACGGTCACCGCTCGCAACCACGAGCCGCACGGTTTGCAGATCGAGATTCTGCTGCCAGCCGCCGGATCGTCCACGGAGCGGAGCAAGGGCGGGGAGTCGTGAGGGGATGGCAGTCGCGGATCGCCCGAAGACCCGGCGGGCAGCGGCCTCACCGGCCGGACACGTCGCCGAACCCACCAGAGCCGAACCCCGGGGTGCCGATGCGAAACAAAGCAACGGGATGGGTGCGGAGAGAAGATGCCGGGGT
>CAYSPU010000081.1:0-5816 GCA_964432995.1 uncultured Verrucomicrobiota bacterium
GGCCTGGAATGCCACCGTGCCGGTCCTCGAAGCCGGCATCGAGGAGGCATTGGCCCACATCAACCAGGTCGGCTCCGACCTCAGCCGACTCGGGGAGAACGGCTGGACGATGGCGAGCGACGGTTGGTACATGAAGACGGGCGTCCTGGGAGACGGCAGCGGCTACATCACCCGCATCCGCCCCACCGATCCGCCCGTGGTGGCATCCACCGGGGTGGTGCCCTCGCCGCTGCGGGGCGCGTTGACCGTGGGGAGCACAGAGGCATCGCTGCTGGCGGCGGCGCAGGACGCCGGCGCTTTCGTGCGCCGGACCGTGCAGGTGCGTACCCGTCGGGATTCCCTGTATGCCAAAGGCCTGGTGGCCAAGGGATCGATCGATCTTTTGGGCAACAACGTGGGGACGGACAGCTTCGATTCCGAGGACGCCACCTACAGCACCGGAGGGCGCTACGATCCCGCCAAGAAGAAGGACAATGGCGATGTGGCGACGAATTCGACGGTCACCGACTCGTTGGATGTGGGCAACGCCAATGTCATGGGGCATGTCTCCACCGGGCCGGGGGGTAGCGTTCACGTCGGCGCCAATGGATCGGTTGGGGACAAGGCGTGGGTCAGCGCCGGCAGCAAGGGGATTCAACCTGGCTATTTCACCGCCGACATGAACGTCACGTTTCCCGAAGTGACGCTGCCGTTCTCGAGTGCGCCGATTCCCACGGGTGGCAGTTATGATGGTACCAACTACAACACGATTCTGGATACCGGGAATTACATGATCTCCAGTCTGAACGGCAGCATTCTGGTGAAGGGTGACGCCGTGGTCTGGGTGAAGGACGACCTCGCGCTTACGGGGCATGAGTACATCTACATCGAACCCGGGGCCTCCTTGAAAATGTACGTGTCCGCCCCCAGCGTGAAGCTGAGCGGCCACGGGGTCATCAACGGAACCGGTAGCGCCCTGGCTTTCCAGTACTTCGGACTCCCCAGCAACACAGGCCTCTCCTTCTCAGGAAACGCGACTTTCGTTGGTGTCATCTACGCCCCGAACGCCGCCTTCTCCCTGGGTGGCGGCGGCAACAACGTCTACGACTTCGTCGGCGCCAGTATCACCGACACGGTAAGGATGAACGGTCACTTCAACTTCCACTACGACGAAGCGCTGGCCAGGAATGGCCCAGGCCGCGGTCTCATTCCAATCTCCTGGGACGAAGTCGACCCGCAATACACCTTCGCCTACTCGCTGGGCGAGACTCTCCCCTAGCCCGGAAATCTCACGATGGATGAGTGCATGAGGTTTCCGGGCGGTGGCAATCCATTCCGCGGTCCCGGTGCCGCCACCGCAGCGGAACCCTGTCCGTAGGCCGGATTGGGTGCTGCGGGTCAGAAGACCCGCGGTCCGGAAGTGAGGAACAGCGCAAGGGGGCGGCGTCAAGGTGCGCCCGCCGAAAGGCGGTTGCCCGCCCCGGTGTTGAGCCGGAGCGGGAGTCCGCTACCCCCCCAGCGGCGCGCTCTCCCCAGTCCGGTCCTGCAGCCTTCGCCAGGAGTCGTAGCCAACGCTGCGAGCCAACGCCACCGCTTCCTGGAAGCCCGCCCCCATCTCTTCGGGGGCGTGCGCATCCGAACCGAACGTGATCGGAATCCCCTCGCGATGCGCGGCTTCGAGCAGGGCGCGGCCGGGGTAGATTTCGCGGCATTCCTTGCGGAGGCCGGCCGTGTTCAGCTCGATGGCCACGCCCGCCTTCCGCGCCGCCAGTAGAAACGGGCGGTAGAACGCCACGACATCGTCCGGGGGACGGAAGCCGAACTTCTTGGGCAAGTCAACGTGGCCGATGACGTCGAACAACCCTGATTTCGCGGCGGCCGTGAGCCGTTCGACGTAGAGCTGCCAGACTTGGACCGGATCACGTTTCTCCCACTCGCGGATCTGGCGGGGGTCGTCGACTGCCCAACCCGGGAAGAGGTAGTGCACCGAGCCGATGAGGTAGTCCCAGGGATGACGGCGGGTCAGGTCCTGGATCCAGGGCTCGAGGCCGGGCAGGTAATCGACTTCCAGACCGAGGCGGATGTTGAGATCCGGGTGGTCCTGACGCGCTTCCTGCACCCAGGCGACGTAGAGGTCCAGCTCTTTCGATGGCATGCGCCAATCGTCGAAGTCGTCCTCCGGCATCGGCGCGTGGTCGGTGAAACCGATTTCCTGAAGCCCGACCCGGCGGGCCGCAGCGGCGTATTCGGTGGGCTTGCCGGTGGCGTGCCGGCAGAGGCAGGTGTGGGAGTGGTAATCGGCAGGCAACCGCATGACCGGAGTAGAAGGAAAAACCGGGCGGTCGGGAAGAGAAATGTCCTTTTCTGCCCCGCACCGGGTGGCACAATGCGGGCATGAATTCCCCGCCCCATTCTGAGATGCCAGTTCGGGTGAAAGGTGGGGCGCCCTCTCCGAGGGCGCCGCAAGGTGCATTCGCCGAAACAGTTGTCGTCGGCGCGATGCGGAGATCGCGCCCTGCCGATGCTCAGGAAGACCCGCGTCCCCATGTCGGGTGTTCTCCAAATGGCGGAGTTGCGCCGGCCGCGCGCCGGAAAGCCCGGAGCTGGAGCTGGTGGTTTGCCGGGGCAGGATTGGTGTCGCTCGTCTGGTTTTTGGTCCGCGTTCTGCCCAAGCCGAGTCGGGCGGCCTATCCCTGTCAGCGCGCGGCTTTTCCGGTCGCAAGCAGCTTCGTGCTGTGGTTGGTCGGATTGATGGGCACGCGGCTTCTGTGGCGTCGGGCGCGACGTTTGGCGGGGCAGGAGCGGTTGTTGGGGGCCTGCGCCTGCGTGCTACTGGCGGTGGCGGCCTGCGCCTGGTCGCTGGCACATTGGCCATGGACGACGGTTCGGGCCGGTCCGGGCGACTTCCACGGGCCACTTGGTGTGGGGCAGGGGATACACCCGGGCCGGGTCGTCTGGGTGCACGCGCCCGAGGCGGTTGACGGTTGGGCCGGGTTGGAGGCCGCCGATCGGTGGTACGAGCACACGGATCTGGCCGTGGTGGAGGAGATGATGTCCCAGGCAGTGCGCGGGTTGACGGGAGAGACGGCGGATGCGCCGGCGTGGGAGGCGCTCTTCCGGCATTTCAACCAGAGGCAGGGGCGCGGGGAGCGGGGCTACCAGCCCGGGGAGAAGGTGGCGATCAAGATCAACCTGACAGTCTGCAACGCCCGCGGTTCGACAGTGAACCTGACCACCTACGAGAAGAAATCGACCTACCGGAACTGGGTGGACAACTCGCCACAGATGCTCGTGGCCCTGCTCCGGCAACTCGTCTACGTGGCGGGAGTGGCCCCGGCCGACATCTCCGTCGGGGACCCTACCGGTTTGTTCGCCAAACACCTCTATGACCCCATCCACCAGGAGTTCCCGGAAGTCCGGTGCTTCGACAATTACGGCGGATCCGGCCGCGTGCGGACCCACTTCTCCACCGTCCCTTTCCACTGGAGCACGGCCGCGGCGGATGGCAAGTTGGCGGACTACGTCCCCGTTCCGTTCGCCGAGGCGGCTTACATCATCAACTTCGCGGTCCTGAAGGGGCACAGCGCCGGGATCACTGTGTGCGCCAAGAACCACTACGGCTCGCTGCTGCGTTGTCCCGACGGCTACCTCCGGAGCGCGGGCATCGTGGACTACTTCGATCTGCATCTGAGCCTGCCGAACAAGGGGTGGAGCCCGGGGATGGGGCACTACCGGGCGTTGGTGGATCTGATGGGCCATCGCGAGTTGGGGGGCAAGACGTTGTTGTATCTGATCGACGGTTTGTTCGGGGGCTACTACTGGGAAGGAAAACCGTATCCGTGGAAGATGCCACCGTTCGGAGACGGGACGAAAGGCGACTGGCCGAAGAGCCTGTTTGCCTCGCAGGATCCGGTGGCGATCGATTCTGTGGCCTACGATTTCCTCCTCCAGGAATGGCCGGATGTTGTCTCCGGGGGTGTGGACGAGCCGGGGAGCCTCGAGGGCGGAGCGGAGGACTACCTGCACGAAGCGGCCTTGGCCGGAGCCGCGTCCGGAACATCCTACGACCCGGAGAAGGACGGCACGGCTCTGACGAGTCTGGGCGTGCATGAGCACTGGAACAATCCCATGGATCGGCAGTACAGCCGCAACCTCGGAGGTACGGAAGGGATCGAGTTGGTCGCGCTGCCGGCGTCCCGGCCGGAGCCGCGGCTGTCGGTGCGCCGGGAGGAGAACGGAATGGCGGTGTTTTCGTGGCGGGCATCGCTAACGGGCTACCACCTGGAGGCGACGGCGGATCTGGCGGCGCCGTCGTGGGGGCCGGTCGCGGAGGCGCCCGGCTACGACCGGGCGCTGAGCGTCCTGACGAACCCGGTGAGCGGGGCGCAGCGGTATTACCGGTTGGCGCAATGACGCGCAGTTGACACCTCGGGGTGAGCCTCCTAAGTTGCGGCCGTCAACACTGAGCGCGATGCCCCGAGGCCGATCGTTCGGGCAGCGAGCACTTGTTATGGCAACCACAATTCTGGTCGGCGCCCAGTGGGGAGACGAAGGCAAGGGCAAGATCATCGATGTTCTGACCGAGAAGGCGGACGTGGTGGTCCGCACGCAGGGCGGAAACAACGCCGGGCACACGGTCCTCATTCGCGGGAAGAAGTACGTCCTGCACCTGATCCCTTCCGGCATCCTGCGTCCGCGGACCCAGTGCGTCATCGGGAACGGCGTCGTGGTCGATCCCGTCAGCCTCGTCCAGGAGATCGACGGCTTGCGCAAGCTGGGGATCAAGGTGGATGGCAACCTCTACATCAGCGAGACCGCCCACGTGGTCCTGCCCTACCACCGTCTGCTCGATGAACAGCGGGAGGTGCGCAAGGGCAAGAACAAGATTGGGACGACCAAGCGGGGCATCGGTCCGGCGTATGGCGACAAGGCGGCCCGCACTGGCGTGCGGATGGTGGACCTGGTGAACGAGGACCGGTTCGCGGAGTCGCTCAAGCACAAGATCCGCGAGAACAACGACATTCTGCGGGCCTTCGGGGCGCGGCCGCTTTCGTATCGGCGCGTGCTGGCCGACTACGCCGCCGCCGGGAAGCGCCTCCGGCCGCACGTCGTCAATACGGTCCGCCTGCTCCACGAGGCGATGCAACGGGGCAAGGAGATCCTGTTCGAAGGAGCGCAGGGGACTTTCCTGGACATTGACCACGGCACCTATCCGTATGTGACTTCGTCGAACACCACGGCGGGCGGGGCGTGCACCGGGTCGGGCGTGGCTCCCAATCGCATGGACCGGGTGGTGGGGGTCATGAAAGCCTACACCACGCGCGTGGGCGAGGGGCCGCTCCCGACCGAAAACGCCGAGATTGCCGACATGTTACACGCCCTGGGACGCGAGTTTGGCGCCACCACCGGGCGTCCGCGTCGCTGCGGTTGGTTTGATGCCGTGGCCACCCGGGAGGCGGCGATCATCAACGGGATCGATGAACTGGCGGTCACGAATCTCGACGGTCTGGACACGCTGGAAACCGTGCGGGTGGGGGTGGCCTACCGGTTGGACGGCGCGCGCATCGATTACGTTCCGAACGACATCGAGCAGTTGGCCCGGTGTGAGCCGGTCTACATCGAGTTCCCCGGCTGGCAGACGCCCACCACCCAGGCGCGGCGCTGGAAGGACCTGCCCCTGGCGTGCCGGCGATACCTCACCGCCCTCGCGGAGCTGACGGGCGCGCGGCTGGCCATCGCTTCCGTCGGCCCCGGGCGGGAGCAGACGATTCTGTTGTGAGCGCCGCCTCCCTTCAACTGAGCGCGCCGGCCAAAGCCGCGTTGCCCAAGCACGTTGT
>CAYSPU010000081.1:5912-16905 GCA_964432995.1 uncultured Verrucomicrobiota bacterium
GGTGGGCGAAACAGCGGCACCTGCCGCGCGTCGAAGGCCACCGCAACGGCGTCGAGTCCGTCCGCGCCGTGGTGCGCGCGGCCGGCGAGTTGGGGATCAAGTACCTGACCCTCTACGCGTTCTCCGTCGAGAACTGGAACCGCCCGAAGGACGAGGTGGACACGCTGATGAAGTACTTGGCGCGGTTCCTCAAAGGCGAAATCGGGGAGCTGGACCGGAACAACGTCCGGCTCGAGGCCATCGGGCAGATCTACCGGCTGCCGGAGTTCGTGCAGGAGCAGTTGCGGAAGACGCGGGAGGCGCTGGCCAAGAACAACGGGCTCACCCTCATTCTGGCCCTCAGCTATGGAGGGCGCCATGAGATCGTGGAAGCCGTGCGCCATATCGCCAGCAAGGTCAAGGAGGGCAAGCTCGATCCCGCCGAGGTGAACGAGAAGATCGTGGCGGAGCATCTCTACACCCGGCCGTGGCCCGACCCCGATCTGCTCATTCGCACCAGCGGTGAACTGCGGCTCAGCAACTTCCTGCTCTGGCAGATCTCCTACGCCGAGTTGGTGGTGACGCCCACCCTGTGGCCCGACTTCCGCCGCGCCCAACTCTACGAAGCCCTCGAGGAATACGGCCAGCGACACCGCCGTTTCGGGGGGCTCTGAGCCAGATCCCGGCCATGCCCGACGCCGCCGCCAACCCGTCGCCCGCCTCCTCCCGCGGGAGGGCATTCGTTCGGCGACTGGGCAGTTCGGTCGTCTTGTGGACCGTGGTGTTGTGGGCGATCTTCTCCTCGAATCCCTGGATTGCGAACGGGGTATTCCTGGGGATCATGCTGTTGCTGGCGGGCTTCGGCCTGGCGGAGTTCTACGGACTGATGGAGCGGCGAGGTTTGGTTTGCTTCAAGGAATGGGGGGTGTTTGGCGGGTTGCTGCTGATGGCCAGCACGTTCGTCTACCTCTCGGGAATTCTCGGCTACAAGGAAGCGCCGGCCAAGGCAAACGACTTCGAGTCCAGCCTGGTGGTCCTGTTTGTCCTCGGACTCTGTGTCCGGCAGTTGTGCTACCCCGCCAACCAAAACGGTCTCCTGGCCATCGCGACGACGCTGTTCGGTCTGATGTACGTCCCGTGGCTGCTCAACTTCGTCCAGAAGATCAATTACTTCCCGCGCATCGGCGGTCAGGGTCCCTACTACGTGCTGTTCTTCATCGTGGTCACCAAACTGAGCGACACCGGCGCCTACGTGGTCGGCTCTCTCTGCGGGCGCCACAAGATGATCCCCCGGGTCAGCCCGGGTAAGACCTGGGAGGGTTTCGCCGGGGCGCTGCTCTTCTCGAGCGGCGCCAGCCTGCTGGCCGCACACCTTGCCGGATCGCATCTTCCCGGTCTGACAACGGTCCACGCCCTCGTTCTGGGCTTGCTGCTCGGAGGCGCCGCCGTTGTGGGCGACCTGATCGAGTCGCTCTTCAAGCGCGAGGCGGGGGTCAAGGACTCCGGGGGATTCTTCCCCGGCATCGGCGGCATTCTGGATTTGCTCGACAGCCTCTTGTTCAACGCCCCGCTGATGTACCTCTACCTGCGGCACGTGCTGACGAACTGATACGGTCCCCTCGGGGTGCCCCCACACCAATGCGGTGGCGCGCGCACTCCGCAACGGCCAGCCCGGTTTGGGAGCGCGCTTGGAGGAAACACGCGTCGCCCCAAGCGCGTGGCGAGCGGGTGTCGACCCTCCTCGCATCCGGACAAGTGGGCGGGCGTTGCCTACGGATAAATCGTGCATATGCACGATTTATCCGCACGAGGTTGCAGCTGTCCAAAGCGCGCGTCGGGACCGGGGGGTGTTGGCGGCATCCTCGCGAGCCCAGCGGGGTGGCTGGAATCCGGGACTTGACCGGGGACTTGACCTTGCGTTCGCCGGGCTTTCCGAGGAAACATCACGGTCCATGAAGAAGGTGGTCCTGCTCGGCAGCACGGGTTCGATCGGCACCAGCACGATCAAGGTGGTGGAGGATCTGCCGGATCGGATCCAGTTGGTTGGGTTGGCCGCCGGTGGCAACGTCGAGCTGCTGGTCGATCAGGCACGGCGGTTCGCGCCCCGGATGGTGTCGATCAAGGACCCGGCGCATGTGACCGGCGTGCAGCAGGCGCTCGGCCCGGCCGTGCGCGTCCAGAGCGGGAGGGAAGGCCTGCTCGAGTTGGCAACGATGCCCGAGGCGGACATTGTGTTGATCGCGATCGTCGGGACCGCCGGCCTCCAGCCGGCGCTGGCCGCCATCCGTGCCGGCAAGGACATCGCCATCGCGTCAAAGGAAATCCTGGTCATGGCCGGCGAAATCGTCATGACCGAAGCCCGTCGCCAGGGCGTGAAGGTGCTGGCGGTGGACAGCGAGCATTCCGCGATCTTCCAGTGTCTGGACGGCCGGCCGCCTGGCTCCATCCGGCGCCTGGTGCTCACCGCCTCCGGCGGCCCCTTCCGCGACACACCGAAGGAGGAGTTCCCCGCCATCACGGTCGAACGCGCGTTGAAGCACCCGTCCTGGACCATGGGCCGCAAGATCACGATCGACTCCGCCACCCTGTTCAACAAGGGGCTGGAGATGATTGAAGCGCGCTGGCTCTTTGACGTCGGCATCGGGCGCGTTGGCGTGGTGGTCCATCCCCAGAGCGTGATTCACTCGATGGTCGAGTTCGTCGACGGTTCGATCCTGGCCCAGATGTCCACGCCCGATATGTGCCTCCCCATCCAGTATGCCCTGACGTATCCGGAGCGGGTGCCGAGCAGCCGGGTTCAGACCAACCTGGCGGCGCTGGGGCGGTTGAGTTTCGAGGAGCCGGACGAGGAGCGGTTTCCGGCACTGCGCCTGGCGCGGCGCGCGGGAGAGGTGGGGGGCACGCTCCCCGCCGTGATGAACGCCGCCAACGAGATCGCCGTCGAGGCCTTTTGCCGCCACGAGATGTCGTTCGACCGCATCGCGGCCACCGTGGCCGCGGTCATGAACCGGCATCAGGCGGTGGCGCATCCGTCCCTGGACGAGATCCTGGCGGCGGACGCCTGGGCGCGGCAAGCGGCGATGGCGGTCGCAGCGGTGCCGTAGGTGAATCCCCTGCGCCGTTTCCCCTCTGGACCAGGGTGCATGTTCTTGGTTTTCGGACAGAAGGACGCAGAGGACCGCAGAGCCACGGACTTCGGCCGCGAACAGTACGAGAGGCACAAAACCCGAAGCCCTTCTGCGCCTTCTGCGCTTTTTCGCGGCTGACTTGCCGCCGTGCCGGCATCGGGGTTGCCATCGTCCGCCCGGCCGGTATATTCCATCTCCGTTCGGCGCCCGAAACGGCAGTTGGGGCGGCGGCGGAGGTGAACGCCTCCGGCATGCGCGCCCGGCAGTCTCCAGGGTAGCCTACAGCGTATGCAGATACTGAAGGTCCTGTTCATCATTTTGGAGGTCATCCTCCTGTTCAACCTGCTGATCCTGGTGCACGAGTTGGGGCACTTCCTGGCGGCCCGTTGGCGCGGCCTGCGGATCGAGAAGTTCGGGATCTGGTTTGGCAAAGCCATTTGGCAAAAGAAGGTCAATGGGATCACCTACTGCCTCGGCACCATCCCCGCCGGGGGATACGTGGCGCTTCCCCAGATGGCACCCATGGAGGCCATCGAAGGCAAGAGCGACGAACCGCACGAGGCCCTCCCGCCAATCACCCCCCGGGACAAGATCATCGTGGCCTTTGCGGGTCCGCTCTTCAGTTTTTCGCTGGCGATTCTCTTCGCCGTGGTGGTCTGGCTGATCGGCCGTCCGGTGAGCGAGTCGGACACCACGACGGTGATTGGCTTCGTCAAACGCGGTTCGCCGGCCGAGAAGGCCGGCCTGAAGACCGGAGACCGGATTCTGCGAGTCGACGGCCACAAGGTCGATCGCTTCTCCGGCGTCGGGGACACTGTGATTTGGCGTGTGGTCAGCAGCACGGGCGACACGATCCCGATCGAGGTGGAGCGCGAGGGGCAGCGAATGACGTTTGAGACGGCCTACACCAGGGAAGAAACGAAATTCTGGGAGCGCAAGAGCCTGCGGCAGATCCAGATCTCCCCCAAGAAGACCCCTTTGGTCGGCAGGGTGGAACCGAACAGCCCGGCTGCGCTGGCGGGCATTCGCGCCAACGACATCCTGCGCGAAGCCAACGGCATTCGGCTCTGGTCGCCCGAAGCCTTGGCGGACATCATCGAGCAGGCCGGGGAAGGAACGGACATCCGCCTCAAGATCCAGCGAGGCAAGGAGACGTTGGAGACGACGGTTCGGGCCGAGTATCCGGTCTATCCCCCCGACTTCCCGAAGGAGGACCGGCGGCCCCTCATTGGCGTCGTTTGGGAAAGCACCGGTCTGTGGACGGTCGATCATCCGGGGCCGATGGAACAGGTGGTGTCCAGCGTGAACGCCATGGTGAGCACGTTCGGCGCGTTGTTCTCTCCGAAGTCGGACGTGAAGGCGCACCACCTTTCCGGGTTTGTCGGGATCATGCGGATCTACTACATCCTGTTCGAGAGCGAGCACGGCTGGCGGCACGCGATCTGGTTCAGCGTGATCCTGAACGTCAACCTGGCCCTGCTGAACTTGCTGCCGATTCCCGTGTTGGATGGCGGACACATCCTGCTGGCGTTGATCGAGGCTCTGCGCCGCAAGCCCGTGGGCACCCGCCTCCTCTTCGCCGTGCAGAACACCTGCGCCGTCCTCCTCATCGGCTACATGGTCTACCTGACGTTCTTCGACGTTCAGGACCTTCCCTGGAGCCGCCAGAAGAGCCCGGAGATCAAGTTCGCCCCCAAAGCCGCCAGCCCGGCCGCGGTGACTCCCTGACATGCGAGGGCACCATTTCTGGTGAAACGGATTCTCTCCCCACGAACTCCTAGGTGGGGCGACCTCTCCGAGGGCGCCGCGCGGCGGGCTGGGACAGACCGCCCTACCATTCCTGCGAAATGACGGAAGCGCACCCAGCCGCCCATGGCACGGGGACACCCCGCTTCGGCGAGTCCCCTTACTGCTACCGCCGCCGCCTGACCCGCGAAGTCGTGCTGGGCGATCCCCGTCACGGCGGCGTCGTCCTCGGCGGCCGCCACCCGATCGTCGTTCAGTCCATGATCACCTGCGACACCATGGATACCGCCCGGTGTGTGCAGGAGACGCTCGATCTCGTGGCCGTGGGCTGCCAGGTGGTGCGCATCACCGCCCCCACTGTGAAGGACGCGGCCAATCTGCAGAACATCGTGGCCGAGTTGCGCCGCCGCGATTGCTGGGTGCCGATCGTCGCCGACATCCATTTCAAACCCGAAGCCGCCCTCGAAGCCGCCCGCTGGGTCGAGAAGATCCGGGTGAACCCTGGCAATTACGCGGACAAGAAGAAGTTCGCCGTTCGCGAATACACGGCTGATGAATACGCCGGGGAAATCGGCCGACTCGAGGAGCAGTTTGGTCCCCTGGTTCGGCTCTGCCGGGAGCGCGGCCGCGCCTTGCGGATCGGCACCAACCACGGATCGTTGAGCGACCGCATCCTGAACCGTTACGGCGACACCCCGGCCGGCATGGTGGAAAGCGCCCTCGAGTTCGCACATGTCGCCCGCAAATACGACTTCCATGGCCTCGTCTTCTCCATGAAGGCGAGCAACCCGAAGATCGTCATCGAGTGCTACCGACTCCTTGTCGCCAGACTCCGCCAACTCGGTCCCGACTGGAATTACCCTCTCCACCTCGGCGTCACCGAAGCCGGCGAAGGGGAAGACGGCCGCATCAAAAGCGCCATCGGCATCGGCTCGCTCCTCGCCGACGGATTGGGGGATACCATCCGGGTATCGTTGACGGAAGATTCCCCGCGCGAGATTCCCGTCTGCCGCGACCTCATCGCCCAGATCCAGGCCCTCACCCAAGCCCCGGATCTTCCTCCGGATGTCGCTTGGCCGGAGCCCGCCTTCGATCCGTTCCGCTACCTGCGGCGGCCGAGCGCGGAGATTTCCTTACCCGGCAACGTCAAGGTCGGCGGAGACCAGACCGTCCGCGTCGTGGTCCCGCAGGCCGTCGGGGAATCGGTCGCTCCCCAGATCCGCCCCGGGGACGATGTGCGGCCGGAAGCGATCTACGAGGACCTCGAACTGCAGGAGGTCGATCCGCGGGCACCGTTCGATCTGGCTGCCGACAACCGACTGGTGACGGTGCGGGACGGAGTCCCCCTGCCGCCAATCGCGGCGTTCAGGTTGCTCAGTGCTCGCCTCCACGCGATGGGGCGCGCGAACCCCATCCTGCTCAAGGATTGCCTCGCACCCGCACCCTCGGCCTGCTCTTCCGACGCGGCCCTGCTCCGCGCCTCGGTCGTCCTTGGGTCGCTCCTCGCCGACGGCCTCGGCGACGCCATCCTCGTCAGCGGCGAACCGGACGCCAGCCGGAACCTCCGGCTCGCCTACAACATCCTCCAGGCGGCAGGTTGTCGCCGTTTCAAGACGGACTATGTCGCCTGCCCCAGTTGCGGCCGCACGTTGTTCAACCTGCAGACCGTCACCGCCCGGATCAAGGCCCGGACCCAACATCTCAAGGGAGTCCGGATCGCCATCATGGGGTGCATCGTGAACGGGCCGGGCGAGATGGCGGACGCCGACTTCGGCTACGTGGGCGGGGCGCCGGGCAAGGTCAACCTCTACGTGGGAAAGACCGCCGTGAAGTTCAACATCCCGGAAGACGAGGCCGTCGATCGCCTCGTCGACCTCATCCGCGAACACGGCAAATGGATCGAGCCGCCGGTGGGCGCGCCGTCCAAGTGACATGCCGGCGTCGACCGGGATGCGGCGTCTCAGCCGGCTAATGCGGTCGCGCGGAGGGAGGGCACCTTGCCCAGGTGATCGCGGAGGAAGGCTTCCAGAAACACCCCCAACTCCCGAGACTGCGCCGGACTAAGCCGCAGCGAGCCCAGTGGCTCCCAGCCGCCGGCCCGCAGATGCCGCAGAATCTCCCGGCTCCCGGCGCTCAGCGCCGCGCGCTCCGGCTCGGGTTCGAGGCCGGACTCGGCGAGCACGCGGAGTTCGAACGCCATCACGACGGCACTCGCGGCGCGACGGCGATCCAGGTGGCCGAGGAAGGCGCTCAGCAGGGCATGGAAGGCGGGAACGGGCGTGTCCGTCTCCGTCGCCAGTTCGATCAACGCCACCGCATACGCCGCCTGCTCCAGCCGGCTCAAATCCTCCCGCAACGCCGGGTGCGTTTCCGTCAACTGCACTTCGCGCAGGATGTGAAGATCCGATCGTCGGCTGCGGACGAAGCTGAAGTCGGCCTGGTAACAGAGGTCCAGTTTGCCGCGAAACGGCGACTGGGGTCGACGGGCACCCTTGGCCACCGTGGCGATGCGCCCCTGCTCCCGCGTGAGCCACTGGACGATGAGACTCGTCTCCGTGAGCAGGCGCGTTCGCAGGATCAATCCGGTAGCGCGTTCGATCATCTCACGAGGCGGGGTTGGCGCTCCGCGGTGTCTGGCCGGTCAGGACGGTTCGGAAGCAATCGGCACCTTGGGCTTGGCCCCGGGAAACTCCGGCGCCACCGAGCCCAGGCTGATGATGAACTTGATGCCGTCCGCGACGGACATGTCCAGTCTGGTGAGGCTCCGCTCCGGGACCAGCACGAGGAAACCCGTCGTCGGATTCGGGGTTGTGGGGATGAAGACCGACACGACCTGCTCGCGGGTCTTGGACTGGACTTCCTGGTGCTGCTCACCGGTGACGAATCCGACCGAGTATTGGCCCAGACGGGGGAACTCGACGAGCACCACCTGGCGGAAGGAGGATTTCTTGCTGCTGGAGAAGGCGTCATTCACCTGCTTCAGGGTGGCATACACCTTGTTCAGCAGCGGGATGCTGAGCAGGGCGGTGTCGAGCAACTGGATGATTTGCCGGCCGACGTAGTATCGGGTGAGACGCCCGAACTGACTGATGAGCAAAATGGCGAACAACAGGGCGACGAGGCTCCAGTGCCAGTACACCGGGCCCGTGCCTCCCGCCTCGTGCGTCCAGCGCCTGGGCAGGAAAAACAACAGCGTGTCCGTGATGTTCGAAACCGTGCCGAAAAGCCAAACCACCAGGGCGATCGAGACGACGGCGGGCAAAAGAACGGCCAGGCCGGTCAGGAAATTCACGCGCCAGCGGCGGAACGAAGGTCGTATCATGCGTCCAGACTACCGCCCCCTGGGCCGGTTGGCGATCCAGGAAGAACTCAGCGCCGGTGGTGGTGATGGAAGAGGCGTTCGCGGTTGCGCACGAGATAGGCCACGATGACCACATTGCCCACCAGGATGGCGCTCACAATCCAGGAAGGCTGCTGGACGAGATCGAAGACCTCGATCGGGATGAAGAACGCCGTTTCGCCGATGGCCAACCAGACCGCCCAGAAGCAGCGGTGCGCCAGCCCGAGGCTCTCGCCGAAAAGCAGCAGAGCATAAAGAAGGGAGCCGGAGGCCAGCCACTGCAGTCGTTCGGGAGTGACGTGCTGCAGTCGGTTGCCCAAGGCGGTCCAGAACTCCCGCTCCGGGTCCAGGTTCACGAACCGCAAGAAGCTGTCGAACTGTTGCTGGAGGTTGTCGCCCACGAGGCTGAAAAAGCCGGCCGCCAGCAAACCGAGCAGCAGGGCCTTGCCCGACTTGATCGCGATAATGGTGTACAGTCCGGCAGCCCGTTTGGGGAGGGCGACAGAGGACGGGCCCGTTGTGGTGGGGTGGCTCATGCCGACGGCGTGGGGCTCCCACGGGAGGGCCCTTTGACACCCGGAACCCCGGATTCGGTACAAGGTAGGGGCGCCCGGCTCGGGCATACGGGCGATCGGGCATCGCCAACGCACTTTGACGGACGCGCGAGGCCGCGCGTCCCTACCTGCGGCCGGTGGTTCATGGAGTTGCCACATTCCGCGGCGAATGCGCCATGGGGACCATGAACCACCGAACGCTCAACGCTCAACGCCCAACGTTCAACATTCAACTGGGGGGAAGTTGTACGTTGAGCGTTGAACGTTGAACGTTGAACGTTACGGTTCATGGAGAGGCTTACGACCGGGGTGTGCATCCTGCAGAATGCTCGCGGGAGAAGGAAAGCGCGGAAGTCTCTGCCATCTCCTCACTCTACGATCGTCGTACTACCGGGTCCTCTCCAGCAGCCAGGGCAGCAGTTCGGCAATCGCCACCCGCTCCTGTCGCAGCGTGTCCCGATCCCGAACGGTCACCGTGTCCTTCAGTTCCGGGCCCTTCTCACCCAGGGTGTCAAAGTCGATCGTCACGCCAAAGGGTGTTCCCGCCTCGTCCTGGCGCCGATAGCGGCGCCCGATCGCCCCCGCCTCGTCGTAAAAGACCGTCAAATGCGGCCGCAGCAGGTCGCGCACTTCCTTCGCCCGCTGCACCAGTTCCGGACGGTTCTTCAGCAGCGGGAAGACGCCCACTTTGATGGGGGCCACCCGCGGGTGGAAGCGCATGACGACCCGGTTCTCCAGCTCGCCCTTGTCGTTCGGGGCCTGGTCTTCGGTATAGGCGTTGCAGAGCAGGGCCAGAATCAGGCGGTCCACGCCCGCGCTGGGCTCGATCACGTGCGGCACATACTTGGCCTTCGCTTCCTCGTCGAAATACTCCATCGACTTGCCGCTGTGCTTCTGGTGTTGGGTGAGATCGAAGTCGCCCCGCGCGGCGATGCCCTCGAGCTCCTGGGTGCCGAAGGGAAACTTGTATTGGAGATCCACGCAGGCCTTGGCGTAGTGGGCCAATTCCTTCTTCTCCTGCCAATACTCGACCAAGGATTCGCGCGGCAGGCCGATACTCTCGTACCACCGGATCCGTTCCTCGACCCAGTGCTTGTGCCAGACTTCCCAGCCCCAGCCGGGCTTCGGCGCCCGCAGTTCCGCGGCCGAAGGCACGGAATCCAAGCCCGCCACCGCCCCCGCCACTCTCTGCACCACCTCATCGGGGCGGATGAAGAACTCGAGTTCCATCTGCTCGAATTCGCGCGAGCGGAAGGTGTAGTTGCGGGGATTGATCTCGTTGCGAAAGGCTTTGCCGATCTGGGCAATGCCGAAGGGAACCTTCTGCCGCGAAACCTCGAGGACATTCTTGAACTGGACGAAGATCGCCTGCGCCGTCTCGGGGCGGAGGTAGGCGACGTTGTCCTCGCTTTCGACGGGGCCGACGTAGGTCTTGAACATCAGGTTGAACTGGCGGGCGTCGGTCTTTTCGCCGTGGCACTCGCACGCCATCTTGCTGGGTCGCTGCGGGCAGGGCGTCGAGTCCAGTTGATCCGCGCGAAACCGCCCCTTGCACGTCTTGCAGTCCACCATCGGGTCGCTGAAGGTGTCGACGTGCCCGGAGGCCTTCCAGATGGTGGGGTGCATGAGAATCGAGGCCTCGAGGCCGACCACGTCCTCGCGGTCCTGGGTCATGCTCTTCCACCAGAGGTTCTTGACGTTGCGCTTGAGTTCGGCGCCCAGTGGGCCGTAGTCCCAGAACCCGTTGATGCCCCCGTAGATCTCGGAGGACTGGAAGATGAACCCGCGGCGTTTGGAGAGAGAGACGATCTTCTCCATCAACTCGTTGGCTTTCGGCTCGGCCATAGGGCGGCGAGTCTTCTGGAACGCCCCGAGGCTGTCAAGGGAGGGGAGGGTGCCCGGATCCGGGGATCGAGGGTTGGGGATCGGTGACTCTTCAGCGGCTTTCGAGGCGGTAGAACGCGGGGCCGCTGGGTATCGGAGTGGTGTCGGTCCAATTGGTGGCGGTCACGCCGGTCAGGGTGGTGAGGTCCGCCCACGATCCGGGGGCGAGGCTGGGGCTGCGCTGCAGGGCATAGGTGAATCCGGGAGAGAGATCGGCGATGGCGAGTTCCACCGTGGAGGGTGTGACGTGCAGGTCGAGGAAGCTCGGGGCGTTGGGGGTGCCCTGGAGACTGGCCAGCCAGGCGTTGGCGGCGGCATTCAGCAGCGGGACGAACTCGGCAGTCGCCTTCCGGCTTCCGACG
>CAYSPU010000081.1:16915-21701 GCA_964432995.1 uncultured Verrucomicrobiota bacterium
GGAGGGATACGCCAGGGTATTGCCACCGCCATCGGTCTGGTGTTGGACCGCTCCCTCCCAATAACGGTGGTGATTCCCCGTGGCGAGGCCAACGTCAGTGACGCCGCTCGAGCCTCCGTTCGAGGTGAGGACATTGTAGAAATCGAACACGAACACGTTGGCGTGGGGGTAACCGTCGAGCCACTCGTCGACCAGCCAGTTGTTGAAGGCGCGGGCGTTGCCGGACCAGGTGGAATCCGAGAGCGGCGGCGCGGTGATGGCGACGAAGAGCGTGTTGGTGTGGGCGGCGAAGCACTCGAGTAGATCCCGGTAGATTCCCTTGGCGTTGGCGACGGTGTGGTGGCCGGAGTAGACGTCCTGGCCCCGGAGCGGATTGCTGGCGATGGCCGGCACCGGGTCGCCGGGGTTGCCCTCGAGCGCCGAGTTGGGATAGCAGGACTTGAACATGAGGATGCGGTTGGCGCCCCCGGGTGCGGTGGCGAGTCGGGAGTAATCGCAGTTCTGCCCGCTGGCGGCGGCGGCGGCGGCCAGGTAGGTGGCGCTGTCCGGACCGCGAAACCACTCGTACCAATGTCCGAGGTCGGTGTGGTCGCCGATGCCGTTGGGTCCCCAGCCGTAGTTGCTGTCGCTGACGTAGTAGCCCTGGTCGCGCAGGGCGAGTCCGAGACGGCCGTAGTCGTCGCTCAGCCAGTTTTGCCCGGTGGAATGGTGAATGAAGAAGAGGCGGAGAGGTTGTGCCGGTTGGTTGGTGTCGGTCAGTGCGGCGGCGAGGGCCGGCGCTGGAAGGCCGCCGAGGAGCAGCGCCAGCGCGAGAGAGGTTAGGATTCGCGGACACCTCTGAAGAGGGCAGGGCGTGTTCATAGGATCCGCCTGCAGCGTAGCGTGGTGGCCCCGGGTGGAACAGGAGAAAGACGATGCGTCTGCGAGATGCCGGGAGAGACGGGGCGCATCTCGGCACTGCCCCCTGGCTCGCCTGCTCGGTCTTTCGGGGCGCGGATCTTCTGACCCGCAGAGTCTATCCGGCGTGCGGTCGTGGCCAACTGGGGCTCAGCAGAGCCGCGGTCGGGGGGGCAGTGTCGAGCACCGCAAGCGCGTCCCGCGCGTGGAAGAGGGCAGTGACTTCTGCGAATCCGATGTCCGGCTCTTGCTCTTGCTCGGCGTCAGCGGTTTCCATGTGGAGGGAGCAAGAGCAAGAGCAAGAGCAAGAGCAAGAGCAAGAGCAAGAGCAAGAGCAAGATGGGAAGCGGCGGGGGCGGGTTGGTCTGGTAGCGCGTGCGAGGTTCGTTCTGCAGGTCACATGGAAGATACGCCCGGAGAGAAGCGCGGCCGAAGAATCGACTTTATTTCCGGGCGCCGATCGGGATACTCGGCGCCGTCTCAGCCGTTCGACCACGACCACAAACAGCCAAGCACCTTAGGCTCGAACCGGGGAACGGGAGGCGAACAGACTATGGAATGGTATTACGCGGAAGGGAACCAGCAACGGGGGCCGGTCGACGATGCCGAGTTCGACCGGTTGGCGAAGGCCGGAACCATTCGTCCAGACACGCTGGTCTGGCGGGAGGGTTTTGCGAACTGGCAGCCGTATGCCCAGGCCATGGCGCCTCAGGCGCCGGCCCCGGCGGCGGCCGCGGACGGCGGTGCGGCGTCCGGCGGGCTGATGTGTTCGCAATGCGGGCGGGCGTTTCCGGCGGACCAGGTCATCCGCTACGGGGACGTGTGGGTCTGCGCGGCGTGCAAGCCGGCGTTCCTGCAGCGGCTCAAGGAAGGGGTGGCGGTGACCGGGGCGATGGAATACGCGACGTTCTGGACCCGCTTCGCCGCGAAGATTCTGGATGGGATCATCCTGTGGATTGTGAACACGGCGATTGGCTTTGCGATCGGGCTTGGTTTTGCCGGAGCGGTGGGATCCAGAGAGTCGGAGGCGATGCTTCTGCTCCAGGTGGTGGCGTCCCTGGTGGGGATGGCCTTCTCCTTGTTGTACGGCGTGTTTTTCCTGGGGCGCTACGGGGCGACTCCGGGGAAGATGGCCTGTCGCATCAAGGTGGTCACGGCGGAGGGCGAGCCGATCAGCTACGGGCGGGCTGCCGGGCGCTGTCTGTCGGAGATCCTGAGCGGGGTGATCTGTTATATCGGTTACATCATGGCCGGATTTGACGAGGAGCGTCGCGCCTTGCACGACCGTATCTGCAATACGCGGGTGATTCGATCGTGATGGGGGCGGTTGCGGGTGTGGGGAGTCGCGACCGTGGGGCGGCGGGGGGGAATCTGCGGGAGCGGGTTGCGGTTCGGAGTGGCGCACGGGCACATGCAGTTGGATGCCATTACTTGTTCGCGTTGTCAGGCTCCCTGGCCGACGGAGGCGTTGAATCTGCCGGATTTGGTTTCCTGTCCCGCGTGCGGATGTCTCGGGCGGGTCGAGGTGTTTCCCGCGTACTTCCGCGGTGTGCAGCCGGGCGCGCTGTCGGAAGACATCGGGATGGAGGGTGAGGCGGCCTGTTTCTATCACCCGCAGAAGAAGGCGGCGGTGCCATGCGACGCGTGCGGGCGGTTTTTGTGCGCGGTGTGCGACTGCGAGTTGAACGGCCAGCACCTTTGTCCGGCGTGCATCGAGACGGGTCAGAAGAAGGGGCGCATTCGGACACTGCAGAACCACCGGATGCTCTATGACCATCTGGCGTTGGCGCTGGCCGTGGTGCCATTGTTGGTCTTCTACCTGACGGTGGTCACCGCCCCGATGGCCCTGTATATGGCGATCCGGCACTGGAACTCACCCGTCAGCCTGGTCCGCCCCTCGAAGGTTCGGTTCGTCGCCGCCATCGCTTTCGCCAGCCTCGAGATCCTGGGCTGGATCTTCGTCGCGGCTTACTTTCTGACCCGGGCATAGGGCATGGCGCAGACTACCAACGAATACGTCCGGCTTCCGGGGAAGGGGTTTCGGCGGCAATCGCTGTTTTCCGTGGTGCGGGTTACGTCGCGTCTGTATCTCGGGGCGGACCACCTGTTGTTGGCGGATTGCTCCGGTGGGTTCGAGGAGGACTACCGCCGGTTGTACTACCGGGACATCCAGGCGGTTCAGGTGCGGCGGACGTCGCGGGGCAAGCACTGGAACCTCTTTCTGGGAGCGTCGATTCTGCTGACGGCCGGGGTGTCCTTTCTCTCTTCGGATGCGGCCTGGCGCGGTTCCTGGCTCGCCGGCGCGGTCTTCTTCCTGGTGGTTTTTTTGGCCAACGTCCTGCGTGGGCCCACGTGCATCGCGCACATTCGGACGGCGGTGCAGGTGGAGGAATTGCCCTCGCTGCGGCGCCTGCGCGCCGCCCGCCGGGTTCTCGCGCGGCTGCGCCCGAAGATCGTCGAGGCGCAGGGGACAGTGGACGCCGGGATGTTGAGCGGCCCTGCCGTCGGCGTGGCGGTGGCCGATGTCGGGGCGCGGCGTCCAAAGGAGGGCCGCGCGCGGGAGAGGTCGTATCGCGGCGAATGGCACGTGGCCCTCTTCACTTTGTTGCTGGTCGACGCGGTCCACACCGGTCTCCACTTGGTCGTCCAGGATCTGTGGCTGAGCCTGCTGGGCAGCCTCCTGTGGTGTGGCATTGTCGTGTCGGCCGTCTTCGCGCTGTTGCGTTCGCAGGAAGCGTCGCCGCCGTTGGCCCTGCGGGTGGTGACCTGGGCCGCCGTGGGCTACGGGTTCATCTGCCTGGGCATTTCCTACGTGCAGCAGATTGTGGTCTCGGGACAGATGCAGGCCGAAGGCGGCTTCGCCGGCCAGTATCAGGTCCTGCAGCGGGCCGCCGAGATGTCGCCCTGGGACTCCCCATGGCTGATGGCGGTCGAGTTGTTTGTGCTGGCGGGGTCCACGCTGCTGGGAGGCGCCGGGGCGCT
Organism: uncultured Verrucomicrobiota bacterium; assembly: GCA_964432995.1. Taxonomy (GTDB): domain Bacteria; phylum Verrucomicrobiota; class Verrucomicrobiia; order Limisphaerales; family JAHDYP01; genus CAYSPU01. Next base: position 20,795 of record CAYSPU010000081.1, read on the forward strand.
CCTCACTGTGCGCTACGCCCGGGGGCGGCGCGTTCCGCCACCGCTGGCCAACCTAGCCACGGCCGATGAGGCAGCGGCCGGGCCGGGAAGCACTTCCACTGGCTGACGGCGCCTGCTGCGATCATGGCCGGTCTCCACCATCAACGCTGCAGCAACCACCCCGGTCGCGAGGCCATCGCGCGGTGCCCGGAGTGTCGCCGGTTCTACTGTCAGGAATGTGTGGTCGAGCATGAGGACCGGCTGCTGTGCGCGGCATGTCTGGCCCGGGTGACACGCGCCGCCGGCCCCAAGCGGTCTTCCTGGGCGATGGTGGCTCACGGTTTGCTCGGCCTGGCGGGGTTCTTCGTTGCCTGGATGTTCTTCTATGGAATCGGGCAGGGGTTGCTGCGCCTGCCCGATCCTTTCCACGAGGGCACTGTATGGCGGGCGAATGCTCCTGTTGAAGAATGAAACCGCGGCGTCAACGGATTCAGGGGGTCACGGCCCTCCAGTTGCTGGAGGAAGCCGCACATGAATTGCGCCGGCTGCGCGCGGGTGACTGGGCGGTGTACTACGTGGGGGCAGGGCCATTCGTGCTGGGCTTCCTTTACTTCTGGGCGGACATGAGCCGGAGTTCGGATGCGGGCGGGCGGTGTGCGTCGTGGGCGTTCGGCTTGGTCCTGCTCTTCCTCTGGATGAAGATCTGGCAGGCGGCATTTGGGGAACGCGTGCGGCGGGTGGTGGCGGGAGGGGCGGGGGGCGGATGCCCCTACGTTGCGTGGAGGGCACGATCGTGCCGGTGGAGCGGCCCGGCGAATACGTCACGGCGCTGAGGGAGATTTTCCTTCGGCACGGCTGCGACGGGGCCATCTTCGGCCACGCCGGGGACGGCAACGTCCACACCAACCCGATGGTCGACGTGACCGCT
>CAYSPU010000082.1:0-21631 GCA_964432995.1 uncultured Verrucomicrobiota bacterium
GGGGATTTCGAGCGACACCGTTGTGCCGGGCTTGCTCATGGTTCCCGTGAAACCGGGACCCTCACGGGAGATGGACAAACAGAAGGGAAACCGACAACATCTCGTGCGTGGTTGGGCGGGCGCATTCCGGGGTGCCGGAAAGTGGCAGCCGTTCTCCAGTCGTTATTGATCATGCGTCCGCATCCTGTTTCTCCTCTCCGGCGGCTCTGGGTTCTTCTCGCCGCATGCTCCGTGCTCCCGCTGTGGTCCGCGCCTTTGCTGATCCACCGCTACAGTTTCACCGCCGATGCGCGGGATTCGGTCGGCAGCGCTGACGGCGCCCTTGCGGGGGGAGCCGCGATTTCCGGCGGCGAAGTCGTGTTGAACGGATTGGGCGCTTACGTGGACTTGCCCAACGGGATCCTGTCCGGCCTGGACAGCATCACGATCGAGGTGTGGCTCACGGACCACAACAGCGGGAGTTGGTCGCGCATTTTCGACCTGGGCAACAGCAGCGGCGGGGAGGGTGTTGCGGGCTCGGGCACGCAGTATTTGTTTCTGACGCCGCAGTCCGGCTCCGGAACGTTGCGCGGGGCCATCACCGTGAGCGGGGCGGGTGCGGGCGAGCAATTGCTCGAGTGGCCGGGCACGCGCCTGCCGGCGGATGTCCGCAAACACGTGGTGTGGACAACGGACGGCGCGGCGCAGGCGGGGCGACTGTATGTGGACGGGGTTCTGGTGGCAGAGAACAACGGGATGACGGTCCGCCCGTCGGATCTGGGGGTGACGCTGAACAACTGGATCGGCCGTTCGCAGTTCAGCGCCGACGCCTTCCTCAACGCTGAGATCACTGAGTTCCGCATCTACAGCAGCGCCCTGACCGCCGCGGAGGTGCAGGAGAGTTGGGGGCTCGGTCCGGACACCAACACGTTCCACGGGCCCGTCTCCCTCGTGGTGCACCCCCGGAGCCAGACCGTCGCCGAGTCGTCGCCGGCGACCTTCACCGCCGCCTACTGCGGTTCGCGGCCGGTCACCGCCCAATGGTACCGCAACGGCGCGGCCATTCCCGCCGCCACGAACTCCACCTTGACCATACCCACAGCCACGCTCGCCGACCAGGGGGCGGTCTACCGGATCACCCTGACGAACACGTTCGCGGGCACGACGTACACGGCCTCGTCGAGCAACGCGGTTCTGACGGTCACGGCCGACACGACGCCCCCCGCTCTGGTGCGGGCGGACAGCCTGTTTCCGAACGAGGTGCGCGTCACCTTTTCCGAAGGCCTGGCGTCCGGTGCGGCGTTGAACGTCGCGCACTACGTCATCACGAACGCCTCCGGCTCCTTGCCGGTGACCGGGGCCCGGTTCGACACCACGTCGTCCAACGTGGTTCTCACGACCGGAACCCAAACGCTGGGCGCCCGCTACACCCTCACGGTGAACCACGTGACCGATCTTTCCGCCACCGCCAACCCCATCGCCCCGGACAGCCAGGCCAGCTTCGTCACCACCGAATACCTCGCGGTCGACGTCGGCGACCCCGCCGTGGCCGGCACCCTCGCCGTGGTGGCGGACGGATTCGATCTGGCCGCTGGCGGCGGCAATGTCGGCGGCACGAGCGATCAGTTTCTATTTGTCCAGCGGACCCGGACGAACGACTTCGATTTCGAAGTCCGGGTGGCGTCGTTGACCTGCGCGTCGGCCTGGACGCGCGCGGGGTTGATGGCGCGCGACGGTCTGGCCACCAACGCGTTGTTTGCGGCCAGCATGGCGACCCCCGGACCGGCGGGATGCCATTTCCAGTCCCGCACGTCGGTGGGGGGCGCGGCGACGATGGCCGGATCGTTCCCGGCGAATTACCCCGACACCTGGCTCCGCCTGCGCCGCGTGGGCAACGTATTCGAGGGTTTGGCGAGTCTCGATGGCGAGACCTGGGAACTGCTCGGGTCGGCAACCATTGCGATGTCCGCGACGGTGCAGGTGGGGTTTGTGCTCACCGCAGGCGCTCCGACCGGGAGTGGCGCGGCGCAGTTCCGCGATGCGGCCAACGGCAGCGGGGCTACGGTGACGAGTCTGGCGTTCCCCTTTGAACCGCCCGGTCCTTCCAGCCGCCGCACCGCGTTGGTGATCTCCGAGATCATGTATCATCCGCCGGACACCTGGAGCGGCCAGGGTGACCTCGAGTTTGTCGAACTGTGGAACTCCGGGTTGACGACGGAAGATCTGACCGGCCACCGGCTCGACGGCGAAATCAGCTATCTGTTCCCTCCGGGGACGACGCTGGCCCCGGGGCAGTTCCTGGTGGTGGCCAAGGATCCGGTCGCCGCGCAGAGCTTCTACGGGGTTCCCTGTCTCGGTCCGTACACGAACAAGCTGGCCAACGGCGGTGGGGCGTTGCGGTTACTGAACGAACTGGGAGGGCGGTTGCTGGAGATCGACTACGAGACCCGCCATTCGTGGCCGGTGGCGCCGGATGGCACCGGGCATTCCCTGGCGCTGCGACGCCCCAGCTACGGCGAGAACGACCCGCGCGCCTGGTCCGCCAGCGAAGTCGTGGGCGGCTCTCCCGGGGCCTTCGAACACTACGGGACCGAGCCCGCCCGCGGCGTGGTCATCAACGAGTTCCTGGCGCATACGGACGACCCGCAACCGGATTTCGTCGAGCTGTTCAACACGGGAACGCGGCCGGTGGATCTTTCCGGCGCCTGGCTGAGCGATACCGCCGGCACGAACCGGTATCGCCTCCCGGACGGCACAACCATTGCCGGACGCGGTCTCTTGGTCTTCACGCAGACGGAGCTGGGCTTCTCGCTTTCGGCGGAGGGCGAAGCCATCTTCCTCGTCAACTCGAACCGGACGCGGGTGCTGGACGCCGTGGCGTTTGACGGCCAGGAGAATGGCGTCAGCACCGGGCGCAATCCGGACGGCGCGCCGGGTTTCCAGCGGCTCTCCATGGTCACCCCGGGCGCGGCTAACGCCGCTCCGCGCCTTCCGCCGCTGGTCATTAACGAGATCATGTATCACCCGATCTCCGAAGCGAACGAGGACGAGTACGTCGAGATTCACAATCGCTGCGGCAGTCAGGTGAGCCTCGGCCACTGGAGACTGCAGGGCGGGGTGCGCTTTGTCTTCCCGACCAACGCCACCGTGGCAGCCGGCGGTTATGTGGTGGTGGCGCAGAACGCGACGAATCTGATCGCCAGGTATCCCCAGCTCAACCCGGCCAACACGTTCGGCAATTTCGAGGGCGCACTGGCCAACCGCGGCGAACGGATCGCGCTGGTCATGCCGGAGGATCTGGTCACCACCAACGGACAGGGGCAGGTGATCACCAACGTCACCTTCATCGCGGTGGATGAAGTGACCTATGGCGACGGCGGGCGCTGGGGCCGGTGGAGCGATGGCGGCGGCAGTTCGCTCGAACTCGTCGATCCCGACGCCGACAACCGCCTGGCGGCGAATTGGGCCGACAGCGACGAATCCACGAAGGCCCCCTGGACGACAATCGAGGTGACGGAGGTCATGGAGAACGGCCAAAACGCCGCCGCGGTGGACGAAGGGAGCACCTCCCAGGGAGTGGCGAACCGCTTCGAGGCCTTCCTGCAGGGACCGGGCGAGGCTTTGGTCGACAACCTGGAATTCCGCAGCAACGGCGGCGCGAACCTGTTGGCGAACGGCACGTTCGAGTCGGGAACAAACGGCTGGAGGCTCGGCGGAGTGCTGCGCGGGAGCTACGCCCGGAGCGGCGTGGGCGTCGGTGGCAGCCAGGCGCTGCACCTGGTAGCGACGGATCGGGGCGACACGGGGCCGAACAAGGTGGCGGCCGCCCTGACCGCCACGGCGGCGACCGGCGCCCCGAACACCGGCACCATCCGCGCCGCCGCGCGCTGGCTCAAGGGCGCGCCCCACCTCTTGCTGCGCGTCCGCGGCAACTGGATGGAGGCCGCGCAACGACTCAACCTCCCGTCCGACTGCGGCACTCCCGGCCTGGCCAATTCCCGCCTTGTCGCCAACGCCGGGCCCGCGATCACCGACGTCTCCCACACCCCCGTGCTGCCGGCGGCCGGACAGCCCGTGGTGGTCTCCGCCCGCGCGATCGATCCGGACGGCCTCGGCAGCGTCATGCTGCGATACCGGATCGACCCGGCCACGACCTACACCTCCGTCGCGATGCGCGACGACGGCACCGGCGGCGACGCCGTGGCGGGCGACGGCCTCCTCTCCGCAACCATCCCCGGCCAGGCCGGCGGCGTACTGGCGGCGTTCCACCTTTCCGCCGCGGACGCGGCGGCGGCGACGAGTCTATTCCCCGCCGAAGCACCCGCGCGCGAGGGCCACGTCCGGTGGGGCGAGACGGCCATTCCCGGGAGCATTGGCACCTACCGCCTCTGGCTGACCTCGTCCAACGTCACCTTCTGGACCAACCGCGAGAAGAACGCCAACGACCCGATTGACGCCACGTTCGTCTATGGCGACAGCCGTGTGATCTACAACGTGGACACGCTCTACAGCGGCAGCCCCTTCCACGCGCCGAACTACAACGGGCCGCTCGGAAGCATGGCCTGCGACTACGAGGTCAACTTTCCCTCGGACGACCGGTTCCTCGGCTCGGAGCCGTTTGTGCTCACGGCCTACGACGTGGTCTCCGCCAACTTCTTTTTCAATGACGACTCCGCGCAGGTGGATCTGACCGGCAACTGGATCGCCCGGAAGCTCGGCCAGCCCTACAACTACCGCCGCCATGTCCACATGATCGTCAACGGCCAGCGACGCGGCACCATCTACGACGACGCCCAGCAGCCCAACGGCGAGACGCTGGCCGAGTTCTTCCCCGATAACGACCAGGGTCCGTTCCGCAAGATCGAGAGCTGGTTCGAGTTCGCCGATGACGCGCAGACCCAGGGCAGCACCTACACCACCATCACCCGCTACAACCGGAGCACCGGCGAGATCGACGCCAAACGCTATCGTTGGAACTGGCGCCCTCGGGCCACCACCAATCCGGACGATTGGGCCCCATTGACCAACCTCATCGCCGCCGTCAACGACACCAGCTCTCCGGATTACGAGGGCCGGGTGCGCACCTGGATGGACGTGCCGAACTTCCTGCGGCCGATCGTCACCCACCACATCTGTTCGAGCTGGGACAGCTACGCCTATGAGCGCGGCAAGAACATGTATGCCTACAAACCCGAAGGCCAGCCGTGGCGGTTGCTCCTCTGGGATATTGAGCTCGCCCTGGGAGCCGGAGGCAACGCCGCCACCGACAGCATCTACAACATGTTCGACCGAACGTTGCTCCGGATGATCACCAACACCCCAGCCTTCCACCGCGAGTATCTGCGCGGGTTCCAGGAAGCGATCGACTCCGCCCTTCTGCCCGGCGCGGCCGATGTCGCCCTGGAGGAACGCTACGCCAGCTTCCAGCAGAACGGCGTGCCGCTGGTCTCACCCCAGTTCATCAAGGACTTCATCGCCGCCAGGCGGAGCTATCTGCAGGGGGTGATTCCCACGGCCATCTTCGCCGTGAGCAATCCCGCCTACCAGGTCGTCTCCGGCAGCAACGTGCTGGCACTGACGGGCACCGGCCCGCTGAGCGTGGAACGGATCCTGGTCAATGGGGTCCCCTACCCCGCCGCCTGGACCAGCATCACCGGCTGGCGCGTCCTCGTCCCCCTCGCCGCCGGCACGAACGTCCTGGCCATCACCGCCCGCGACCGCTACGGCGACCCCATCGCCAGCGCCAACGCCAGCGTGACCGCCCATTACACCGGCACTGCCGCACCCCCCGAAGGCAGTGTGGTCTTCAACGAAATCCTCTACCAGCCGGCCGCCGGTGGAGCCCAGTTCGTCGAACTGCTCAACACCCACAGCTCCTTCACCTTCGATCTCTCGGGCTGGAACATCAACGGACTCGGCTACACCTTCCCGGCCGGTTCCACGTTGGCCCCCGGCGGCTGCCTCGTCCTGGCCGGCGATGCCTTCGCGTTCAGCCAGGCGCACGGACTGACGAATATCGCCTTCGACGAATTCGCCGGCAGACTCGACGACGACGGCGAGACGCTAACCTTGTTCCGCCCGGGAACGGGGACGAACGTGACGGTGGTCGATCGTGTTCGCTACGAGGCGGCCGCGCCTTGGGCGAAGGCGACCAACGGCCTCTCGCTGCAACTCATCGACGCCCGGCAGGACAACAGCCGCGTGGCCAACTGGACCGTTCGCATTCCCGCCCAGGGTCCCGACCCGACCCCGGGATGGGTGTACGTGACCGCCACGGCGACGCTGTCGCGAAGCGCCTCGCGATTCTACCTCTACCTGGAATCGGCCGGGGAGATCTTCGTGGACGACATGGTGCTGGTCTCCGGATCCGTCCCCGGGAGCGGAGCGAACCTGCTCAGCAATGGCGGATTCGAGTCCGCGCTGGCCGGCACGTGGTCGCTCTCCCCCGATTTCAGCAGCTCGACCTTGAGCACGAGCGAGAAGCACTCCGGCAATTCCAGTCTCCGTCTCCTCGCCACCGCCGCCGGTTCCGGATCGGGCGATGCCGTCTATCAGACCCTCTCGTCAGAACTCGCCGCCGGCGCCACCTGCAGCCTCAGCTTCTGGTATCGGCAGAATACCACCGGCACTCCGCTCGTCGCCCGAGTCCAGAACGCCACCGCCACCCGCGGCCTGTACGTGTCAGTGGATCCCCGCGTGCCTGGCGCCAGCTTCATCCCGGGCGCCACCCCCGGCCGGCCCAACAACGTCGCCACCAACCTGCCCCCATTCCCCCAGCTCTGGCTCAACGAAGTCCAGGCCCGCCATCTCGCCGGCCCGCTCGACAACTTCGGCCAGCCCGATCCCTGGGTCGAACTGCACCAAACCGCGTCCACCAACCTGAGCCTTGCCGGCTACTACCTCACCGACACCTACACGAACCTCACGCGCTGGGCCTTTCCAACAAACGCCGCCATCCCCTCGAACGGCTTCGCCCTCGTCTGGTGCGACAACCAGACCAACCAGACAACCGATGTCTCCCTCCACACCGCGTTCGCGATCGCCCCCGAACGCGGCACCGTCGCGCTCACCCGCGTGGTGGGCGATTCCGTCCAGATCGTCGATTACCTCAACTACGCCGATCTGCCCACCGACTGGAGTTACGGCGACGTGCCGGACGGCCAGCCGTTCTATCGGCAGACGATGTTCTTTGCCACGCCCGGTGGCACGAACAACGGCGCCTCGGCACCGCTCACGGTCTGGATCAACGAGTGGTTGGCCGACAACGTCTCTGCGCTGGCCGACCCCGCCGACGGGAACTTCGAGGACTGGTTCGAGCTCTACAACCCCGGAACCGACGCCGTCGATCTCGGCGGCTGTTACCTCACCGACAACCTGACGAACGCCTTCCAGTTCCGGATTCCGGACAACGGCCAGTATCTCGTTCCGGCCGGGGGTTACTTGCTGGTCTGGGCCGACAACGAGGACGACCAGAACTCCACCAACCGCCCCGATCTGCACGTCAGCTTCGCCCTCGGCAAAGGCGGCGACGCCATCGGCCTCTTCGCCGCCGATGGCACCGCCATCGACACCGTCACCTTTGGCGCCCAAACCGCGGATGTCAGCGTCGGCCGCTTCCCGGACGGCGCCTCGGATCTTTACACTCTGGACCGACCCACGCCGCGCGCGGCGAACATCGTCACCAACTCGCCGGCCAACACCGCGCCGGTGCTGGCCGTCCTCACCGATCGCGTCGTCACCCTGGGCCAGACCCTGGCCGTCAACGCCACCGCCACCGACGCCGATCTGCCGGCGCAGATTCTGACCTTCAGCCTGTCGGGCGCGACCGCGGGAGCGGAGATCGACTCTGCGAGCGGTCTGTTTACCTGGACTCCTGCCGCCGCCCCGGCGACGAACTGGTTCACCGTCGCGGTCACCGACAGTGGCACACCGAGCTTGAGTGCCAGCCGGACGTTCGGCGTGGTTGTCGTGCCGCCGCCGAGCTTCGCGTTCACCATCGACGGCGGCCAACTGGTGCTGATCTGGGGGTCGGCTCCGGGCCAAGGGTATCAGGTGGAATTCGCCCACGACTTGATCGCGCCGGAGTGGACGGCCATTGAAGATGTCCTGACCGGCACCGGCGGGCCCATCTCGTTCACCTACGGAACGGAGTCTTCGGCTCAGCGCTTCTTCCGCCTTCGTCTCCTCCCCTGATCGCAGGGTCAGGCGTTAAGAGGATTAAGCCCGCCGCCTGGACTGTCCTGCGCCTCCGCGGCGGCGGAGCCAGACTTAAGATGCTTAACGCCTGACCCTGACTCTATGGATGGCTCAGGCGGAAGAACCGCATGGCATCGCCGGGAGTCACGGTGGCCTTCTGCACTTCACCTTCGACGATCGGGGTGAGCCCGGCCGATTGCCAGTCGGGAGGCGACAACGTCGTCGTGGACTGCACGTCGAACCCGGTGGCGGCGGCGGGCCAGGTGAGGACGATGCTGTTGCCCTCGCGAGCAACCGTGAGCGTTGGCGAAGTCACTGGCGCAAGGTGCGATGAGGTCACCGAGAGGGCGGCGAGGTAGGTCACCCCCGGCGTGCTGCTGAACACGGCCAGGAAGGACTGGCTGGCCGGCGAGTAGGTGATGTTGTGGAAGTTGGCGGTGGTGCCAAGGCCGCCCGGCGAGTCGGCCAGGAAATACGGGGCGCCCAGTTGGCTGGGCAGCGGAAGGCCGTCGGGCCCGAGAAGGAGGAACGCGTAGGCCTCGGGCAGGCCGACCGAGCTGCCGGTGGAGTTCATGCCCACGGCGATCACCCCGCGGTCGGGGTCGGCCGCGAGCTGAGGATGCTGGTGGTTGAACGGGTTGCCGCTGGCGCCGTCCAGGTATGGGACTTCCGCGCGCGCCGCGGTGAAGGTGTAGTTCGGCGCGGTGCCGAGATCGAAGTAGGAGAGATCCCCGTGGGCCGTGCTGTTGCCCGCATCATAAGCGACGAGGAGCTGGCCGTTGAAGGGGTTCACCATCACGGCCGGGTGACCTTCGGTGGTCCCGGCCGGCAAGCCATCGGAGAGTTCCTGTTCGGTGCGCGCCACCAGGCCGCCCTGTCCGTTGGGCGCCGTGTCGATGATCGAGCCAACAATCCGGTTGTGCAGCGTGCCGGTGGACCCGTTCGAGTTGTCGGTGTTCGCGATGTACAGAAACGCGTCAAGGTCTTCGAGGTAGATCACGTCCGGATCGTCCTCGTCGCCGACGGACTGGAGCAGGTCGATCCTGGTGAAGGGCGCGGTGAGCAAGGTCCCCGCCTGGTTGTACAGTGCCCCCACGGTGGATTCGCCCTCGTCAGCGGCCTTGCGCTCGGCGACGAGGAGGAAGTTTCCGTTGACCGAGCTGACGGCGACGGCGACGTCGTCATAAGACTGGTCCGAATCCGGGTCATGCATCCAGGCCTTGGCGACGGGCGAGTTGCCGCCCGCAACGGCAGCGGGATTGAGGAGCGCGACGAGGACGACGTCGGTGGCCAGAGTGCTGGCGCCGCGGGCGTTGGCGGCGACGACGTACTGCTTGGAGACCGGGTTGTATTTGGCGTCGCAGCGGCTCAGCGTTCCCACCGGGTTGCCGAAGATCATGAACGGCTCGCCGGCCGGCACGAGGGTGGCGGGATCGTAGAAGCGGCCCATCAGGGCCATGACCGCAACTTGCTGGCTGATCGGGTCCACCTCGCCAAGAGAATTCACCGAGTCGATGTACGTGACCAGCACTTCGGAAGCGTCGGTGTTCACGGCAACCGCACACTCCGTGGCGACCACGGTCTCGTCGGTAACGGCGACGGCTGGAAGGCTGCGGAGACGCGGACCATCCGGAGGTGAGAGCGGCGTCGCAAAGTCCACCCACGCCACATAGAAACTGGCGTCGGCCAGGTCCGCCGTGGTGTCGGTGGTGGTCTTGCGCGACTGGATGACGAACTTGCCGTTGCTGTATTCGTAGGAGAAGAAGGCGCGGGTGGCGACCGTCTCGAAGGAACCGGCTTCCAGTTCCGCCGCCTGGAGGAGCAGCGTGCCGTCCGCGCCTGTCTTGCCGGGGATGGCCAGTTCGTAGGTGCCGGTCCCGGCTCGGGTGACCGTGAAGTCGCCCGCCGCCTTGCGTTTCGAGCCGTCGGTTCCGTTGATGTAGCCGCCGAGGAGATTCTGGGCGTCAAAGGGCACGTAGACAAACTGGAACTCGGACTGGGCGGGATCCGCCAGCGTCTCGGCATCCAGCGCGGCATCTTCGCGGATGGTGATCAGCCAACCCGTCCCGTCTTCCAGGGGCGCCACCCCCACGATGTTGACGTCGCTGCCGCCATCGGCCGACGTGGTGAAGAGCATGCCGTCCTCGAGGGAGTTCACCCCTGGGAGCCGGAGCTCGGCGATGCCGGCGTAGATGCCGCTCTCCGCCGGGTACTGCAGCCACTTGACCAGACCCGCGGTCAATCCCGCCGCGTGCGCGCCGGCAGAGGTCCAACCGGAGGCGCCTTCGGCGGTGGGACCAGCCGCCTCGCCGCCCAGCCACCCTTGGTCATACGGGAACCAGACAGCCGAGAAGCTGAAGTTGGCTTCCGGGCTGGAGGCATGCGTGCCGGCGCGGCCGGTGTTGATGTCGAGGTTCCCCGTGCCGAAACTGCCGTCCTGCAGGTTGTAGCCCGGCCCCGACGACGACTCCGACAAGGCGACTGTCGGGAAGAAGGCCCCTTCGCCATCCCCCCAATTCACCGGCCCATTCTGGCGCGCCGTCGGAAGGACGAGGCCCAGCAGCGGGCTGGGGCGCCACGCCTGGCTGGCAGGGACACCGGCCGAGCTGTCGCCGAACTCGATGAACCCCTGGTTCAGATTGTCGAGGGCGGCCGTCGGGTCCCCCGGGGCAAGGCGCATCGCGAAGTCTCCGCGATTGTAGCGGTTCAGGGACCAGGGGATCGGCCCTTGCCCCTCGAAGCCGGTGACCTCGACGCTGCCATCGAAGACGGTGCTGCCTCTGGCGATCACGTTGACGGCCGTGACGGACGTGTTGGGAAAGGCCCCCGGAGCGCCACCCCCCTCGGGAACCTGCGGCGTGGGACCGGAAGGCGCCGCCAAGACAAACGGCGCGGTGGAGAGCAGGATGGCCAGGACCGGCGCTACCCTGGCAGGGCAGCGTGAGGGGAGAAGATTCGTGATCATGGTAACGCGGGTTCGTTCGGAGTTGGGGAGCCTGATTCAGGCGGCATACTCGTTTCCCCCACCACGATCCGTCAAGGAGAACTGCAAATGCTGGCTCGAGTCGCGGCTTGACTATCTGCTCTGCCAGGCGGTCACTATCATCCTAGAACTGGAGCTGCGCCTGTCTTTCGTCTCCGACGCGCGGCGGGGATCCGCGTCGTTCCGTTTCGTTTCCGGGTTCCTCGCACACCGGAGGTGCGGTCCGTGTGCCGAACGAGGGCGGGGCAGACCGACGAACGCATGACGATCAACCAAGGACGAGAATCCTCAGACTGTTATGATCGATCCCAACCTGGCGCTGTTCGCGATCGAGGCCGGCGTGCGGCTTGGTCGCAAGATCAACGAGGTGCTCGTCGACGAGACCGCGCAACGGCCGTTGCTGATGCCGCTGGGCGATCTGTTTGGGAGCGTCACGGAGGCCGAAGCCATGCGCTTCTTCGCCGTGGAACAGCCCGACCTGATCAAGGCCGGCGGCTCCTGCTTCGCGATCCGCGACGACCGCGCCAAACTCATCCAGGTCTACCGGGCCATGCGCGGTGTCGAGGCCCAGGTCATGCCGCCCACCACCGACTTGGACCTCCGGCGCAGGGAGATCATCGGCAACCTGAGCGCCCTCGACCAGTTCGACCGGCAGTTCCAGGCCAAACACCCCGCCCGACGCATCCTCGGCACCGTGGTCGAGATCGGCATCGACTACTTCGCCGCCCACCCCGAAGCGATGGGACGGGATTCGGCCGCGCGCAAGATTGTGCATGCCTTCGTGGCGGGGTTGCAGGACACGGACTTCGCGGAAGGAACCGGCCGGCAGATCCTGGGCGACCTCCTCGGCTCCGCCCTGCGCGCCGTTGGCGAGCATGCGGCCCTCATCGATGATGACCGCCGGCTCACCATGCTGCTCGGCGCCGTCACCGGTGCCGTCGCCGAGGACCTGCGCAAAGCGATCCAGGAGGAAAACGAGGTCGCGCGCCATCAGCTTCTGCGTCGGATCGGCACCAGCCTGCTGCGCGGCGCCGCCGGCGCGTTCGCCGACGAAATCGCGCTCTTCATGCCCGATGACGGTGCGGCGCGCCAACTGGTTCAGGACACGCTCCGCCAGGTGCTGCAAGGCATCCAAGGCCAGGAAGACATCTTCACCAACGAGACCCTCGAACTCATCGTCAGAAGCGCGTTGCGCTCGACCGCCGAGAACGCCAACCTGCTCACCGACCAGCAGGCGCTCCAGGAGTTCATCCAGCGGACCACCGCGGTGCTGGCCGACCGGCAATGGGACCGGCTCTTCTCCGCAGCCACCGCGGGGGCCGTCCTGCATGAAGCCCTCGAGGTGCTGCGGGAGAACATCGAGACGCTGATCCCGCCCGGCCAGCCACAGGCTCAACGCCTGGCCCAGGCCCTGGCGGCGATGGCCGGGAGTCTCTCCGCCAAACTCGCCGGCGGGGGCAGCATCCAGGACCTGCTCTCACGCCGGCAAGTGGTCGAACTGGCTGGCGTGGTCCTGCACGAGGCCGCCCGCAGCCCGGAACTGCTGCTCGGCGACACGACCGACGACCCCAAGAAGACCGTCCTGGCCCAAGTCATCGCTTCGGTCGCCAAAGCCCTGGGCGACGAGCCGACGCTCCTGACCAACGGCGAAGGATTCATCCAGCTCACCCAAGTGGCCCTCCGGGTGACGCTGCAGAACGCGACCAAGTTGATCAACCGCGAGACCACGAGCCCAGCCACCAACCTCCTCTGTCAGGTGCTCAAACAGGTGGTTGCCACGCTCACCGCGGAGAAGGACCCGCGGCGCTTGATCACCCGGGATGTCTTCCTGGAAATCGTGTCGCGCGTCCTGCCCATCGTGTCGGCGAATACCGAGTCGCTCGATGCCAAACCGAAGCTGGTCGCCACCACGATCGTCTCCGCCCTCGCCCTGGCCCGGGGCGCCCTGGCCGGACGCATCAACGGCGACAACCTGCCCGGCCTCATCGAGAAACTGCTCGTCCTCGCCCTCTGGGATGAGTTGGATCTGGACGATCAGCAGAAACTCCGAGTGACAGCACTGCAGTCGCTCCGTGCCGCTTGACGAACCCGATACTCCCACGCCTGGCTCTTATGAACACCTCCCCTCGCTCCTCGAGTTGGCGCCTGCTGCTGGCCATCGCTCTGATGGCCGCCACCGGCTGCTCCACGTTGCAGTACCGCGCGGTCCAGAACCGCTTCGAAGACGCCGTCCGCGCCGACAACGAACGGTCCGTGATGCCCTTCACCGACCCGGCCGGCCAATATCGGGCCGTTGCCGGCGAACTCACCCCGGATTCCATCGCCGGCCTGGACGAGAAGCTCCGGCCCAACGCCTGGACCATCCGCGCCGTATCCCAATGGCGGGCCGAGGAATTTGCCCCCGCTGTCACCAGCGCCCTCGAGGGCCTGGCCGAGATCGCCCGCCAAAAACCCCAGACCCCGCAACTCGAGCACGGCCGCGACAGCATCATTCTGACGATGCTCCCCGGCCTGATCGAGGACTCGCGCCTCCGGCAGCGTTTCCAGACCCGGGGGACCGCCGATGTGGCGACTCACTACGACGAATACGCCGCCAAATTCCGCACCGCCGTTCGCGCCCTGACCGAGGCCCGGGAAAAAGTGGCGGCGCCGACCCCGCCGGAGGTGATCCACTATTGGAACTACCAGTGTTGGCGGGTCCTCCAGAACTGGAGCTTCGTCCTTTCCCATTTGCCGGCCGAGGCCGCAGCCGACCCGAATCGCGAGGCGGACGCGTTCGTGCAGACGGCCCTGTCGAACGCGCGAGTGGCAGGGGCCACGGACTTGCCGTCGGCCATGGCGGCCGTGGAGAAAGCTCTGCCACCCCAACACCCTTATCGACAACTCATCAACTTGGAGGGGCAACGGTAGTCTGTTGCCCCGACCAGCACCCCAGGTCCAGCGCCTCCGGTAGGACGACCTCCCCGAGAGGATTCTGAGTCTCCTCAATCTCAGTACCCCACCGCACCGGCGTCCGGAGCGCGCCGATCGGCCGCCCCCAGCCTCCGCCCCGTAGCCGGATCCAACAGGATTCCCATTGCCTGCCCGATGTTGTCCCCGACCCGGACGGCATGACCCTTGGCCTTCAACTGCCGCCGGATTGCGCGCGAGGCCGTTTGCGGCTCGAGCACGAGTTCATTCGGCAACCACTGGTGATGCGCGCGCCTCGCATCGATGGCACTGGCGATGTCCATGTCGAAGTCCACCACGTTGAGCACGACTTGCAGGACAGTGTTGATGATCGTGCGCCCGCCCGGCGAACCGATGACCAGCCAGGGCTTGCCCTCCCGCGCCACAATCGTCGGCGCCATGCTCGAGAGCATCCGTTTGCCCGGCGCCACCACATTCGGCGGGGTGCCGATGAACCCGTGACGATCGGTGCGGCCGGGCTGCGGGTTGAAATCCCCCATCTCGTTGTTGTAGAGGAAGCCGAGGCCTTCCGCCACGAGGCGCGCGCCGTAGGAGTACTCCAGGGTATAGGTCACCGCCACCGCGTTCCCCGCCGCGTCGACCGCCGAGTAATGGGTGGTTTCCGAAGACTCATAGACGTCGCTGAATCGCGCCGGATCGCTCGGCGAGGCGCGGTCCGGATCGATGCTGTGCCGCAGCCGCTCCCCGTGTTCCTTGGAAATGAGACGGGCCAGAGGGAGATCGGGATTGAAGTCCGGATCGCCCAGATGCCGGGCGCGATCGGCGAACGCGCGGCGCATGACTTCGGCCAGCAGGTGCAGGTAGGGCGCCGAGTTGTGCTGGTGAGACCGGAGATCGCAGCCTTCGAGCATGTTCAGCATCTCCACCAATCCCACGCCGCCAGAACTCGGCGCCGGCATGGAATACACTTCACAGCCGCGATAGGTGCCCCGCACGGGCGGACGTTCTTTTGCTTCGTAAGCCGCGAGGTCGGATTCCGCAATCAACCCGCCATGCCGCTGCATGTCGGCCGCGAGCATCCGCGCGGTTTCCCCCTGGTAGAAGTCCGCGCGGCCCTGCTGTTGCAGCCGGCGCAAGGTCCGGCCCAGGTCCGGCTGGCGCCAAAGGTCCCCCGCCCGATAGGCCGAACCGTCGGGCCGCAGGAACACCCTGGCTGCGGCCGGGCATTTCCGCCAGTCCTTCCGGCGCCGACGGAACTCCCCGGCCATCGCTTTGCTCAAGGGGAAACCGTCCTCGGCCAACCGGATCGCCGGCGCGGCCAGTTGACTCCACGACCGAGTGCCGAACCGTTTCAGGGCGAGGTCGAAGCCCGCCACCGTTCCAGGCACACCTACTGCCGCGTACCCCTCATGGTGCCAGTCCCGGCGGTAGCTGCCATCCGGGCCCAGGTACATGTCCGGACGCGCCTTCTCCGGAGCCTTCTCCCGGAAATCGAACGTGGTGACCTCGCCGCTCGACGTCATCACCACCATGAACCCGCCGCCCCCGAGATTGCCCGCCGACGGATGGACCACGGCCAGGGCCAAGCCGGTCGCCACCGTGGCGTCCACCGCGTTGCCGCCCTCCCGCAACACCTGCACGCCAACCTCGGACGCCCGTCGTTGGGCGCTGACCACCATCCCCCGCGGCGCAGCCACCGCCTCCCCGAGGGGGGCCCCCTGAGCAACCAGCCAGACGACCAGACTGAAGCCCGCGCTCCAGAACCGCGCGCGTCCGAGTCCCGTGCGCCGGCTTTCCCGGAAACTGCGGTTGTGGAGGGTGTGGCGCTTCACGGTTCCGCCCGCTCCAGTTCGTGTTGAATGGTCTGATGAAACGCCTTCCGGTGGGGTTCGCCGGCCACCAGGAGCACGGTCACGACAATTGGGGCACTCACGATCAGCGCGACGTTCGGGCGGGATATCGCATGCATGGACGCACGCCCTTTCTACCGGACGGACATCCCTCAATCCAGTCTCGATCCGCGCATGCGGAGGTCGTCGGGCACGCCGCCAGGCGGCGTTAAACACAGAACATCGGATAGGGAGTGGAAGCTGCGGTTCAACGTTCAATGTTCGACGTTCGACGTTCGACGTTCGGGCCCCGTGAACATGCACGGCCAGCCCTGTCCAATCCTCCGGACGCCATCGCCTGAGATTGGGCGGGCGTCACGGAGCCTGGAATCATGAGTGAAATCCATCAGGGACAAACGGGCAACGACGGGCCTTCCCCCAGCGGGCCGCCGACGAAATCCCCTTGGCTGGTGTTGGCCGGACTGGTCGTGGCCGCCATCGTGGTCGTCCTGTGGAACGTGGACCGATCGCACTGCTACGCGATGGCGACGTTCGACAACCTGGGCGGGGACTTTGGGCTCCAACTCGCGGCCCCGGGCTCCCCGTGGCCCAGGCGGCTGACGGAGAGCCAACGACTTCTGCTCGAAGGGGACACAACCCGGGCCACGCGCCACGAGCAGCAACGCGCGATCTGGGAGGCGCACCCCACGAACCGGGTGTATCTCGGCAACTACATCACGGCGCTGCAGGCGGCGGATGCGGAGTCGATTCCCTTGGACCAATTCCGCAAGGAACTGGCGGCCGCGCGGGAACTTGACCCCGAGAATGCGCGCTACGATTACCTCGAGGCGGCGCGGCTGTTGAAGACAGCCGCAGTGATCCACAGCGACAAGGCGGCCCAAGACGGGGAAGGCAAGGAGAAGACCCACTACCGGCTCGAGGTGCTGCATCGCGATCAGTTGGACGAGGCCATGGTCATCTTGCGGCGAGGTCTCGGCAAACCCTATTGGCGGCGGTACTCGGCGGACATGCTGAAAGAACAACTGGCCGTCCTGGGGCCGCCACAAAGACTCGTCCAACTGCTGCAGCGCACCGCCATCGCGGCCGGGACGCTCCTGCCCGATCTGGCCCCGTCCAAGAGCCTGGCAAGGTCCAGTCGGCTGTACGCCGAGTTGCTGATCGCCGAAAGCCGAAGCGCGGAGGCGGTTCCTTTCCTGGACGCGTGGAAGCCCCTCGCCCAACACCTGACGGAAGACAGCTTCACCTTGATCGACGTGCTGGTGGGCGCCGCCGTGGTGAATGAAGCCGCCCAGACTATCCCGCCGATCTACCGCGCCCTGGGCCGGGTGGCGGACGCCGAACGCACCGAAGCCGAGGCGGCGGCGATCGCCAAGCCGGTCAATGACTGGCGCGCCCAACGCGATCTCGTCCGCAAAGGAACTCCGCCAGCAACCACCGAGCAGCAGAACACGCGGCTGTTGGAGGAGCGCGCGGGCATTCTGGCCAGCATGCTGTTGCCTGCTCTGGGCACGTGGCCGGAGGCGCAGGCGTATGAACCCGGCCGGATGACGGAATACGTGGTGTTCACGGAGGTCGTTGTGGCGGCAATTCTCGTGGGGCTGCTCCTCACGCTGCTGGTCAGTCAATTGCTGGCGTGGCGCTGGCGGATGTTCCGTCCGGCCAACGAACCGCCCCCGCCCCGCCTGATGCCGGACGCGGGAACCCTCGTCCGGATCCTGATCCTCGGGGTGATCCTGCCGTTGGTCGTGTTCTTCGTCGTGACCCGCTGTCTCCCGTGGAGCGGGCAAGCCTATTCGGTCCGGGTAGGAGCACCCAAACTCTTGGCCGAGTTCGGGCTTCTGGTAATGGCATTGGTCACCTTGCCGATTCTGATGACCATTGCCCAGGTCCAGCGCCGGTGTTCGGCGCTGAACATGAACGTCGCCCGCTGGCATGCCCGCCACGTGTCCTGGGCGTGCAGTCTCGTCGGGGCTCTCGTCCTGCTCGTCGCCTGGTGCTGGCCTGCGGCCCCGGGCGAATCCATCCGCAACCTGGCCTTCGTGGGGCTTGGCTTCCTGGCGGTTGCCCTCGTCGTTGCCGTTCTCCTCGGGATTGCCCAAGGAATGGGGGGACAACGGCAACACGGCGCCTTCTACGGCTCTGTGTTCCGGACGTTGGTTCCCGTGCTGGCTCTGACCATCATCGTCCTCGGGGTGATCACCCGCCCGGTCCTACTCCGGGCCGAGACCAGCTACATCCAACGGGACACATTGTTGCAGGATCGCGACCGTGTCGGCTTCACGCGGCTCGAAAACGACCTCGTGCAAGAGCTCCGCACCGCGATGCTTGCCGTTTTTCGGTGACCCCAATCCCAGGTGCTCTACCAGGGGCCCTTCTTAGTTAACCGGCGACCTTCTTCACTGTTTGTGTAGAATCCCGCCGCCGAGGCGGGATCTCCCCGGAGCCGACAGAGCGCCCGTCCGCAGAGGCGAAAACTGCGCGTGGACCGGGGACGACCGAACCGCCAGGGCCACTTGGGCGAGGATCCGGGGTCCAGGCAGACGCGGGGGGCCAGGAGGGGCGCATCTCGGTGCTGCCCCCCAACTTCAGGCAATCCAGCGCGGTCAGCACTGTCTGGCCGCGGTCCGGGCCGCCTCGCGGGCAACGGTGTTGCCCGCCCACAACAGAAAGTGGGGGCAGCATCCAGACGGGCGCATGCGGGAATGACCCTATCGGGCTTGGCCTTGAGATCCGCCTGGCTTGCCGCGATTCTCAAGCCCCGTCGATGAAGAGACTCCGCTGTGTCCTGAGCCAGATCCTCCTGAAGGTGACGCTTTCGTCGGCCGCGCATGAGATCACGGTGGTCACGCTCGAGCAGATCATGCCGTAGCAGTTGGACACGGAGTTTGACGGCAAGAACACCCTCTACGATGCGCTCCAGGAATAGGGTGGGGCGCGACCTCCGGGCGCGCCGGAAACACGTGGTTTGTGAACAGACACTTCCGGCGCCCTCGGAGAGGTCGCCCTACCCCGGACATTTCACGCTCCCTGCGTGAAATGTCCGCCCGCAGGGCCGCCTCGGTCCCGCATCTGCGGGGTCGAGCGGGGCTGCCCCGATGCGGGCTACCTGCTGCTGCCTGGCCGACATGTAAGACCCTACTCCTACGCGCCACCACTTCGCATAAAAGCAGCGGGTGTTGGAACACAACAACTTGCTCCCATTTTCGGGCTACCCTGGTCGAATCCCTCGTCGATACCGATGTGGAACGTGGTTGCGGGGGCGCCGCTCTCGACTTCGTAGTAGCGCGGCAGATAGGCGGTCGGTCCCTTCAGTTCCCGCGCCCACGGCGCCACGATGTTGATCATCGGGCCAAGCCCCGGGCCTTCTCGATCGCGGCCCTCAAGTAGCCGTCGTCATGCGGCATCTTCCAGCCGTCCGTCGGAGGCATCCCCGGCGCCGTGCGATGGGCCGCCCACATGTCGTTGACAAAAGTCTCCCAGGTCTTCCCCTCCCGCGCCCAATCCGGTTGGTCCATGTTGGCGTCCTCTTTCAACCTCTTGAGCGCCTCGGTCTCGTCCTCGAACATCCAGCGGTCGCAATAGTCGAAGAAGGCGTCATGGTCCCAGGCCGATTCCGCCTTCATCAGGCGCAGCGCCAGGGCTTCCGCGACCCAGGCGGCGCTCGTGCAGCAGCGCCGGTAGGATTCACTCAGTTTCTCGTGGCCCTCCCGCCAAGTCGAAGGCGGAGTGTGTTCGTAAGGGCCAGTCCCGGCCCGCGCCACGCCGGTCGTCTGGTCGATGCCGCGATGCCCGGTAAAGACCACCTTGGCGCCAGTCCACGCGTCGCCGTAGGCCGTCTGCTCGTCCTCGCCAAAGTGCACGGTGGGAAACGACCGGTTGATATGGGCCAACTGATCATCCCCCAGGAGCAGGCCCGCGAAGACAATCGGCAGCTTCCGGCCGCTGCCGTGGCCCCCGAAACCTTCCCAACCCGGATGCCCTGCGCGAATCATGCCCCCCAGGTCGATGCCCACTTGGACGAAGTTCACCAGGAGGGCCTCCTTCTTCTCGGGCTTCAGATCGGTGCAGAGCAGGAGCGCGGCCTGGCCCACCACACGGGCGTAATCGCGCCCGTATTGCGGCATGTTCTCGACGGGCGACTCGAAGCCAAAGAATCCCGTCCCCACCCAAGGCCGCTGAGTGAACCGGACATACAATCCAACGTCGGGCAGGCTCTTGGCAGCCGCCCGCGGCAGAAGCTTGCGCTTCAGGGTGCGGGAGAAATACACTCTTGCCTGACGATCGCAGAAGGCCGGGCGGAACGTATCGGGAGGGACGGGCTCCGCCACGCAAGTCAGCACCGCCGCCACCCGAATCGGGCTGCTGTCGTCGACGCCGCGTTCCACCGTTTCCCACAGCATCGGTTTGAGCACCAATCCCTTGGGCATGCTGATGGGCGAGACCAGCTAATCGCCCGGTTTCATTGTCACCTGCAGCTTCTGGATGAGCGCGGGAGCGAACCAATTCCGGACGCCGCTGTCGTAGGAGACGCGCATGGCCGCCGGCGGATTGAGCATGAACCCGTTTCGGACACGCCGGGCGACCGGTCGCTCGAGATCCATGCGGTCCAGTTCGATCTCGGGGATCTCCTCGCCGTAAAGCGGCTTGGGCGCCATCGCCTGGATGGTCACTCGGCCAACCACGTACCAGTCGCCGTTGACGAACTGTCCGACACGCGCAGGCTTGTCGAAAGTCCAAGTGATCCCGTGTTGCGACACACTCTCCTTCAACGGCAGTTCCTCCAGATGCGGAGTCGATGGTGGCTGATCGAGGGTGTAGACGGGCACCGTCTGTCGCGATGGAACCCACAAATCCGGGCCCATCCCACGCGGCGAAGCTGCAGGCGAGTTCTGCGCGCCGAGCGACACGGCCAGCGCCACCCGCCACACCCAACGGAATCTCGAGATCATTCGTTCGTGTCGCCGAGATGCGGATGCCTGTTCCTCCCCTTCACGGAAGCCGGTAGTGAGCCCAGCGACCGCTGCTGTCCTGGTGGAGGAGGTTCGCGCGGTGGAGCCGCCGCAGCAAATACCAGGCGCGATGCATCCCCACCCCAAGAAGCTCCCGACACTGGGCGTTGTTGATGCTCCCCTTCTCCCGCGCGTACGCCAGGATCCGCTCGGCCTCCTGCGGCAATCCGCCCATCAGACTGCCCGGTTCGACCAGCGGCGCCACCACCGGTCCACCCGCTACGACCGGCGATTCGGGGGGAAACACAAAATGCAGGTGCGCCGGTTGGATCTCGCCGCCGCCGCTCTCGATCACGGCGCGCTCGACTAGATTCCGCAATTCCCGAACGTTGCCGGGGTAGTCATAGACCCCCAGAAGCTCGAGCGCCGCCGAACTGAATCGGGGCGAAGGCATCCCCATCTCGGCAGCAAGCTGATGCAGGAAGTGCTCCGCCAACAGCGGGATGTCCTCGCGTCGATCGCGCAGCGGAGACACCGTGAGGACATACCGGGTGATGCGGAAATACAGGTCCTGACGAAACTTGCCCGCGGCAATCTCCGCTTGGAGATTCGAGTTGGTGGCGGCAAGAACGCGCACATCCACCGGCCGTTCGCCAGCAGCCCCGAGGGGCATGACGCCGCCGCTGTCCAACACCCGCAACAGCTTGGTTTGCAGCCAAGCGGGCATGTCCCCGATCTCGTCCAGGAACAGCGTGCCGCCGTTG
>CAYSPU010000083.1:0-18452 GCA_964432995.1 uncultured Verrucomicrobiota bacterium
TCTCAGGGAAGAAACTGGGCCCGGATGCACCCGCCGCAGTTTACAGGTCACAGGAATACCAGTTCTGCTGCAAAGACTGCGTTAAGGAGTTTCGAAAGGACCCTGCAAGATTTGCCCAGCAGCTTGCCCGATCGCCGCAGTAGCCGCTTTGACCAATCCGCCCTCGCAGGCCCAAGGCTGGCGTAGTCCGATTCACTGACCGAACTGAGAATGATGCGCGCCGGGATGATCCTCCTGTTGACGGTGGCCGTCCTCCTGCCTTCAAGGACGCCGCTGGCGGGATGCGCCCCGTCCTGCTCGCCCGCCTGCACGTGTTCCTCGCACTCCGGATGCTCTGCCCGCTGCTGCGACGGTTCCGACTCGCAGCCCGGGCCCTTCCACCCGGCCCAGGCACCGTCGCGCGACACAATTCGCGACACGCTCTTCTGGGCAGGGCACAGCTCATCGCTGCTTCTCCAAACCGCCGCCGAACTCGAACCGCACCTTCCGCCAGCCGCGGCCTTCGACAGTTCGGCTTCCGTTCTCCCCCTCTTCCACCGGGACTGCGCCCTGCTCCTCTGATCGCCCGGCATTCGCGCCCTTAGTGTGTACGTCGCCGACGTTCGTTGGCGCCGTCCTTTGTCCGCGATCCGCTTCAAATTGATCAGAGACCATGAGCTATTCTTGTCGACAACTCCTCCCTCGCCTTCGGAGAGGGAGCGCCACCACGGAGCCGAAGGGAGACTCAGTGAAGGCATCCCCGCATTGGACCATCATGCCCGGTTTCGTTGTATTACTCGGGCTGAACCTCGGCGCTGCCTTGGCAGCTACGGCCCCACTGGAATCGCCGGAATCTGTCGTGATCACCCCGGCCTACATCAACCGCCTCGCGGAGGAACTGCGCGCTCGCCACCCGGCCATCCGGGCCGCTCAGGCGCGCACCGAAGCGGCCGTCGCCGCCGTTGAGGGCGTCCGGGTTTGGGAGGACCCGACTCTGCGCGTGGGGGGGATGTTCGCCGATGCGGAAATGCGAGCCAAAGAAGGGGACCTGGTCTACGGGATCGAGCAGAAGCTGCCGGTGTTTGGCCGACCCGGCCTGGCTCGGGAGGTGGCTCAGGCCGAGGTCGCCCGGCAGCAAGCGGATGGGGACTACCAGTTACAGCTACGGCGGCGAGACCTGGCCCAGGCCCTCTACCGCACGGCGCTGGCCCAACGGGTAGTCGAGATTGGGGTGCAGGACCAGTCCTGGCTGGATCGTATCGTCCAATCGTTGGAGCAAAGGTATCGGACCGGCGCGAGCAATTTGGCGGACCTTCTGCGCGCGCAGAATGAACAACGCCGGCGCCGGGAACAAACCCGCACGGAACAATCCGAACTCGAGCACGCGCGGTTCGTCCTCAACCGGCTTCTCCAGCGCCCGCCGGAAGCTCCCTGGCCTCCGCTTAACCTGCCACCTCCGGTCGGCGCAGTCCCCTACTCGCCACAGCTCGCGGACCTGGCAATACGCCAGGAACCGCGTCTCCGTGTTCTGCAGGAGGAAATCCGTGAGGCCCAAGCCGCCGCCCGGTTGGCCCGGCGTCAGCGGCTCCCCCAAGTCCTGGTCGGCGCCCAGGGTCGCAGCGCCACCGCCGACGGCGAATTTCGTCAGGCCGAGGTCATGCTCGGCTTCACCTTCCCCTGGGGCAACGCTCGGAAGTATCGAGCCGACTTCGAGCGGGAACGCGAGCGCGCCCGCGCCGCCGAGGCCGACGCATCCGACCGCACCCTCGGCGTGCGCGAAGAGGTCCATCAACTCACCGTCGAGATTGATGCCGCCCGCCGCGAGGCCCTGCTCTACCGCGACGAAATCGTACCCCGCTCGGCTCAAGCGCTCGAGGCGGTCGAAACCACCTGGGCCGCCAACCGCAGTTCGTTTCTCGACGTGATGGACCTGCGCCGCCTCTTGCTCGAGAGCCAACTCACCGAGGCCCGGGCTCTGGCGGCCCAATACGATCGACTTGCCGAACTCGTGCTCTTCTGTGGCGTGGAAGATCTCAAGGCCCTCGACCGTCTTGGCATCCAGCCCTCCACGTCCGAAGCGGCTTCCATTCCTCTATCCCCAAACCCTTGACCAACCTGTTTTCCCCATGAACTCCTTCGCCGATTCCCCACGTCACTCGCTGCCGTTGCTCGTCATTTTGCTGCTCCTGGCTGGTTGTGGCCCCTCCGGCGCGCCCTCCGGAGAGGCAGGTCCGCCCGCGCGCTACCACTGCCCGATGCATCCCTCATTCGTGAGCGACCAGCCGATCGACTGCGCGATCTGCGGTATGAAGCTCGTGCCCATCGATTCCGAGTCGGCTTCCACGGCCACGGCCGGCGAAGCTGCCACCTTGGGACGTGTCGCCATCCACGTCCGCCCGGAAAAGCAACAGCGCATCGGGCTGCGCACCGCCACGGTCGAACGCCGGTCGCTGACCCGCACACTTCATCTCACCGGCGTCGTCCAGCACGACGAAACCACCCTCGCCCGCATCGCCCCCCGATTCGGCGGGTGGATCCGCAAGCTCCACGTGAACTACACGGGACAAGAGGTCCACGCCGGCCAACCCCTGCTCACGGTCTACAGCCCGGAATTGCTCGTCACCGAACGCGACTACCTCCTCGCCTACCGCCAGACGCAAACCGCGAATCCAGGTGCCGTCGGTGCCATCGGCGCCGAGCCCGTCCCCGACCCGCCCCTGCTCGATGCTGCTCGCGAGCGACTGCGCCTCTGGGAAATCAGTGACGAAGAACTCCGCGCGCTGGAAGAACGAGGGCTTCCGACGGACGAACTGCTGCTGCGGGCGCCGCTCTCCGGGCATGTGATCAGCAAGGCCGCTGTCGAAGGGCGCTCCTTCGGCGCGGGCGAAACGCTCTTCGAGATCGGCCAGCTCACCAACCTGTGGGTTCGCGCGGCCGTCTTCGAACAGGACTTGCCCCATGTCCGCGTCGGGCACAGGGCGCGCGTTGTGTTCCCCTTCCTCGACGACCGGACGATCGAGACTGCCGTGGCCTTCGTCTCGCCGCACATCGACCCGCAAACGCGCCGCGGCGAGGCGCGGCTCAACCTGGCGAATGCCGACCTCGAGCTGCGGCCGGAGATGTGGGCGCGGGTCGAACTCGACGTGGACCTCGGCGAGGTTCTCGCGGTTCCGGCCAGCGCCGTCCTGGACACCGGCCGCCGCTCCCTCGCCTTCGTCCAACGTCCGGATGATCACCTCGAACCCCGCGAGC
Source organism: uncultured Verrucomicrobiota bacterium (assembly GCA_964432995.1). Classification (GTDB taxonomy): domain Bacteria; phylum Verrucomicrobiota; class Verrucomicrobiia; order Limisphaerales; family JAHDYP01; genus CAYSPU01. Next base: position 3,232 of record CAYSPU010000083.1, read on the forward strand.
TCACTCTCGGAGTGCGCACGGGTGACTTCATCGCTGCCCGCGCGGGACTCGAGGAAGGGGAGAAGGTCGTCACGCGGGCGCTGTTCCTCATCGATTCCGAGAGTCAGATGAGAGCCGCGCTGGCTGCGCTGGCCGCGGGGGACAACGAAACACCATAGCCGGCTGACGACGCGTCATCTCTGCGGAAGAGCAGGACCCCGATGAAACCCTCCCTTTCCCCTGGCTCACCATCGCCCCGCGGCGACTCCTTCATCGAGCGCGTGATCGAATGGAGCGCCCGCAACCGGTTCCTGGTCCTGCTGCTCGTGGCGGCGCTGTTTCTCGGTGGCTGGCACAGCCTCCGCCGAACACCGCTCGATGCCATCCCCGATCTCTCCGATGTGCAGGTGATCGTCTTCACCCCCTGGGAGGGACGGAGCCCCAATCTCGTCGAAAACCAGATCACTTACCCAATCGTCACGCGGTTGGTGAGCGCTCCCAAGGTGCGCGTCGTTCGCGGCTATTCGTTCTTCGGCTACTCGTTCGTATATGCGGTGTTCGACGACGGGACGGACATTTACTGGGCCCGATCGCGCGTGCTCGAGTATCTCCAGGGGCTTGCCGCAACCCTCCCGCCGGGAGTCACTCCCGCCCTGGGTCCCGATGCCTCCGGCGTCGGCTGGGCCTTCCAGTACGCCCTGGTGGATCGCACTGGGACTCACGATGCGGCCGACTTGCGATCGTTCCAGGATTGGCATCTCCGCTATTGGCTGCAGAGCATCGAAGGCGTGGCGGAAGTCGCCAGTTTCGGCGGCTTCGAAAAACAGTATCAGGTCCAGATCGATCCGGACCGGCTCCTCGCCTACAGCCTTCCCGTGAGTGACATCGTCAGTGCCATCCGCCGCGCCAACAACGACGTCGGCGGTCGCGAACTCGAACGCTTCGGCACCACCTACCTCGTCCGCGGTCAGGGATACCTCCGCTCCTTGGACGACCTGCGCCAAGTGGTCGTGGGCGCCGATGCGCAGGGAACGCCAATCCTGCTGCGCGATGTCACCTCCCGCATCGAACTCGGCCCCGAAATGCGCCGCGGCGCCGGCGACTTCAACGGCGAAGGGGAAACCGCGGGTGGCATCGTCGTGGTCCGCCACGGCCAGAACGTGCTCGAGGTCATCGATCGCATTCGCGCCCGCCTCGATGCAATCCGGCCGTCGCTGCCCGCCGGAATCGAAATCGTGACCACCTATGACCGTTCGGATCTGATTCGTCGTTCGATGAGCACCTTGCGCCGGACCATCATCGAGGAATCCATCATTGTCTCCCTCGTGGTGATCGTCTTCCTGCTCGATCTGGGAGGAGCGGTCCGAGCCATCGTCGCCCTGCCGGTCGCCGTGGTGCTTGCCTTCATCCCCATGCACCTCCTCGGGATCACTGCCAACATCATGTCCCTGGCCGGCATCGCCATTAGCATCGGCGCCCTCTGCGACGAAGCCGTGGTGATGGTCGAGAACGTTCACAAACGCCTCGAACACGCCCCTCCCGGCTTGAGCCGACGCGATCGGCAGGAAATCGTCATCGATGCCTGCAAGCAACTCGGCAAACCGCTCTTCTTCGCATTGCTCGTCATCACCGTCAGTTTCCTGCCCGTGTTCACCCTCGAGGCGCAGGAAGGGCGCCTCTTCCGGCCGCTCGCCTTCACCAAGACCTTCACCATGGCCGCCGCCGCCTTCCTTTCCGTCACCCTCGGACCTGCCCTCATTGTCTGGATGACCGGTGCCCGCGTGATTCCCGAGCATCGCCACCCCATCAGCCGCCTCCTCCACCGACTCTACTATCCTTGGGTCAGTGCCCTCATGCGCCGCCGCAAGCTCTCCATCGCCGTGGCGCTCGCCGCCGTGGCCTCCTGCGTTCCCGTCTACCACCGCCTCGGATCGGAATTCATGCCGCCGCTCAACGAGGGAACGATTCTCTACATGCCGACGTCCTTGCCGACGATGTCGATCACGGAAGCGACGCGGCTAATGCAGATCCAGGACCGGATTCTGAAGCAGTTCCCCGAAGTCGATACGGTTCACGGGAAGGCGGGGCGTTCGGAGACGGCGACCGACCCGGCGCCGATGGAAATGTTCGAAACCGTGGTCCAACTCAAACCCCAGAGCGCTTGGCGCACCGTCACCCAGCCGCGCTGGTATTCCTCCTGGGCCCCCGCCTGGCTCGCCGGCGGGCTCCGCCGTCTCTGGCCGGACTCCCGCCCCCTCTCCTGGGACGAACTCGTCGGCGAGATGGACGCGGCGCTCCAGATCCCAGGTCAGGTCAACGCCTGGACCATGCCGATCAAGGCGCGCATCGATATGCTCTCCACGGGCGTGCGCACCCCGGTCGGCGTCAAAATCCAAGGCCCCGACCTTGGCGTCATTCAACAGCTCGGCGAGCAAATCGAGGCCGTCCTGCGGGACGTCCCCGGCACGCGCAGCGCTTACGCCGAACGAACCACCGGCGGGCTCTACCTCGATCTCGTGCCCCGACGCGATGAACTCGCCCGCTACGGCCTCAACGTCGAGGATCTGTGGGACGTCGTCGAAACCGCCATCGGCGGCATGCCCATTGATCGTACGATCGAAGGCCGCGAGCGGTACACCATCAACGTACGGTATGCACGGGAACTGCGCGATTCCCCCGAAGAACTGCGCCGGGTTCTGGTTCCGGTCACCTTAGCTATGCCCTCCCGCTCGAGTTCCGGAGGCGACTCCATGACCACGAGGAAGGCGGCTACCCCAAACACCGTTGCGCAGGTCCCCCTGGGGCAATTGGCCGACATCCGGATCTCCAACGGCCCGCCCCTCATCAAGAGCGAAGACGGCGTCCTCACCGGCTGGGTCTACGTCGACGTGACGGACCGCGATCTCGGTGGCTACGTTGAGGAGGCGAAGCAGGCCGTGCAGGAGAGAATCGTGTTGGCGGGAAAGCTGCCCCCCGGCTACCGGGTCGAGTGGACCGGCCAATACGAATACCTGCGGCGCGTCGCCGAACGCCTCAAAGCCGTGGTGCCGCTCACGCTCCTGCTCATCTTCGTGTTGCTCTACCTGAATTTCCGCAGCATTCCCGAAACGCTCATCATCCTGTTGTCCATTCCCTTCGCCCTCACGGGGAGTTTCTGGCTGCTGTGGCTGCTCGGATACCACCTGAGCATCGCCGTCTGGGTGGGGATCATCGCCCTCGCCGGACTCGCCGCCCAGACCGGCACCATCATGATTCTCTACCTGGACGAGGCGTTCCACGCCTACCGCCGTGCCGGACGGATGCGAACCCAGCACGACCTCTTCGAAGCCATCACCTATGGCGCCGTCCAGCGCGTGCGCCCCAAGCTGATGACGGTGGCGATGATCACCCTGGGCCTGGTGCCCGCTCTCTGGGCGCAGGGCGCCGGGGCCGAAGCCATCCAACGCATCGCCGCACCGATGGTCGGAGGCCTGATCACCTCCACCTTCCTCACCCTCGAAATTGTCCCCGCGATCTACTCGTTGTGGCGCGGGCGCCAGGTTGATTGGATCCCGGGGCCCCCGCCCCCGCGCCGGAGTTGGACCGAACTCAGTCAGCGGTTCACCGAAATGGAACGGCAAGGGCACCGCCTGCCCCCGGCCGTATGAAATTTCGCTATTGTCGTAACACCAGACCTGGGCTAGCTTCGCCACGATGTCGACAGCGTCCCAGCCGAACTCGCTGCCGCCGGTGTGGAGCCGGCGTGGGGGCGCGGCGTTCACGCTGGTGGAGTTGCTGGTGGTGATCGCTGTGGTGGGGATTCTGGCCGGCATGCTGCTGCCGGCACTGGCCCGCGCCCAGGAAAAGGCCAAGGTCACCAAGGTCCACGCGGAGTTGTACGGCGTCGGGCTCGCCTTGGAGATGTATGCGGACGATCACGACGGGCAGTTGCCGCCGGTGCGGGTGAACTGCAATTCCGACCTGGCGTCGCACTGGTGCGAGTTCCCCGTGGAGCTGGCGGAGGAGGGCTATCTTCCCCGTGGCAACGAACCGGGCATGGCTGCGCGGATGGAAGACGTGTTCCATCGCGGGCACACCTACAAGTACGCCACGCCCGGGCCCTGCATTCTGAACGACACCCCCCAGGGCACCTACAAGCTCTGGGTGCCGGACGATTTCCCGCAATGCGCCACGAACACCGGCCAGTATTACTCGAGCCGCACCGATTCCCCCGTGCGGTGGGTCATCTGGAGCATGGGCCCCCGGCCGGAAAGCGAGAAGAGTCGCGACGACCGGGCCCCGACCGCCGGCCGCAGTTGGTACCGGCGGACGGGCGACGATGGTGTCATTGCCCGCATGGCCACGCGGGATGGAGACCAGATCAAGACCCCTTGATTTCTCCGACCCCAGCGACGGGGCGTCGGCGTGCGGCAGACCCCCAGGAGGCGTTCAGAAGGTGAATCAGAGCTGTCCAGGTGCGGCTTCGGGCAAACGGCGTGGTGACACGCTCCGGCTGATCGGCGCGACCTGTTTCCTGGCGGTTCTGCTGGGAGCGGCCGGCTGTCGGCGATCGACGGATGCGGGCCACGGCGTGCGGATTGCCACGACCACGTCCTACCTCGAAGCCGCCGCCCGCGACTTGCTCGGCGACAACGTCGATGTCCTGCGCCTGGCCGAACCAGGTTCCTGCCCCGGTCACTTCGACATCCGCCCCAGCCACGTCACCCAGATCCGTCGCTGCGAAGTGTTGCTCCGTTTTGACTTCCAGAAGGCCCTCGACGCGAAACTCACCGGCGGAGGAGCCTCCGACCTGCGCGTCGCCGAGATCGCGCTGCCGGACGGCATGGGCCGGCCCGATACGTATCTGACCGCCTGCCGACAGGCCGCTGACCACTTCGTCAGGCTCGCTCTCCTCCCCCGCGCCGACGCGGACGCTCGCCTCGAAGCCATCGCCACTCGTCTGGAGGCGTTGGCGCGTGACGCCACCAACCGGGTGGCCCAGACCGGTCTCCTCGGCTCGCCCGCTCTCGCCAGCGGACGCCAGCGCGCCCTCTGCGAATGGCTGGGACTCCGCGTCGTCGGGGACTTCCGCGCGGCCGACACCGCGAGCGTTGGCGAGATCGAGGACGCCATTGCCGCCGGCGATCTGGCGCAGGTCAGGTTGGTCGTCGCCAATCTCCCCGAAGGGCGCCGCACGGCCGACGCCCTGGCCCAACGCCTCCGAGCCCGCGTCGTCGTCTTCGAGAACTTCCCGACGCTGGCCGGGGGGGAGGTTTCGTTCGACGCGATGCTCGCGCGCAACCTCGCCGCGCTGCTGGAATCGACTGTGACCCCTGGATGCGACTGATGGGAACGGCGGCGATCGAAATCGAGCGGCTTACCGTCTACGCCGCACATCGCTGTGTGCTTGAGGTCGAGCATTGGCGTGCGGAGGCGGGCCAGGTGCTGGCGTTGCTGGGACCGAACGGCGCGGGAAAGACAACCTTGCTGCGCGCGTGCCTGGGATTGGTGGCGCCCGCACGGGGACGGATCACGGTCTTGGGAGAGGACGTGGGCACGCGGCGTGGGGCGGCGTTGGCGGCGCTGCGGCGCCGGGTGGGTTACGTGCCGCAGTTGCCGCCCGAGCGTAGTGAGCTTCCGCTGACCGTGCGCGAAGTGGTGGCGATCGGTCGCACGGCCCGCGCCGGCCTGTTTCGCCCGCTCGCGCGGGAGGATTGGCAGTTGGTGGACCGATGGATCGACCACCTGGGTCTGGCACCGCTGGCCGATCGCGCCTTTGGCGAGATCTCCGGTGGCGAGCAACGCAAGGCCATCATCGCCCGCGCCATGGCCCAGGAACCGGAACTGCTGCTGCTCGATGAACCCACGGCGCATCTCGACTTGGGATGGCGCGAGCGCATCGTCGAAGTGATCGAAATGCTCCACGCGCAGACGGGCATCAGCGTGGTGCTCGTGTGCCACGAACTCGAGGTCCTGCCGTCGGCCTGTCGTCAGGTCGCCCTGCTGGAGGCCGGTCGCGTGGTCGCCTCGGGGCCGCCGGAGGCCGTCTTCACCGCGGATCGGGTTGCCCGTCTCTACGGAACTGGTCTGCAGGTCTGGCACCACGGCGGCCGCCACGCCGTCGTGCCTGCCGGAGGGAACCGCCCATGATCGACCTGATCTTCTGGGCGCCGGTGATGGTGGGCGGCACGCTCGCGGGCGCCTCGAGCGGCGTCCTGGGCACCTTCATCGTCGGCATGCGGATTCCCTTTCTCGGGATCTGCGTGGCGCACGCCGCCCTGGCGGGCGCGGTCTTTGGCGGCCTGGCCGGACTCGAGGGGCAGCAGCTTCTCCTGCCGGCGCTCGGTGGCGCGGTGCTCACGGCGCTGGCCTTGGGCCTGACGAATTGGCATCGCGCCCATCTCGACGACAACACCGTGCTCAGCTTCCTGTTCTCGGTCTCCATGGGCCTGGCGTTCCTGGGCATCGGCCTCTACGGAATTCTCGGTCGGAGCGACAACGACGTTCGCAGCCTGCTCTGGGGGAGCCTGAACTTCTGTCGCTGGCCGGATGTGTGGCTGATGTTGGGCACCAGCCTGGCGCTGGCGTCCTATGTCTTCATGTTCTTCAAGGAACTCCGCGCCATCCTCTTCTCCCGCGCCGACGCCGAGGCGGCGGGAATTCGAGCCACGGCGGTCTGGAGCGGATTCCTTGTCCTGACCGCCGCCACGCTCACGGTGAACTTCCAGACCGTGGGCGGGCTGATGATCTACAGCCTGATCAGCAATCCGGCGGCGGCGGCGTTTCAGGTGGCGCGGGGCTGCCGGCGAGTCCTGCTGTGGTCGGCCGTATTCGGCGCGGCGAGTGGCCTGGGGGGCTTCCTCATCGCCGCGGCCACGGACCTGCCCAGCGGCGCGGTCATCGTCCTGGTTTCCTCGGCCTTGTTGGGTATCACGGCGGTGCTCGGCCCGCTGTGGCGCCGCCCCTCGGCTCGTTGAATTCCCCCGAGAATCTGCTACCGTCCCCCGCCATGAAAGCGAAGCACGGTGAAAGCGTCACCCGATTCAGCATCTCCCTCCCCGCGGAACTCGCCACACAACTGGATCGCATGACCGGGGAAAAGGGCTACGACAACCGCTCCCTGGCGGTGGCCGACATGATCCGCGCCCAACTCGTCGAGCACCGGCAGAACCAGGGCGATCAGGAAATCGCCGGAACCATCACCATCGTCTACGACCATCACAAAACCCATGTCCAGGCCACCCTCACCGACATCCAGCACGACCACCACGCCGTGATTGTCGCCACCTTGCACGTCCATCTGGATCACGACAACTGCATGGAAGTCCTGGCCGTGCGCGGTCGGGCGGCGGAGGTCAAACGGATTGCCGACGAACTCATCGCCGCGAAAGGGGTGAAACACGGCCGACTCACGGTCACCAGCACGGGCAAGGATCTGCCGGGATAGAGGTTGGGAGGTTCAGGGTTCAGCGGTTGGGAGGTTGGGGGAATGCAGAATGTAGAATGAAGAATGCAGAATGGTGAGGATTGCATCCTCACGAACTCCACGACATCAAGGGCGGACTCGCGATTCCCCAACGCAGATTCGGGTTGGACGCGAATCTCGCGAATCCTCTCGAATACCGCCGGTTCCTCCCCATTCGCGGACATTCGCGCAATTCGCGTCGTCCCCTCCGCCTGAATGTCGCGGAACACCCTTCGGATCGAATCCGTGTCTATCCGTGTTCATCCGTGGTGAAGAAACCGCAAAACCGTGGGCCCCAGCCGCGAAGAAGCTCAGAAGACACAAGAACCGTCCCACCGTCGTGCTGACGTACCGTCACACCATATTACCGTCGTACCGTCGTGCCGACTCGCCGACGTGCCGACTCGCCGCCGTGCCGACGCACCCGTCCCCTCAGTCGCAGTGGAACACCTCGGTCATGTCGGCCCACCATTCCTCCGGGCCGCGGGACTGCAGCGGCTGCTGGCAGGGCTTGCAGAGTTCCCACCATTTCTGGGTGGTGGGATCGGCGGCCATCCGCGCCATGTCGGCGGCGAAGTCGGTGCCAGTGTACTCGAAATAACTGAACAGGTAATACCGGCCGTCGTCGAGCTGACGCAGGTAGATCGAGTAGTTCCGGATGTGGCATTGCCGGATCATGCGCAGCACGTCGGGCCAGACGGCGGCGTGCAGCCTGCGGTATTCGTCGATCTTCTCGGCGCGGAGGCCGAGGACCATTCCGTAACGTTTCATGGTGTTGTGAGTGTGCCGAGGTAGTTGCCGTAAACGAGCAGGAGTTTTCCGGCGATCAGCAGGGCCAGCGCCAGCGCCAGCGCGATGTGCGTGCGCGGCCGGCAACCTCTCCATTCCTTGAAGATCACGCCGATCAACGTCCCCAGCAGGATCAAGAGAATCATGTGAATAGCCCAGCAAGCTTGCTCGAAACCGGCGACTTTCATGATGTAGAAGTGGCCGAACCCGTAGAAGAAGAACTGCCCATACCACAGGCATCCGGTGAGAATGGACATCGCCCAGTTGACGGCCAGCGTCGTCGGGCCCTCGCCCTGGGGACGGGCGATGACCTCTCCGAGTGTCTGGTGCCGGGCGTGGAGGAAGAGGCAGTAAATGGCGGTGGTGACGAACGCACCGGAGTTGGAGAAAGGGTAGATCGCGTTGCTGCAGAACGTGGCGGCGTCGATGCCGAGAACGGTATGCCCCGCCGCCCGTTCTCTGGCCAACTGGGCGATGGGCGCCCCTTCGGTGAGGGAAATCCCATAGACTGCGGACAGCACGCCGGCTAACAGGCAGAGTGCCAGGCCGACGAGCAGGTTGTGGTTGGCCCGGACGCGCCCGTTCGCTTGCGCCTGGTCGGTTTCCTTCCAGCGGCCGGCAAGGCCGCAGAAGACCACCCCAATGACTCCGATGGCCACGCCGGTCGCAACCCAGTGGGCGCCGGGCCGGGCGAGGAACGCCTCGATGTTGGCGCTGGCATCCGCCAGTGTGGTGTTGCCCTTGGCGACGGCGTAGGCGGTTCCCACCACCGTGGAGATCCCGATGGCGGCCGCGTAGGTGATCGAGAATCCGACATAGCGAATCGCCACGCCGAAGGCGGTCCCGCCGATGCCGTAGGCCACGCCGAGCAGGAACGTCCGCAGCATCGCCTCGCGCGGGGCGGCCTGCACCACCTGCCAGTAGTCCGGGACGGTGAGGAAGGCGCCGACAATCGGCAGCAGCAGCCAGCAGAACGCGGCTTGCGTCAGCCAATAGGACTGCCACGACCAACCTTTGACTTTCTTCTGCGGGGTGTAGCAGCAGGCCGCGGCCGCGGCCCCGATCGCATGGAAGAAAATGCTGGCCGCTAAGGGAGGCATACGAAGGGTGCGTCTGGCCGCTCCGGACCGCCCGACGTCCCGGCGGGCAGCAGCCTCACCGGCCGGACGCGTTCCCGAACCATCGGCGCACCGCCGCCCCGCGCGGCTGCTGCGACCGGGGACCGGTCGCGCTCCGGACCGCCCGACGTCCCGGCGGGCAGCAGCCTCACCGGCCGGACGCGTTCCCGAACCATCGGCGCACCGCCGCCCCGCGCGGCTGCTGCGACCGGGGACCGGTCGCGCTCCGGACCGCCCGCCGACGCGGACTGGTCACCGACAACCTTCGGATGCGCTGCTCCGGGCATGATGACCACGTCGCGGCGCCGGGATTCGGGCGTGACCTTCAGCGACTCGATCCTGCCGGCGCGATAGGAGCCTTCGACGATGGTTTGCTGCGGCGCGTGCAGTCTGAATTCTACATCCCACTCCTTGGGCCACGCCGGCAGCAGGAAGATCTTCGGTCCGTCGGTTTGGAGCAGCATGGCTTGCAGTGTCTTCATCAACACACCGCCGTGGTCCTGGTCGGGCGTCCAATCATAGTTGGGGCCCCAGAAGGCGGGGAACCGTTCGCCGCGGTCGTGGCTGCGGGCGCGGCTGACGATCGCTCGCCGCACGTCGTCAGTGAGACCGAGGTAAGCCATGAAGATGTCGTCCTGGCGCCAGCCGGAGTGGCCGCGATCCCAGCGGTGCTCAAGCGCCGTCAGCGCCCAGTCCACGTGGGGCCGGTTGAACGCGAACAGACGAAACGGGAAGACCGCGTAGAGCTCCGGATTCTCGATGTTGGACTTGTTGTCGAAGAACTCGGCGGGCGCGAGAGCCTTTTTTCCGTTGACGTCGCGGAGGGGGATGGGCGGGAGTTTGGCGTGGAATCGCTGCCAGAACCCCCGATCGGACGTCGTCGCCAGTTCGGTCGGCAGGGCGAGGAGGCGTTCGGTCACGGCGATGCAGCCGGCGAGTTCGGGCATGGCGTTGGTGCAGCGCCACCACGTTTCCACCGCCTGCGAAGGGTGCATGACGAGTTTGCCAGCCGTGTTGGTGGGATAGTGCTGCTCGAAGAAGGTCAGGATCTCGCGGGCGAACGGCAGAGTGGTCCGCTGGAGGAACTCCCGGTCGAGGGTGTGCTCATAGAAATCGAGCATCATCCAGGCGAGTTCGAGGCCGCCCACCCACTCCCACTTATGCCAACCGCTTTCCTGGAGTTTGTCCTGACGCCGCTCGAACGGGGTCCAGCCATACGTCTCACTGAAAACCGCGCCCCAGAACATGATGCACTCCGGGTAATACGCGCCGTCGTGGCCGAGGTAATGCCGGGTGCGGTATTTGCAGAGCGGCAGCAGGTCTTCGGCATACATGCGGAAGAGCGGTTGCAGCAGCTCGAAATCGCCGGAGGCGCACAGGCTGAGGTAGGGCAGGCGTGTGTTCTGCCACCAGTAGCCCGGTCCCCAGCGGCGGTAGTCGGGGTCCTGCTCGGTCGGTCCGGGCGGGACGGTGAAGAGCGAACCGTTGAACTTGATGGGATACGCGCCACGGCCTGCGCACGCGGTGATGAAGCGCTGCAAGTGATACATCTGGCTCACCCAGGACGCTTCGTCACGCACCACGGCCCCGCTGTCATCCGCTACGACCCCGCCGTCCACATACAGTCGGCAGCCGCCGGCGGCGGGATCGACCACGGCCGCGACGTGCGTCCAGCGCCCGGCCGGCAGCGCGTTCTCGACCTGCAGTTGGCGCGTGCCGCAGATGAGTCGCAGGCTGTTGCCCGGATAGGTGTCGAGCAGAAAGCCGTCGCTTCCGCCGGGCGTGATCTTGTCGATGAGGCGCGCGCCACCGCCCGCGAGTTTCTCTGGTTTCACCCAGGCCTCGAACGTGAAGCCGGAGTGGAAGTCCCACGCAGTCGAGTTGGCGAGGATTTGGGGCTCGAGCCGCATGCCCGTGAACAATCGACCGAGGCCGATGGCCGTTTCCGTTTCCCGACCAGCCCCTGCGAGCGCCGCCACGCCCTCCGGTCCCAGAGGCACCGCGAAGACGCTGACCCGGCCCAGTTCGCCAGCGAAGCGGTTGCCGCCCGTCTGGTCCATACCGAGTCGAACCGGGTGCGCGTTCGATGGCACGAAGTCCGCCGCGGGGGTCTTCGGGGCGTTCGGATCGCTCGAGGCGCGGATCCAGCTTCGATTCCAGAACTCGTTCCACCAGTGTTCGTGCGCGGCGCGGCACCCCGCGAAGTCCTGCGCCTCCACGCGGCGAATCGTCTCGTCCATGTCCGCCAGCCAGCGGTCCGGCGTCGACGGATGACCCGTGAGCACGAAGACGCTGAACCGATGCGACGTTCCGCGCGGCGAACGCAAACGCCGATCATCGAGGCGCGCCCCCTTGTGCGCCGTGACGACCCCGCCGAAGGTGCGGTGCAGGAGCGGATCCGGCTGGGCAAACCCGGTCAGGCCCTGCGCTTCGGCCATCAACTGCGGGCCAAAGGACTTGGTGTTGTGATGGAACCAGCCGACGCGGTCGCGCCGATCCACGAGCACAGTGTCCGGCTCGATGATCGTTTTGACCTTGTCCGGGCCCTTGCCCGGATGGTTCACGAGAACGTCGCTAACCTGGAGTTCGGCGAGTTCCTGCCGGTTGGTGCGCCAGACCTCGACGAACGCGGTGGCCTCGATCGGCGTGGCGCTCTCGGCCGTCACGTGAACGGCTGGGTGATTCGCGTCGGCCCACAGGCGGATTCTCGACTCGCCGGCGTTGCCGACAGTGATTTCGAGAGTGCCCTCGTTCAGTTTCAGTTCCTGGCGAAAGGCCTTGCCGGGCACAATGGGATTCGGCTCGAAATGGACGCGCACCTTGCCGACCTTCAGCAGGCGGGCGTTGTCGTCCCAGGCGTCGGTTTTGCCGATGTAGAAGTGCAGGTCGCCGTCGGCGGTCATCCAGGCGTTGAGGGCGAGGTCGCCGTTGCCGAGCGGCATCGAGCCGTGGTGATCGGCACTGGGTGAATCCCAGACGACGTTGTAGGCGTCGACCGGTGCGGCGGTGGCCGGGAGGGCGACCATGCCCAGGAGACCGGAAAGGAGACAAGCGCGGGTTGTCATCATACGGTTTCCTCGAATTCGCCGAGTTGGATCGGGTAAGTCCCATGTTCGCGGACCAATTGGACGATGAAATCGTAGGTGGTTCCGGACACGGCGCTGGTCACCGAGTGGTCGCTTTGGAAGATGTAGCCGCCGCCTTTGGCCGCGTTGAGCTTGCGGAGCACTTCGCGCCGGATGGCGTCGCGGTCGCCAGTTTCCCAGACCTGGACGTTGCTGTTCCCGCAGAAACCGATGCCGTGGCCGTATTGGCGGCGGAGTTCGAGGACGTCCATGCCGGCCTTGGCTTCGAGCGGGTTGTAGGCGTCGATCTTGAGGTCGATGTAATCCTGGAAGATCGCCCGCACGTTGCCGCAACCGTGGTAGATCACCGGCAGACCCGCCGCGTGCGCCGCGTCCACCATCCGTGCCACCCACGGCTTGAAATACTCGCGCCAGTAGCGCGGCGACATGAACGTGCATTTCTTGTAGGCCACATCACCCCAGATCACAAAACCGTCCAGCAGCCCCGCCCCAGCCTCGATCTCCGCCTGCGCCATCTCGAGGTAGAACGCCCCGAGACGATGAATCACCGCCCCCATGCGCTCGGGGTATTCGGCCATCCAGAGCATCGAATTCTCCTGCCCAATGAGGCGCGTGAGGCATTCGCTCACCTCGATCATGCTGCCGTAGACCGGGAAATCGGGGCGCAGCGATTTCACCGTTTCGATCCAGGCCGGCGAGTTGCGCTGGAAACCGTCGCCCACCCCGGCGATCTGGTTGTCGCCCGCGGAGAAGAAGCGGCGGCGATCGCGCGGGTCGTCGAACGCGGCGCGCTCGAGTTTCTCGAACGAATCCGTCTCCCATCCGCGCATCTCGGGCATGGGGAACTGGAAGTGCTTGTGGAGAATGGCGCCGAAACCGCTTTTCACCACAACTTCCTCGGCGGTTTCCTCGAGGGTCTCGAACGGCCGGATCCAGGGATCCATGTTCGGCACGGTGACGATCCAATCGAGGTCGTAGTGGGCATACGGATTGGCGTTGGCGGGCAGGCCGAGCTCGCGGCGCCAGCGCTCGGTGAAGCCGCCCCAGAAGAAATCGCTGATCGGGACCCGATCCGGTTCCTCGTGGCGCAGCGCCCGGTTCATGCGCTCGAGTTTGCGCAGGGTGTTCTCATTGCGCCCTGCCGCCTTCGTGGTGCCGACCGTGTCGAACATGCTCATGGAGCTACTCTCCACGCTCCGGCCTGCGGATTAGAGCAACCCGCCGTGCGGATCGTGGAGGCGACGGAGAGGATTGCCCGAGACGCCGCCGAAAGGCCAGCCGATTTGCTCATGCGTTGCCGAACCCTCGAGTGTATGCGTGCTCTGGTGGCTGCTGAGAGCGAGGGACCGCACAGACCCTCTGCTCCTTGGCCTCCGCGGTCCCCCGCCACGGATCGCCCTCGTGATGGTCTCCCGTCTGTCGGCGCGACACCGAGGGGCCCATAAGCCGCTGCGCGAACGGCAATCCTGTCGTCTGACGGTCACCCCCGGCCAATGCTACAGTCCGGCCCCACCATCGGCAGGCTGCGGGGGCAAGCATTATTGGCGCGCCGTCAGTTCTTCTCGTCAGAAACAAACTCGTTCAACGCTTCGACCAGGAGGTGAACGGTTGTTGAAGGATCGTCCTTCTCGGGATTGCAGGGCGTGTATCGTGTCAGCAACTTCCGAGCATTCCGTATGGCGGACGATTGCCGGGCCTTCAGGAGATCGTACATGTCAGAATCGTTCTTCCGGTACTCCTGACCGAGCAAGCCAGTGAGTCTCTCCCCGTATGTATGCCGGTGGAGGGCGGCGTCGTTGAAATGGAAGTGCAGAAAGTACCACAACTCGAAACACTGGTTGGAGTAGGCCACCCGTATCTGGTTTGCTCTCGCGAGGCGGCATGCTTCATTGAAGCTTCCTGCAGGAAAAACATCTCGATCGAAGACACACCAGACCTGGTTGTAGGGTCTGCCTTTCCGCAAAGCGTCGTCCCGCCGGACAACGGCTTCTTCGACCAAGCTCAGCGTGTTTGCGCCGATGCCCTGAACATCGATCTCGACAAGATCAATGTCCACTGGGAACTTCCGGAAGTAGTTGGGTTCGGTCTTCTCGCCCTCACAGACAATCAGGATCCGGTCGCGGATGACCCGAGTGTCCTCGCGCCGCCCGTAGCCCTCCGCGCGTTCCCAGGGTTTACTCATGTCCACCCTCACAGAACAGCCACTTGGGATCCCCAATAAACGGAATCGCCCCGTATTTGCCCTGGATGTACTCCCTTCCGAACGCGGCCTCCTTCCGGACGCCTTTTAGCTCCACGAGCGAATACAGATCTGTGGCGCCGTACCGGTCCTTCTCCGTGAACCAAACCTGATCACGGCGGAACAGTCTCGGTGTCAGCAGTGTCGTGTCGTGTGACGCGAAGATCAACTGGGCGTTCGACCGGTTGGCGGGCGAGTTGAACAGAGACACGATCAACCGCGTCAGCAGAGGATGCATCCGTGAGTCCAACTCGTCCACAACGAGGACCTTTCCCGTCTCCAAGGTGTCCAGAATCGGCCCCGCCAGTTTGACCAGTTTCTGAGTGCCGCCTGATTCGTTGTCCTCCAGATCGAAGATGACACCCCCAACGTCCTTGCTCTCACCGTCAACCTTCCGGTGCGTGGTCTTCAATTCCACGATCGTGGGACCATCTTTGACGATGTCGTTCTTGATCTCATCAGGCATTTCCTTCGGCAGGTCCTGGAGAGTCAACTTCTTCCGTTTGAGATCAAAGTCCGTGATGCCAGGATCGGCGACTTTGGTCAATTCCAGGACCCGCGCCCTC
>CAYSPU010000083.1:18462-21506 GCA_964432995.1 uncultured Verrucomicrobiota bacterium
GCCCTATCTGCCGGCGCCTCCAGCCGATCAACTGTCACAGTGTAGAACCCCATCGGCGCGAAACCCTGCATCGTCCGCAAGTTCTGGAACCACTTCAGCAGTCCTGTCGCAACCTCTCCATTGAATTGCGCACAGACCGACAGGAACAGCGCATTGTCACGCGTACGCTCTTCCAGCCCTCTTCCTTCCTTGAAGCGATCTCCATTCACGATGATGCTCTTGCCTTCGCGTTCGAAGTATGTCGCCTCTTTTGTGCTTGGCCGCGAGAAGAGCCACTCGGCATACACACGCTTCCGGTCGAGCTGGAACCCGTAGCGGTACAGAGCACCATTATGAAGGAACACGACCTCGAAACCCGAGGGTTTGTCGTCGCAGTCTGTCGACAACAGAAACGGATCGACATCAATCTCCTCGTTCGCTTGTGTATCTTTCGACGAGGTAAGCACCATACTTCGCAGCACGTTGAACGCGGCCAGCAGGTTGCTCTTCCCGCTGGCGTTCGCGCCATACACAACCGCACTGCGCACCAGACGATGTTTCTCTGTGGTAATGACGTTCGACTCCTCCAGCGCGTCGTCGGTCGATGCCACCATGCTGAATGTCGCCCGGCTCTTGAAGGAAAGGAAGTTCGTCACACTGAATTCGATAAGCATAGCCGACTCCTGCGGTGCAAAAACGTCCGAATAACTGGTCAACACGCGGACGAAGATGCGTTCTTTGCAGGAAAGAAGCAACAAGAGAAAGAATAGTGTCCGGAAAGCCTGTTTTTGTGACGCTCTCCACCGAGTCGTCCGCACACACTTCATACGGGTGTAGGGAACTACCGTGCCTGTCTGCCGTCCGCCTGCGGGGGCGCGGACGGGTGTCCGGCACAGGTAGGCGACTAGCGTCCGGAGTCGCGTTTCGTGCGGGCCTCCTCCACGAAGCATTTGAGTCACGTCAAGGCCGCAACCCGCGACCGCTCATCGGCGCCGTTGCCTTCCCTGTTCATGATGAAGGGGACGGCCGGTTTGCGGGCGATCTCCACGCCGAGGCTGTCGCAGTGTCATTTCTACTAGGCCCAGGCCTTCAACTCGGTGCATAAAGTCCGTGCCGCAGCACCCATCCCGATCCCAGAGCAGATAGCGGGGCAGTGAGCGGTCCATTCCCCACTGACAGTCGTTTCGCTCCTTTCTTGCCCCTGGCGCCGGCAGTGCCACACTCGCCGGCATATGAAACCACCCGCATTCGGCGTCGCTCGGCTCCGGCTCCGGCTCCGGAGTCGGGTCATCATCGGGGGATTGATCCTCTTGGGGATGATGCTGTCGGTCCCGCGGCTGCTGGCCGCCTATCCGGACCGCTTCGTCTGGGTCTTTGGCTGGGACCTGGGAAGGGATAGCGACGTGACGGAGATTACGCAGTTGCTCGAGACGGCGGCGCAGCACGGCATCAATGGCGCCGTGGCTTCCTTCGGTCTCGACACGCTGAGTCAGCAGAACGCGGACTACTTCCGCCGATTGGAAGCCGTGCGGCAGGCCTGTGAACGCCGCCACATTGAATTGATCCCGGCCATCTTCTCGATCGGCTACGGCGGCGTCCTGAGCCGCGACCGGAATCTGGCGGAGGGCCTGCCGGTCGTGGACGCCCCCTTCGTCGCGCGCGGCGACGCGGCGCGGTTCGAGCCGGACGCCGCCGCGCGCCTGGTGAACGGTGACTTCGAGGAGTTCACCGGGAACCGGTTCCCGGGATTTGGTTTTCACGATCAACCCGGCGAGATCAGCTTCGCCGACACCCAGGTCAAACACGGTGGCCGGGCGGCGATACGCCTCGAGAACTTCACCGCCAATCCGCACGGCCACGGCCGCGTCAACCAGGAGGTGCGCGTCCAGCCGCATCGTTGTTACCGGGTGAGCGTGTGGGTGAAGACCGAGGGCTTGGAGCCGGCGAGCGGCTTCCAGATGCTCACGCTGGCCGGCGACCGCGACATCGTGCCGCGCCAATTCAACCTGCCGGCCACTGCCGACTGGCGGAAGCTCACCATGGTCTTCAACAGCCTGAACTTCGACAAGGTCCGGCTCTACACGGGCGTATGGGGGGGCAAGGCGGGCAAGTTCTGGCTCGACGACTGGACCCTCGAAGAAGTCGGCCCGATCAATGTGCTCGCGCGCCCCGGAACGCCCGTCACCGTCCGCAGCGCCGACGGCGCCACGACCTACACCGAGGGGCGGGACTACGCGCCCTTGCGGGATCCGAACCTGAACCCTTACCGGTTCGATGGTGAGGCGCTGGCGTTGAAGCTCCTCGCCGGTACCCGGATCCGGGATGGCGAGCGTTTGCGGGTGAGCTGGTACCACCCAATGCTCCTTCATGATTCGCAGGTGACGGTCTGCATGGGGGAACCCGGGTTGTATGAGATCATGGATCACGAGATGAAACTGCTGGCCGAACGCCTCCACCCGCGCCGCGTGCTCTTGAGCATGGACGAAGTCCGCATGGGTGGCACCTGCAAGGCCTGCGCCGGGCGCAATATGGGCGAGTTGCTCGGCGAGTGCATCACGAAGGAAGTGGAGATCGTCCGCCGGCACGCGCCGGGCGCGGCCGTGTACATCTGGTCGGACATGCTGGACCCGAACCACAACGCCCACGGCGATTACTACCTGGTTGAAGGCGACTTCACGGGATCATGGACCCACGTTCCGAAAGACGCGATCATGGCCGTCTGGGGCGGGGCCCCGCGCGAGAAGAGCTTGCGCTTCTTTGCCGACCAAGGCTTCCAGACGCTCGTCGCGTGTTACTACGACGCGGATGACTTGCGGGAAACCCAGGAGTGGATGGCCATGGCCAAGCCCCTGCCGAATGTCCGCGGTTTCATGTACACCCCTTGGACGAAGAAGTACTCCCTGCTGCCGGAGTTTGGCGACTTGCTGCGCGCCGAGGGAACTCGGCTGCAGAACAAACCGTAAGACCAGCAACCGCCAGCGGACCCGCACACGCGAAAAGCAGAACGACGCGAATTTCGCGAATTCGCGCTAATTGGCGTCAATTCGCGTCTCTCTTGTCTTTCT
>CAYSPU010000084.1:0-11198 GCA_964432995.1 uncultured Verrucomicrobiota bacterium
CGACTTCGGGGGCCGGCGACCGACAACCTCCGGATGCACTGCATCGACGGCGCCAGCGGAGCTCGGAGTTGCTTCGCCCCGCGTTTTCGCCGAGAGTCCGCCCGGCGAAGCGAGCCTGCTTCGCGGCAACGCCCAGCAATATGACCGAACGCACCGCCCGCCTCCGGCGCCAGAGTCTGGACGCCCGCCCCAGCATTTCCCCCGAACGCGCCCTCTTGCTCACGGAGTTCCATCGAGCGCAGGAAGGTCGGCTGTCGGTCCCGCTGATGCGTGCGCGCGCCTTCCTCGAACTGTGTCGCCGCAAGACCATCTACCTGGGGGCCGACGAGCTGATCGTCGGAGAACGCGGGCCGCGCCCCAAGGCGACCCCGACCTATCCGGAGCTGACGTGTCACAGCCTGGAAGATCTGCGGATCCTCAACGGGCGGCCGAAGGTGCACTACGACGTGGATGCCGAGTGTCTGCGCGTGTATGAGGAACAGGTCATTCCCTACTGGCAGGGGCGCTCGATGCGGGACCGGATCTTCGCCGAGTTGCCGGACGAGTGGCACGAAGCGTTCCGGGCCGGGCTCTTCACCGAATTCATGGAACAGCGTGCCCCGGGCCACACGGTGCTGGACGACAAGATCTACCGCCGGGGTCTGCTCGATGCCAAGCAGGAGATCGCCGCCGCCATCGCCCGCCTGGACTTCCTCGAGGACCCCCAAGCTCTGGATCGGCGCGAGGCGCTTCGGTCTTTCGACCTCGCCTGCGATGCGGTGATTCTGTTTGCCGAACGCCACGCCGCCCGGGCCCGGGAGCTGGCGGCGGCCGAATCGTGCCCCCGCCGCCGGGCTGAACTGGAGCGGATCGCCGAGGTCTGCGCGCGCGTTCCGGCGCACGCGCCTCGCGATTTCTGGGAAGCGCTGCAGTCCTACTGGTTCTGCCATCTCGCCGTCATCACGGAGTTGAACGGGTGGGATTCGTTCAACCCCGGCCACCTCGACCAACACCTGCTGCCGTTCTACGAGCGCGGCCTGGCGGATGGCACCCTGACACCCGAGTCTGCCCGCGAGCTGCTCGAGTGCTTCTTCATCAAGTTCAACAACCACCCCGCACCTCCCAAGGTGGGGGTCACCGCCGCTGAGAGCGGGACCTACACCGACTTTGCCAATATCAACCTGGGCGGCCTGCTCCGCGACGGTTCCGACGGCTCCAACGAGATCACTCGGATCCTGCTCGAGATCGTCGATGAACTCCATTTGCTGCAGCCGAGCACCAACCTGCAGCTTTCCCGCAAGACTCCCGACGCCGTGCTGAAACAGGCGCTGCGGGTCGTGCGCAAGGGCTACGGATTCCCTTCCATTTTCAACGCGGACGCCGTGGTCCAGGAGCAGTTGCGCCAGGGAAAGAGCCTCGAAGACGCCCGCGCCGGCGGGTGCAGCGGCTGCGTTGAGGTGGGGGCCTTCGGCAAGGAAGCCTACATCCTGACAGGCTACTTCAACCTGCCCAAGATCCTCGAGTTGACCCTGCACGATGGGCGGGATCCCCGGACCGGGAAGCAGCTCGGGCCGCACACGGGCACACCCGAGTCATTCCGGTCGTTCGACGACGTATTCGCCGCGTATCGCACCCAGTTCCGGCATTTCCTGGAGATCAAACTGCGCGGCAACCAGATCATCGAGCGGATGTATGCCACCCTCATGCCCGCGCCGTTCCTCAGTGTCCTGATTGACGATTGCATTGGCAAGGGGCGGGACTACAACGCCGGCGGGGCGCGGTACAACAACACGTACATCCAGTTCGTGGGGCTGGGAAGCGTGACCGACAGTCTCAGTGCCGTCCGGCATCTCTGTCACGGCGACGCCGGCGATGGCCTGGCGAGCGGGGGGACAAGGGCGGTGGCGGTCTCCGGACATGTTGCCGGGCCGGTCCCCCTGCCGGAGTTCGTCCGCATTCTGGATGCGAACTTCGAAGGTCAGGATGCCTTCCGCCAGCGCCTCCTGCACAAGACCCCCAAATACGGGAACGACGACGACCGCGCCGACGAACTCATGGTGCGGGTCTTCAACACGTGCATCGAGGAGTTGGATGGCCGTCCCGACACCAAGGGCGGGCGCTACCGTGTCGAAATGCTGCCGACAACGTGCCACGTCTACTTTGGCAGCGTGACGGGAGCGACGCCGGACGGACGGCGAGCGGGGCGCCCGCTCTCCGAGGGGGTTTCGCCGGTTCAAGGCGCCGACCGGCGAGGGCCGACAGCGGTCATTCGGAGCGTCGCCAAGATGGACCACGTGCGCGCCGGCGGGACTTTGTTGAACATGAAGTTCGCTCCTTCGTTGGTGCAAGGTGAGGAAGGCATCGACAAATGGAGTCACCTGGTGCGGAGTTACTTCAAGTTGGACGGCCATCACGTGCAGTTCAACGTGGTGCGGGCGGAGTCGTTGCGGGAAGCGCAGGCCTGCCCGGACGAACACCGCGACCTGATCGTCCGGGTGGCGGGATACAGCGACTATTTCTGCGACCTGCCTGGGGAACTCCAGGACGAGATCATCGAACGCACCGAGCACGCCGGCTTCTGAGGCTCGCGTTCGGATGTCCATCTGGAATGCGGGCTGCCTATGAAGGCTTCGCTGCTGCGTGAACTGCAGGCGCTCCTTCCGCAGGCGTTGCTCACCGATCAACTGCGGCTGGGCTCCCGCCTGGCCCGGGCCCTCCAGGAACGCCATCGCCCCGGGGCGCCCCCCGCGCCGCTCGAAGCATGGATCGCGGCGGCACGATGCTCCGTCGCTCTCCGCCAGCAACGGGCCGCGCTCGCCCGGCGCGTTCGTTACCCGCCCGAGCTTCCCATCTGCGCTCGGAGCCGGGAAATCGTCCAGGCGATCCGCGAGCATCCGGTGGTGGTGCTCGCCGGCGAGACGGGTTCGGGCAAGACGACCCAGATCCCGAAAATGTGTCTGGAGGCGGGACTCGGTCAGCGGGCGCGCATCGGCTGCACGCAGCCGCGTCGAATCGCCGCCCTCGCGGTCTCCCGCCGCATCGCGGAGGAACTCGAGGTCCGCTGGGGCGTGGAAGTCGGATGCAAGATCCGCTTTTCCGATCACGTCCGGCCGGAGACCGGCATCAAGGTGATGACCGACGGGATCCTGCTGGCCGAGATCCAAGGCGATCCCTGGTTGTCCGAGTACGACGCGATCCTGCTCGACGAGGCGCACGAGCGTTCGTTGAACGTCGATTTCCTGCTCGGTTATCTCCGGGGATTGCTGCCGCGGCGCAACGATCTCAAGCTCATCATCACGTCCGCGACCATCGAAACCGAGGCCTTCTCCCGCGCGTTCGGTAACGCCCCCGTGATCGAGGTATCGGGCCGTCTGTTCCCGGTGGAGGTCCGTCACTCCCCGGTTGAGGAGTGGATCCGGACGGAGACCGAGGGCACCTACGTGGACGCGGTGGTCGCCGCCGCTGCCAGCGCCATCCGGGAGTCCGGGCAGGGCGACGTCTTGGTGTTTCTGCCGGGGGAACGCGACATCCGGGAGGCATGCGGAGGATTGCGGCAGACCTGTGGAACATCGGTGGATGTCCTGCCGCTGTATGGCCGGCTGACGACGGACGAGCAGCAGCAGATCTTCGCTCCGGGGCCGCGGCGACGGGTCGTGGTGGCGACGAACATTGCCGAGACGTCCCTCACGGTGCCGCGGATCCGCTATGTGGTGGATGCGGGCCTGGCGCGGGTGAGTCGCTACCATGCGGGCACCCGCA
Source organism: uncultured Verrucomicrobiota bacterium (assembly GCA_964432995.1). Lineage (GTDB taxonomy): Bacteria > Verrucomicrobiota > Verrucomicrobiia > Limisphaerales > JAHDYP01 > CAYSPU01. The sequence goes on from CAYSPU010000084.1 coordinate 3,739, forward strand.
GTCGGCGTTTGCCCATCGAACCGATCGCCCAGAGCAACGCCCGCCAGCGCGCCGGACGCTGCGGTCGCGTCGCCGACGGCATCTGCATCCGCTTGTACAGCGAGGCCAGTTACCTGGGTCGACCGTCTCAGATGGACCCCGAGATCCGCCGCTGCAATTTGGCGGACGTCGTGCTTCGCATGAAGGCCTTTCGGCTGGGGGAGATCGAGACCTTTCCGTTTCTGGATCCGCCCCGGCCGGCGGCCATCGAGGCCGCCTATCAACTGCTCCAGGAGTTGGGCGCGCTGGATGAGCAACGACAGCTCACCGGCTTGGGCCGGGAACTGGCGCGGCTTCCGGTGGATCCGTCCCTGGGCCGCATGCTGTTGCAGGCGCGGCAGGAGAAAGCCCTGGGCGAAGTGCTGGTCATCGCCGCCGGGCTCAGCATCCAGGATCCGCGCGAGCGGCCGCACGACCGAAAGGAGGCGGCCGAAACCGCCCATCGGAAATTCCAACACCCGGAATCCGACTTCCTGACCCTGCTGAACATCTGGAATGCCTACCATGAGACGTGGGAATCCCTGAAGACGCAAAGCCAGCTCCGCAGGTTCTGCCGAACGCACTTCCTCTCCTTCATGCGCATGCGGGAGTGGACGGATCTGCACGCGCAGGTCGAGGACGCGCTCTCCGAGTTGGGGGAAACCGGCGGCGGACGGAGGGTGGCGGACGCGGCGGCGATTCACCGGTCCATCCTCGCGGGACTTCTGGGTTTCGTCGGCCAGCGAGAGGAAGCGAACACCTATCGCATGGCGGGAGGCCGATCCGCCTTCGTTTTTCCCGGATCCACCCTGTTTCGGAGGAAGGCGCTTTCTCCGAAGCCCGCGGAGCGTCCGACCCCCAAGGCCGGACCGCCGATTGCACCCCGCCCGCCCGCCTGGATCGTGGCCGGCGAATTGGTGGAAACCTCCCGGCTCTTCGCCCGCACCGTCGCCGGCATCGATCCCCTCTGGATCATCGAACTCGCCCCGCACCTCTGTCGCACCAGCCACGACGCTCCGCGTTGGGACCCGGAGCAAGGGAACGCGTCCGGTTCCGCGGGTTGCTCCTCCGTGAGCGAACCGTCGCCTATGGGGATGTGGATCCCCGGGCGGCGACCGAGATGTTCATCCGATCGGCTCTGATTCCCGGCGACCTGCATCACCGGTTCGCCTTTCTGGAACACAACCGGAAGCTGCGGGAGAAGCTCGAGTGGTGGCAGACCCGGTTGCGGCAGCGTCTGGTTCCGGACCTCGACGAGGCGCTCTGCCGGTTCTACGCGTCGCAGCTCCAAAACGTCGCCTCGGTCCCGCACCTGCAGCGAGCGCTGAAAGCAGCCGGCAATCCTCGCTATCTGCAGGCGACGGCCTCCGACCTCCTGGGCGAACACGCCGCGCTGCTGCGGGACGAAGCCGTTCCAGACGCCATCGCTCTTGGAACCCGGCACGTGGACGTGGACTACTGCTACGCGCCGGGCGAGGATCGCGATGGGGTCACCTTGAGAGTCGCGGCCCCGCTCGTGCGCGTGCTCGAGCCCGGGCAGTTGGACTGGAGAGTGCCGGCCTTGTGCGAGGAACGAGTCCGACATGTCCTCCGCGTCCTCCCGAAAGCGGTGCGGCGTTCGCTGCCCCCGGTCGAGGTGGTCGCCACGAACCTTCTCCGGACCGTGGCCGCGCGCGACGCCTCGTTCCCGGCGCAGGCCAGTGATTTCCTGAAACGCCACCACGGCGTGGACGTCGCCGTCTCCGCCTGGTCGGGAGCCGATCTTCCCCCGCACTTGCAGCCGCGACTGGAAGTCTGCGACGCCAAAGGCCATACGCTCGCTGTGGGCCGTGACCTCCCAAGGCTCCAGCAGGAACTCGATTCCCGGGCGGTTGGCGAGCCTGACCTCGCCTGGCAACGGGCGGTGGCGCGCTGGGAACGGTATGGGTTGACCGCCTGGGACTTCGGGGACCTCGAGGATCCCATCCGCGCAGGCGAGGTGGCGGGCCTCCCGCTGGTCGCCCACGCCGGTCTCCAGGTGGAACAGGGAGAGGTGAACCTGCGCCTCTTCCGGAAACGGGAGGAGGCCGAGTCGACGAGCCGCAGCGGCATCCCTGCGCTCGCGGAAAAAGTCCTCCACCGCGACGTGGCGTGGCTGCAAAAGGAACTGCGCGCCCTCTCCCGATGGAAGGACCTGCTCCTTTCTCTTGGCCCCGCCGAACAACTCTGCGAAACCGCATGGCTCAACCTCCGGTCCCACCTGTTCCCGTCTCCTCCTCGGAGATTCCTCGCCGCGCGCGAGTTCACCGACTACCTCGAGCGCGCCCGCGGACTCCTGCCCGGACTCGCCAGCACGCTCTCCGATCGTGTCGGCGCCATCCTGCAGAAACGCCACCAGGCCCTGCTCGTGAAACGCCCGCTGCCGGAGATGCGACGCGAGATCGACGCGCTGGTGCCGCCGCGTTTCCTCGAAACAATCCCCTTTGAACAGCTCCCTCATCTGCCCCGATATCTTCAAGCTTTGATCGTTCGCGCCGAACGCGCGGCGGTCAACTCCGCCAAAGACCGGGAGAAGTCTCACCGGGTCCAGCCGTATGCGGCGGCCCTGGCGCAGTTGTTCGCCGTGGCTCCCGTTGGCGCCCGGCCGCCAGCGATCGAGCAGTTCCGCTGGCTCGTCGAGGAGTTCAAGGTCTCCTGTTACGCCCAGGAACTTGGCACCGCGACGCCGGTTTCACCCCGGAGGCTCGACGAAGCATTGGCCGCGGCTCGCGCTTCCATCATGCCAACCCCTTGCCCGGCAGGCCGTCAGGTCCTCCGATCATCCGACTCATGAAACCACCACGGCAGCAGGCCATCGGCATCGACATCGGCGGAACCAAGATCGCCCTCGCCGCGGTCGACGAATCAGGGCGAATTCTCGCGCAGACCTCGCTCGCGACCGAAGCCGAGCAAGGCTTTCCGCGGGCGGTGGAGCGGACGATCGAGGCCATCGATGGTTTGTTGCACCAATGCCAATGGGAGGCAGGCACCTGGCAGGGCATCGGGATTGGGTGCGCCGGGCCGGTCGACCCCGACCGCGGTCTCATCAACAATCCCTACACGCTGACCGGCTGGGACCAGTGTGATGTCGTCACGCCGCTGCGCCAGCGCTTCGCGGTGCCCGTCCGTCTCGAGAACGACGCGGACGCGGCGGTCGTTGGAGAGTGCCTTGCCGGTGCCGGGCGGGGTTTTGATCCGGTGGTGATGCTGACGTTTGGGACAGGTGTGGGCGGGGCGGTGATGTTCCGTGGAGGGATCTACCGCGGGGTTGGTGGAGAGCACCCGGAGTTGGGGCATCTGGTGGTGGATCCGACCGGTCCCGAGTGCTATTGCGGGGCGCGCGGATGCCTCGAGTCTCTCGCGTCCGGAACCGCCATCGGTTCCGCCGGGCGAGCGGCAGGCTTCACCGATGCTCGAGCAGTCTTCGCCGCAGCGCGTGGGCATGATCCGGCCGCCCGGGGTGTCTTGATCCATGCAACCGGCGCCGCGGTGGAAGCCGTGTGGACTCTCTTCCATACGTTCCTGCCGCAGCGACTCGTTCTCGGCGGCGGCATCATGGAGGAGCATTTCGACTGGTTCGCGGACCCGATCCGAGTGCGACTGCGGCGGGCGACCCAGTTTACGGCGACTCGAGTGGAGGTGGTGCGGGCGGAGTTGGGCAACCGGGCGGGTCTGGTGGGTGCAGCGGCTTTGTTGTTTGGCTCCAGGTAAGGCCAGCAGCCCATCATTGGGTACGGACAACTTCGTGTCGCATATGCAGCATCGAGTTGGCTCGAGGAGCCTCTGGCAGCAGTTGCCGCGCTCAGGGTGACAACGCGGGTGACGATTCTGTCGTGATGATTCGGCCGTTGCCGTGCGGACCGGCGTTGCGCTATCGTGACGTGCACATGTCCAGACAAGTGTTTCTCAGGGTGGTGATCGCCACGCTCGGTTTGGTGGCAATCGGGATGGCACCGACCGCCGCCCCTTCGCCGCTGCGCGTGGGGGTGTCGCCGGACTCGCCCCCGATGGTCTTCAAGCAGGGTCAACAGGTCAGAGGTCTCGAAGCGGATCTGGCGGCGGCGTTGGGGGATGCCCTGGGGCGGCCGGTACAGTTCGTCGAACGAAAGTGGGATGCCCTGTTCCCCGCGCTCGAAGCGGGGAAGATCGACATCATCATGTCGGCCGTGTCGATTACCAGAGAACGCCAAACGCAGGTGGGCTTTTGTGATCCCTATTTGCGCACGGGACAAATGGCGTTGGTGCGCCGTGAGGACTTGAACCGCTACGGCATGGGCTTTCCGGACGTCTTGCCGGGTCCGGTGGGGGTCAGGAGAGGGACGACCGGCGATCATCTGGTGCAGCAGAACTATTCAAAGGCCAAGTGCCGCAGGTATTCTCTATACGAAGACGGAGCCAAGGCCTTGCTGAAGAAGAAGATCGCGTTGTTCGTCGGGGACGGTCCCGCGGTGTGGCATTTGGCCGGGAGATACGAAGCCAAGGGCCTGGCGGTCGTCCCCATCATGATGTCCAGCGAGCAATACGGATGGGCGGTTCGGCGGGAGGATGCCGAGTTGCGGCGGCAGGTGAACAGCTTCCTGGTGCAGATCCGGAGCAACGGGGAGCTCATCAGGATGATGAAAACCTGGCTTCCCGCGGTGCAGTGAAGGGGGGGGCCACCGTTCGTAGAGGATCCCGCCGCTGTGGGGCGAAAGAAGCCTTGACCAGTTCGGAAGCCACCGTCTTCAATACGCCGGTCGTCGGAGCCGTTACGGCGAACGGGACGGCCCCATCGCGGCTGCCGGTAGCCCCAACCGTTCTCCGCCGGTGTGACGCAACACCATGACGCCCGAAGCCGGATCAGATTTTACCCGCCGCAGTTTTCTGCGGGGCGGTTCCTATGCGGCGGCGGCCAGCCTGCTGGGCGGCATCGAGTTGGTGGCCGAGTCGGAGCAAGCCCCGCCTCCAGCATCGGCTTCGGGCATCGTCAACTGCGCGGTGGTGGGTCTTGGCTCCTGGGGCCGCGAGATTCTCACCACGCTCGCCCGTCTTCCCCAAGCGAAGGTCGTCGCGATTTGCGACACGTTCCCGCGCAGTCTCAGGCGGGCGTCGGTTATCGCCGGGGGCGCGCAGGGGGTGGACAACTATCAATCGGTGTTGGCGAACCGGGACGTGCGGGCGGTGATCGTCAGCACCCCCTCCCATCGGCACCGGGAGGTGGTCCTGGCGGCACTCCAAGCCGGGAAGCACGTGTATTGCGAAGCGCCCATGGCGACGACGCTCGACGATGCGCGGGCGATCGCTTTGGCCGCGAAGAAAGCGGCCCCGCGCCAGCACTTCCAGGTCGGGCTGCAGGCACGATCGGACCCGCTGCGGCACTTGATCGCGGGCTTCTTCAGAGCCGGCACACCGGGGAAACCCGTTCTCGCCCGCGCCCAGTGGAACAAAAAGACCAGTTGGCGCGTGGCCGCAGAAAACCCGGAACGCTCCAAGGAAGTGAACTGGCGTCTCGACAAGGATGTCTCGCTCGGCCTCGCCGGCGAGGCGGCCATTCACCATCTGGATTCGATCGCCTGGTTTCTCAACCACCGTCCCCAGGCCATCAGCGGCTTCGGCGCCGTCCGGTTCTGGTCCGAGGATGCGCGTGAGGTCCACGACACCATTCAGTTGACCGTCGAGTTCGCCGAGGGAATTCGATTCCTCGAGGCGTGCACGCTTGCCAGTTCCTTTGAGTCGGACTACGAGGTCTACTACGGCACGGACGCCGCCGTGTTGTGTCGAGGGGGCAAGGCGTGGTTGTTTCGGGAGGCGGACGCGCCGTTATTGGGATGGGAAGTGCATGCGCGGAAGGAGACATTCCACAAAGAGACGGGCTTGGTGCTGGTGGCCAACGCCAGCAAGCAGAAGGAGAATCCGGCCGGCGAGGAAGGCCAGCCCGAAACCCCTGAACTCCAGGCCACACCTCTCCATCACGCCCTCGGTTCGTTCCTGCGGTCGGCGGGTGACCTGGACAATGCCGTGGAAGATTTCGTGGCGTCCTACGGTGCGGATGACGCCGAGGCACTGCGACAACACCTGGAGACGGTGCCCCTCCAGGCAAGTGCTTCATATCGAGAAGGTTTCGAGTCGGCAGTCGTCGCCATCAAAGCCCATGAAGCGGTCCGGAACGGATCGCGGATCGAGCTGAAACCAGAGTGGTTTGAATTGGCGTGACCGTTACCGACGTCGAATCAACAGCAAGACGGACAACATCGAAAGCGACACTGAGACATGAAAAGGATCCATCAACTGATCGGCGGCAACCTGCTTTGTATGTGCCTGTTTGCCAGCGGCTTGCAGGCTGCTGACGGCGGGGCGCGCTATACTCCTCAGCCCACGGGGAACAAGATCGGAATCGCCGGCACATCGAGCATGCACGATTGGCTGGTCCAAGGCCAGATCATCGGCGGCACCGCCGAGTTCGGCGCCGGTTTCTCGACCGATCCCGCCCAGGCCAAGCCGGGCAAAGTCGAGGCCAAGGTCGACACCTTCATCCCGGTCCGCGCCCTGAAGAGCATGAAGGACGGCAAGCCGTACAGCAACGCGATGGACGACATCATGTATCAGCACCTGAAGGAAGCGGCCAACAAGCGGATCACCTACAAACTCACGGAGATGGTCCTGAAGGAAGTCCCCAAGGCTGCCGGGGCGCCGTTCCTCTATGACACCAAGGGCGATCTCACGGTCGCCGGCACCACCAAGAACGTCTCCATGCCGGTCGAGATGAAGGTCGACGGCGACAAGATCAGGTTCAGCGGCAAGGTCGACCTCAAGATGACCGATTTCGGAGTCGAACCCCCGGCTCCTGCCCTGGCCGGCGGCCTCATCAAGACCGGTGACGATATCAAGATCAGCATTGAGTGGGGGCTCAGGCCCGCGCCGAAGAAGTAACGGCGCGCCGCCCAAATCTGCAACGGCTTCGCCAATGAATGCTCCGGGTCTTCACTCAAGGCCCGGAGCCATTCTGTCCTTGGGGGGGGAGGTGCGGCTCCCGGTCTGCTGGGCCGTGGTCGTTGCGGCCCTCGCGGTATCCTGTTCGCGTCAGGAGGACGACCGCTCGTCTCCGGACGCGCTCGCCCCCGCGCCCGCATCCGAGTCGATGAGCACATCCGGCCCGGTCGTGTCGACCTCGACCGCGGCTTGGTCGCGATACAGTGCGGTGGCGGGCAAAGGAACCCGCGTCTCCATCGAAGGCACCTCGAGTCTGCATGATTGGCTCGTTGAAGGCCTCATCATCGGCGGCACGCTCGAGGTCGGTCCTGAGTTTCCCCTCGATCGCGCCAGCGCCAAGGTGGGAAGACTCAACGCGCGGGCCGAGGTATTCATCCCCGTGCGCTCTCTCAAGAGCATGAAGAACGGCAAGGCCTACAGCAACGCCATGGACGACATCATGTATGGCAAGATGC
>CAYSPU010000084.1:11208-16409 GCA_964432995.1 uncultured Verrucomicrobiota bacterium
CAGCACAAGCGGATTCTCTATCGCCTGACGGAGCTGACGTTAAAGGAAGCGCCCGCGGACACCGACGTCCCGATCGTCCTGGAAGCCCGCGGTGACCTGGTGGCGGCCGGCGTCACCAACTCGATCAGCATGTCCGTCAACCTCCTCCAGCCGCGCCCCAACCAACTCCGGCTCTCCGGCAGCGTTGGCGTCAAGATGACCGATTTCCGCATCGAACCCCCGTCACCCAAGATCGTCGACTTCATCACCACCGGCGACGAAGTGACGCTGCGGTTCGACTGGCTCGTGCAAAGGAAGTAGGTGGTCCAGCGCCGGACCGCCCGCCGTCCCGGCGGGCAGCAGTTCCGCATGCTGCACACGGCCTCGAATTCTCCGAAGCCGTCTGCGCGGCGGTGCCCCGCTCCACAGGGCCAGCCCGGACATTCCGCGCTCCCGGCGTGAAATGTCCGCCCGCAGGGCCGCTTCGGCCCCGCGGCTGCGGGGCCGTGCGGGCCAGAAGCACGGTTATTGTTGAGTGACGTCTGGCCCCCTGCCAGCCGGCGCTCCAGCCGGCGGGGCGGCTCCGGCGGCGGCGGGTGCTTCGCCGCGCGCCAGCAGAAAGGCCTTCAGTTCGCCGGCGGCTTTCCCGCCGAAACCCGGTACCGTTGCAATCTCCTCCTCGGATGCCAGGCGGATCCGGTGAACCGAGCCGAACCGCTTCAAGAGCGCCGCCTTTCGTTGTTCGCCAATGCCCGGGAACTCGTCGAGGAGGCTTTCGGAGATCTTCTTGAGCCGCAGTTGAGCGTTGTAGGTGTTGGCCAGGCGATGCGACTCGTCCCGGACGCGCTGCAGAAGCTTGAGCGCTCCAGAGTCCAATCCCAACCGGAGGGGCCGGCTTTCTCCCGGGCGATAGATCTCCTCGAACTCCTTGGCCAGGCCGATCACGGGCACGTTGCCGAGGCCGAGTCGTTCGAGTTCGGTGCACGCGGTGTGGAGCTGGCCCTTGCCGCCGTCAATCAGGATCAGGTCCGGCAGCCGGACGCCAGCCGGCGTGGCAGCCGACGCCGGAGACGCCGCGGATGCGTCTTCGACAGCACCGGCAGCGGCCGGCGTGAGAGCCTCCTCGGTGGAAGAGGCCGCGGCTCGCTCCCGCAGCAACCGCGTGTAGCGTCGGCGCACGGCCTCCGCCATGCTCGCGAAGTCATCCTGGCCGGTTACCGACTGGATCCGGTAACGGCGATAGGCGGCGCGCTCGGGTCGACCCCGGCGGAACCGAACCATGGAGGCCACCACAAAGGTCCCGCTGATGTTCGAGATGTCGAAGCCCTCGATGATCTCCGGTGGCGACGGCAGCGCGAGCGCCTGCGCCAACGCGGCCAAGTCCTTCTGCGGGTCGATGGCCAGGGGCAGGTTCTGGGGGAGCCGTTCGAAGGCGGTGGTCTTCTTCGTTGTCCGCCGGATATCGGCGAGGAGATCCCGCAACTCGGCGGCCTTTTCGAAGTCCAGCGCGGCGGAGGCCCTCCGCATAGCCTCTTGCAGTTCTTCCGCCATCGCTTCGCACTGGCCGTCGAGGAAATCGCACGCGGCGTTCACCTGAAGGAGATACTGCTCGCGGGTGACATTGCCGATACACGGCGCCGTGCAGACCCTCAGGTGAGCGTAGAGGCAGTGCTTGTAATCACTCTCCTGGGGGGTGAGCACGCGGCAGCCGCGCAAGTTGAATTGGTGCCGCACCAGGTCCAGTGTCCGCCGCACCGCCCCGGAACTGGCGAAGGGACCGAAGTAGCGCGCCCCGTCGTCCAGTCGCAGCCGCGTCCAGGTGAAACGCGGAATCGGATCATCCAGGTTGACCTTGAGGAGGAGGAACCGTTTGTCGTCGCGGAAGCTGATGTTGTAGCGGGGTCGGAATTCCTTGATCAACCGGCCTTCGAGCAGGACCGCCTCCGGCTCGGAGCGAACCGGGTGGACGTCGAAGTCGTCGATGGCTTCGACCAGGGCCTGGAACTTGAGGTCCCAGCCCAGTCGGCGTGACGGTTGGAAGTACTGACTGACCCGCCGCCGGAGGTCGCGGGCCTTGCCCACATAGATCACCGTCCCAAACCGGTCCTTCATCAGGTACACACCCGGCTTGTGCGTCAACTGGCTGACCTTGCTGCGAATCTTGTCGCTTACCGACATGAGACCACTCCCGACCGCTCACCCTGATCCGGCCAACGGCGTGCGAAGCGGCGCCGCCGCCCGGACCTCGCAGCCGCCGACGTCAGTCGGCGCATTTGTTCATGAAGCACGTCTCAACTCGAGGCCATCTCCGGTTTCTCCATGAACGCGTAGCAGAGCATGTGGCAGATCCCCATCTGTGCATCTTCGACACGCCCATAGTGGGTGTCCTGAATCACCACCACCTCGTCGGCGATCTCCGCCATCCGGCCGCGCTTGGCACCAACCAAGGCGATCGTGCGGAGCCGCTGCTGTTTCGCCCACTCGAGCGCCCGGACGAGGTTGGGCGAGTTGCCACTGACGCTCAAGGCGAGCACGACGTCACCGGGCCGGCCGTAGTTGGCGAGCTGCCGGACGAAGACCTCGTCGTACGCATAGTCGTTCCCGAGGGCGGTGATCCAGCTCACGTTGTCGTTCAGGGAAAGGACGCGAAACCGCTTGCCGAGCTTGTCGGACGAGCCTTTGCCGAGGTCGGTGGCGAAGTGCGACGCATTGGCGGCGCTGCCACCGTTGCCGAACACGAAGATCTGCCGGTCCTCGCGCCAGGCCGTCTTCAAGGTGCCGATGAGGCGGGCGACAGCGTCCGCCGGGATCGAGTCCAGGGCGCGTTTCTGGGCTCCGATGTAGTCTGCAATCCACGCTTGCATGCCGACAAGATGACCGCGAAACCCCCGGCCGACAAGTCCTGGCTCGACTCCCAAATCCGCGCCTCAGCCCAGCACTGCGGCGAAAGGGGTCGGGCGCGGATTTGGCAAGGACCGCAGCCAACGGATCACCGCTCGGATTCCAGTCTGCGGACTTCCCGTTGCAGCAGTCCGCGGATGTGCCGCTGGGCGAAATACACCCTCCAGGGTCTGACCCCCAGCTTGGCCGCCACCGTCCGCACCGGATTGCCCCGCAGCACGCAGAGATCGAAGATCTGGTATTCGAGCGGGTCCACCTTCGCCTTTACTCGCTGCAGCGCCGCCGACTTCAGGGTCTCGGCCCATTCCGCGTCCCAGACCGACTCCAGGACCAGCCCGTTCGGGTCCGGGATCCGGTCCTCGGTGGACGTCTGTCGCTCGCGGGTGTCCGATCCACCGTCGCCCGGCGGATGGTGTTCCGGAGGTGCCCCGGCGCGTTTGCGGAATTGATCGGCGATCTTCCACCGCGTGGTGTGCAAGAGCCAGCCCTTGAACGAGCCCCGGGTCGGGTCGAGCTCGGACTTTTTCAACCCCTTGGCCACGGTGATCACGGTCTCCTGGACCACCTCCTGGGCTTCGGTCTCGGTCAGACCGGCCTTCAACGCCGCGCCGTAAAGCAACTGCCAGTAGGTGTCGAAGAACTCCCGCCAGCTCTCCTGGTCGTCCCAGTCCCGGAGCCGGTGGATCAGGGTCCAGTGGGTAGGGAGTGGATCAGGGGTTTCCATGGACAGCAGGTTCCGGGTTCACGGTTCACGGTTCTTGCTCTTGCTCTTGCTCTTGCTCTTAATCCCGTTCCCATTCGTTCAGGCAAGGCGCCGTCACGCGGACCCGGTCGGGTGGCGCACCAGCCAGGAGCCAACCGCGAAATACGCGAAAGCAAAGGCTGAAGAGGGACAAGGAGTCCCCGACCGCGCAGGTCTTTCTGGCGGCCCGTCTGCGGACTCGCCTTCCAGAGATGAAGCCGGCAGCAATCTCAGACCTTCCTTTCGCGTATTTCGCATATTTCGCGGTTCACTCATCGGCGCTTCCAAGGACTGCACGGATCGCCCCGGGAGGTTTTTGGAGATTCCTTCACTTTTTTCCAAAAAGCCGGTTTCGCGGCCCGTGGATAGGGATGAACGCAAAGCCTATGAAAGCCAAGAACGCAAAGTCATCCTCCCACTCCGACCGGCCTCCGAAGCCGGCCTGGAAATCAATGTTCGCGCTCGCCCGGGCAGCCTGGCTCATGGTCGGGCTGTTGGTCTTGCCGACGGAACTGGTGGCGCAGGATCCCGTGATCACGCGGGTCGCGTTGGCGCCAGCCACCCCGGTTAGCCTGGGAGCCAGCATCACGCTCAGGGTCTTGGCCACGTCCACGAACCCGCCGCTCTCCTACCAGTGGCAATACAGTGCGACCGCTGGCGGGGCCCGAAGCGACGTGGCCGGCGCGACGTCAGCGCTGCTGCAGTTGACCAACCTGACGGCCGCACAGGCCGGGTACTACAGCGCCATCGTCTCGAACGCCGCGGGTGAGTTTGCCCTCAGCCGGGAGACCAACCTGGTCGTCAATCTGACCTTCACCAAGGAAACGACCGGACCCATCGTCACGGACTCCGAACCGTCGGCCACCGGCGCTTGGGGCGACTACAACAATGACGGGCTCCTGGACCTGTTCGTGGCCAATGCGGCCTGGTTAAGCGGAGGAGCCAGGAACTCACTCTATCTTTATCTGGGCGGCGACCAGTTCGTGCGCGTCACCAACGCGGTCACGACCGGCACCGGAGTGTCCTGGCACGGGCAATGGGCGGACTACGACAACGACGGAGACCTCGACCTCTTCGTGCTCCATCCCAATTGGGCGAAGAACGAACTCTTCCGCAACGAGGGCGGAGGCGTTTTCACCCGCATGCCCAACGCCCTGACAGCCATCTGGGCGTCCCACGCCGACGCGAGCTGGATCGATCACGACAGGGATGGTTTCCTGGATTTGCTCGTATCCACCCAGAAAGACCCAATCGGCGGCAACCAGTCGCAATTGAACGACTTCTTCTTCCGCAACCTGGCGGACGGCCGGTTCGAGCGGTGGACCACGAACGAGGTCGGGGACGTGGTCAACGACCGGGCCAGCACGTACGGCATCGCTTGGTGCGATGTCGACAACGATGGCGATCTCGAACTGTATGTCGCCAACTACTATGGCGCGGCCTTCTTCTATCATCGTGCCCATGGGACCCTCCGGATGGAACCCTGGACCGCAGGGAGCCTCCCTGACGCGCGACCTTCACTCTGCGCGGTTTGGGGGGACTTCAACAACGACGGCTGGTTCGACCTTTACACCACGGG
>CAYSPU010000084.1:16454-21493 GCA_964432995.1 uncultured Verrucomicrobiota bacterium
ACCTTCCATCTCAACCAGGGAAATGGGCAGTTCGTGGATGCGACGGCGGCGTCGGGTCTGTCCTGGAGCGGCAAGGCATGGGGAGCTGCAGTGGGGGACTATGACAACGACGGGGATCTGGACATCTACATGCCCAACGCCTCCGGCCGGGACGTCCTCTATGCCAACCAGGGGGATGGCACTTTCACTTCCGTTGATGTCGGCTCGCCCCTGAGCGAGGGGGTGAGCGATGAGGTGTTCGGCTGGGTTGACTACAACAACGACGGTTTCCTGGACCTGTTCAAGGCTTGCGGCGACGGAACCCCCACGCCCAACTTCCTTTATCGCAATAGCCTTAGTGCCGCCGGTAACGCCAACCATTGGCTGAAGGTTCAACTGCGTGGCACCGCCTCGAATCGCTCCGCCATCGGGGCACGGATCTGGGTATCCGCCAGGATCGGCGGACGAGATGTCCGCCAGGTCCGGCAGATCATGTCGTCGTGCTACGGAGGAGGCAACATGGGCGGGCTGCTGGCCCACTTCGGCCTGGGCGACGCTACCAAGGTGGACTTGCTCCGCATCGAATGGCCCTCTGGCAATGTGCAGGAACTGACAGACCAAACCCCCGACCGACCACTGACCGTGACCGAACAAGGATTTGTCACTCCGACGCGGCCGTCGGCCAGCCTCAACGGCTCGGTGACGCTAACTCGGGTGGCGGTGTCCGAGGCCACCTACCAGTGGCGGTTCAACGGCGCGGACCTGGCCGGCCAGACCGATCGGATCCTGAACCTCACCAACCTGATCGCCGAACAGGAAGGCCGCTACAGCGTTGTGGCGTCCAGCGCGACAACGCTGATCACGAACTTCGTTTATCTGCATGTGGACACGAACTTCACCAAGATCGCCGGCCTGCCCAGCGGCGGCAGCGAATCGGGGTGGGGCTGCAACTGGGTGGACTATGACGACGATGGCGACCTGGACCTGCTTGTGGTCAACGGTTGTGAGGCCTCCCGCAACGAAACCAACGGTCTCTACCGCAACGATGGCCAGCTCGGGTTCACGCGCATGACCGGTGCCGAAGCCGGGCCCATCGCCACGGACGCCGATCGCTGGTTCACCGCTGCATGGGGAGACTATGACAATGACGGGAAGCTCGATTTGCTCATCAGCTACCACGAGCACGGTACCAACACCCTGTACCACAACCTGGGGAACGGCACCTTCGAAGCCCGCACGCTTGGCGCAAGGACTACCGGAGGGCAACCCGTCTGGGGCGACTTTGACAGCGACGGCTGCCTCGACCTGTTGCTGACTCGTGGTCAGAACACCGCAGTGACCAATCTGTTCTGGCGGGGACACGGTGACGGAACCTTCACTCCCGTCACCCTCGGGAGTCTCGTGACCGAGGCTGGGAAGAGCGTCGCGGGCGCTTGTGGTGACTACGACAACGACGGCTTTCTGGACATCTTCCTGAGCAGGACGCAGGGGACACCCGACCAACTCTATCACAACAACGGGAACGCCAACCATTGGCTCATGGTGAAACTCGTGGGCACGCGCTCGAACCGGGCGGCCATCGGCGCCAAGGTCCACGCCCAGGCCACGATCAACGGCAAGACGTTCTGGCAGATGCGCGAGGTCCCCGGCGGCAACCGATGCCAAAACGACCTGCGACCGCACTTCGGGCTGGGCGACGCCACCAACGTCACAAGCCTGCAGGTCGACTGGCCCGGCGGGCCTTCCGAAACCCTCACCAACGTCACTGCCGATCAGATCCTGACGATCGTCGAGCCGAGCCTCGGCGGGGCGTTCGGGACTGACGGCAAGTTCCACCTGACGGCGTATGGGAACACGAACAGGACGTATGTGGTCGAGTGGTCGGCCGACCTGCTGCAGTGGTCGACGCTGGCAACCGTGCCAGGCCAGGGTCCCTCGGCCATCGACGTAGCGGATGACACCCTGCCCGCGGCGCAGCAGCGGTTCTATCGGCTCAGGTGATTCCTTGCGCCCCTCCGCGGTGTGACATGTCCCGGAGGGACAACGGAAGGTAGCCGGGGGCCACGCATAGCGTGAGCCCCCGGGAACAGAGCGACACCATGAGGACAATCCGCCCCGGCAGGGGCGGGGGAACGAAGGCTCCCGTTTTCTGGCGCCCCTGCCGGGGCTGGAGCGGAACAGGGTGGGTGATCTGGTGGACGGACATCCCGTGCGTGCGGCTTCCCCGCGGGGTGTCCCGCCATCGCTCTTCGAGCTTCGGCTGGGCGGGGCACCCCCGGCTACCGTCCGGTGCTCCTCCCGAGCATGCGTTCACACGCTCGCCGCGTGTGAAATATGCGGGCTAAGCTCGTGCCTTCGGACGTCCAAGCCTGCCGGGGTCAAAGACGAAACGGGATTGCCTTTCACGTCGTGAAATGATTTATTTCACGACATGAACGGTATTCGGCCACGCTGGTTTCGCCGCAATCTGGAGTCCGCCCTCAAGGTCCTGCCCGTGACCGTCCTCACCGGCGCCCGCCAGACCGGCAAGACCACCCTGGCCCAATCCCTCCCGTCCCGTGCTTACTTCACCTTGGACGACGTGGGCGTGCTCGACCAGGCCGTGCGTCATCCCGACGCGCTGCTCAGCCGCCGTCCGGTGACCCTCGACGAAGTGCAGCGTACCCCGCCTCTGCTTCTGGCCGTCAAACGCGCGGTGGACGAGCGCCGGCGGGCGGGCGATTTCCTGCTCACCGGCTCGGCCAACCTGCTGCTCATGGACCGCGTTGCCGACACGCTCGCGGGGCGAGCCGTCTACCTCGAGCTACCGCCGTTCTGTCCGGCGGAGTGGGAGCAGCGCAAGGACGCCCTGTTTCCGCTCGACCGGCTCTTTGCGTCGGATTTCGATCTCGAGGAATGGCCCGTGGAGAAAGGGGACTGGCCGTCCTGGCTGCTGCGGGGCGGTTTTCCACCGGCGCTCGCCCTCGAGAGTCATGCGGACCGCGCCCTCTGGTTCCTGGCCTATGTGCAGACCTACCTGGAGCGCGATCTCCGCCAGTTCAGCGCCGTTTCCAGTCTCCCGGACTTCCAGCGTCTGATGGCGCTGGCCGCCCATCGGACGGGTCGGCTGCTGAACCAGGCCGATCTGGCGCGCGACGCCGCGCTCACCCATCCGACGACCCACCGGTATCTGAACCTCCTGGAAACCGGCTGTCTCGTCACCCGCATCCGCCCCCTGGCCAGTAATCCTAACGTGGCTTTGGTCAAGACTCCCAAGCTCTACTGGACCGATTGCGGCTTGGCGGCGGCGTTGGCGGGCATCAAGACTCCGGCCGAGGCCTCGGCGCGTCCTGATGCCGGGTTCTGGCTCGAACAGACCCTCTTCCAGTCGCTCCAGGCTTGGCGGGCGTTGGACCCGCTCCGGAGGAAACTGCATTTCTGGCGCGACCGACCCGGACGCGAAGTCGATTTCATCCTTGAAGAGGACGGAAAGCTCGTCGCCCTGGAGATCAAGACTGGCAGCACGGTCACCAGCGCGGATGCGGCCGGGCTCCGGGCGTTTCGCGATTCACTTCGGCGGAAAGCCTCCCTCGTACGCAGCGTGGTGCTGCATGCCGGCCAGGCCCGTCCCCTCGACACCGATGTGCTGGCCCTGCCGTGGGGGTGGATGGTGGCGGGCGAATAGGCGTAGTCGCCCCAGTCCCGCAGTCGACGGATCAGTATCTGCGGGTCGGAGCTGTAACGGGGTTCTGCGCAGGCAAAGCCAGCACGAGCCCCCGGGAGCAACGCCTCATGAATTCCCCTACCCACACTGGGATACCACTTCGCATGAAGGGTAGGGCGACCTCTCCGAGGGCGCCGCAAGTTACAGTCGACGAGTCATTTGCCTCCGGCGCGATGCGGAGACCTGCTCGCGAGATTCACTCGGAGCCCGCTCGCGAGTCTTCCTCGGAGTCACGCCCCACCAGTTTTCGGGGTAACCGATCGCGCGCCGGCAGGGGCGGCGGATCCTCCCGCGCCCCTTCGGGGCTCAGGCATGACAAGATTCACAGGATTGACAGGAGCTGCCCGGAAATGGCGTCACTCCCGCCGTCTCCATCCTGGCCATCTTGTCCGAATCTCACTTCTTGGGGCAGAACCCGGGCGGGAGGTCTCTGGGCCACTTATCGAGGCCGGTGCGCTTGAGGATTTGCTGGAAACGCGGCTCGGCTTGGAGATCCTCCCACGCCGGGTCCATCCGCAGACCGCCGGTGTCTTCGACGTGGACCAGGCTCTCCGATCGATCGTCGCACGCTTTCTCCAAAGCGGTTAGCGCTGCTTCCCGATCCCCCAGCGCCGCGTGGACCCGGGCGACGAAGTAGGGCTGCACATACGCGGTGGCGGGTGATGGCTTCTCGAGTCGACGCAGCACCGCCAGGGCCTCCTCCCGTCGCCCCATCCGGGCGTAGGTGTAACCCTCGAGGCTCAACACCATCTGGTTGTCTTCGAGTTGCCCCGCCTGGTCCGCAAACGATTCCCACGCCGTCGGCAACTCCGGAAACGCCGCTGTGTCCCGCCCCACGCTGATCTCATACAGCAACTTCCCCAAACTGTAGATGTCCCCAGTCGGCTTGCCCGGCCCCTCGGGCGGGACATACCCCGCCGTCCCCACAAACGACATCGTCGCGTCGATGTTCGCCACCAGCCCGATGTCGGCCAGCTTGGGCACCCCGTTCACGAAGATCACGTTCGACGGCTTGATGTCCCGATGCACCAATCCGTGTCCGTGCAGGTGTTCGAGGGCCGTGGTCAGCGCCCGGCCGATCTGGAGGCATTCGGTGAGTGGCAGCCGGCCCCGGGTCTGGAGGTCGTGTTTCAGGGTGCGAGGGTGGTAGCTTCGGAGTTCGGAGCTCGAAACTCGGAGTTCGGGTGGAGTCTTTGCGGCCAGCGGACCCTCCCGTTTCAGCGATGACCGGACTCCAGACTCCTCATCCGTTACTCCAGCCGCCACGGGATCGGCCAACTATATTACGTAGTAGTAGAAACCGGCGTGATCGTTGCGGCCGACATGGAGGATGGCGACCTGGCTGGGATGGGTGCGG
>CAYSPU010000085.1:0-21423 GCA_964432995.1 uncultured Verrucomicrobiota bacterium
TTGATGGTGCGGGCGGCGCGATAGACCTCGATGGGCTGCGCCCGGGTGACGGCGCTGAATCGCTGGGATCCGACCACCTGAATGATATCGCCGGCGGTGATGTACTCCTGGGCCTTGCGGACGTTAGCCAGGAACTGCTCGCGCGGTTGATTGGACGTGAAGGGAAGCGCGGGGATCTCCTCCGGAACGGCAACGTGGATGGGGGGGCACGGCTGTTCGAGAAGGGCGAGCAAGCGCTCAATCTCGGCGACGGCGTTCTCGTAAGCGTCCTCGGCGCCGGCCGCTTCATCCAGGTTGGCGTTGACCAGGATCGTGAGGGTCTGGGCGACCCGGTCGAAGATCAGCAATTCGTCCGCAATGAGGAAGTAGAGCGTGGGCGTCTGCAGTTCGTCCTTCGGCGGGCGGGGGACAACGGGTTCGACGTCGTGAATGAACTCGTAGCCGATGAAACCGACGGCGCCACCCGTGAACAGTCCGGGAAGACCGGGAACAGGGACCGGCCGGAAGCGGCGGAGCACCTGCTCCACCACCTCGAGACCGTCGCGAACGGCGCCGGGCTCGGCCGGGGTGCGAGGAGCGGGGCGCGCGACGGTGAACGTGCTCGTGGTTCGGCCGTCTTCGCGAATCTCAACGCGATCGGCGAGTTGCCGGATCACAATCCGCGGGCTGCAACCGACGAAGGAGTAGCGGCCGAGGCGTTCGCCTCCTTCGACGGACTCGAAAAGGAAGGATTCGCCCTGTCCGCGTATCTTGGAGTAGGCGGACAGAGGGGTCTCGAAATCGGCGAGAAGTCGGCAGGTGACGGGCACCAGGTTGCCGCGTTTGGCCAACTCAAGGAACTGGGGGAGTGCGGGATAGTAGCCCATGGACGGCAAGGGGCTGGGGGTTCAGGAAAAGGACCGTCGGATACGGTAGGCGGCCAGGGAGGTGTAGAAAGCGACGGCGATGGCGTAGGCGACGAGGCCGAGGCCAATCGCGAGGGGGACCGGAGGGGTGGTTTGAGGGGCGAACCAGACGAGGGCCACCCCGATGGCGCCGACCAGAAACGTCTGTCCGGCGAGGCAGGCAAGGTACAGGGGAAGCGGGGTCTGGCGGAGACGTTCGACATACCAATTGCGGTAGCCTTCCTCGCCGAGAACGCGCATGAGCCAGGCCGACTGGAAGTTCCGGGCCGCGACCAGCAGGCTGGTCGTCGCGATCATGAGGGCGGCCAGAGGCCACGCGGCGAAGGCGAGACAGACGACGCCGTTGACGACGGCGCCCCACCTCCAACCGAGGCGTTTCGCGAGCGGATTGCCTTCGAGCACCAACCGCGGGGTGGCGATCCAAGTGCTCAGGAAATCGGCCGCGCGAGCCGCCGCGCATACGGCCAGCAGGGCACAGTAGACGGGGCTGCCGAAAGGGACGAGTTCCTCGCTCATTTCTTGCCGTAGATTTCTTCCGGCGACAGGAGCCGGGGCTCGGTGATGCGGATGGCGCCTCCCGCCGGATCCACCGAGCGGAAGAAGCACGACCGGTAGCCCTCGTGACAGGCGGCGCCCACCTGTTCCACCTGGATCAGCAGAGTGTCGCCGTCACAGTCGAAGGCCAGGTCCTTGACGTGCTGGACGTGGCCGCTGCTTTCGCCCTTCATCCAGTACTTCTGGCGCGACCGGCTCCAGAAATGTGTCTTGCCGGTCTCGAGAGTCTTTTCGATCGACGCCCGGTTCATCCACGCCATCATGAGAACCCGGCCCGTGGTCTGATCCTGAACGATTGCCGGGATCAATCCGTCCGCCGTGAACTTCAGTTGCTCCCACAAGTGATTCGTTGTCATGACTGCCCTTCGTTCTTTCCGCCGGGCGGACGGTGCTCGGCGTTCAGGCCGGCATCGGGTCTCCCGGCCGTTTGTCCAGCGAGGCGGCGCCTCAGACCATGGCTGTTCAACTTGACTCGGACATCTGACGGCCATTCGGTTCCGCCTCTGCCGCCGCCTCGCCTATAGAGTCCTTGAATCCTGAAACGCCGAATTCAGAACTTGATCTGTCAACAACGTGTTCTGAACTTCAAGGACTCTAGGGAATGCGGACCGGAATCCCGTGGGCGGCCAGGAACCGCTTGACTTCGGTGACCGTGTATTCGCCGAAGTGGAAGATGCTGGCCGCCAGCACCGCGTCGGCGCGGCCTTCCCGCAACACTTCGACCAGATGCTCGAGACAACCCGCACCGCCACTGGCCACGACGGGCACTCCCACCATCTCGCTGACCCGGCGCGTTACCTCCAGATCGTAACCAGCCTTGGTGCCGTCCGCATCAATGCTGTTCAGCACGATCTCACCGGCGCCCAGCGATACCGCCTCGACCGCCCATTCGATGGCACGGCGCCCCGTCGGGCGACGCGCGCCATGCGAGTAGACCTCCCAGCCGCCGGCGCCCGTGCGTCGCGCGTCGATCGAGACGACAATGCACTGGCTGCCAAACTTCTCCGCGCCGGCACGGATCAGCTCCGGCTTGGCCAGGGCCGCCGAGTTGATGCTGATCTTGTCCGCCCCGGCCCGGAGTAACGTCTGCATGTCGCCGATCGTCCGGACACCGCCCCCCACAGTGAGCGGCATGAAACACCGATCGGCCGTGCGCTCAATGATGTCCACCATCGTCTCGCGTCCGTGCGCCGTCGCGGTGATGTCGAAGAACACCATCTCGTCGGCACCCTGTTGATCGTAGCGCAGGGCCAACTCGACCGGGTCACCCACGTTGCGCAGTTCGCCGGCTTCCGCCTTGCCGAACTGCCGTCCGCGAGTGACCTGGCTGCCGTGGACGTCCAGACAGGGGATGACGCGTTTGGCCAACATGCCAGAGCAGGGACCTATACGATCTGCCGCGGGAGCTGACAAGGAGGAAGCGGAGTGCCTTGCACCAGCGGGCCGCATGGCGGAGAATCGCCTGCATCCGGGGCGTAGCCGACTCCGCTGCCGCGCGGCAGCGCGGGGAACGCCAATCCGGGCCGACCGCATGGGGACACCATTCTCGAGCGAGGCGTGCGCGCGGGCTGCGGAATACAGCAGCCGGCATCAGGGGCTTTCGCTCATCGTGCAGGTGAACGGTCGCCGGATGTTTGAACACCACGCACCCGGGGTGGATATGGAGCGGCCGCACGATGTGGCCAGCGGCACCAAGAGCTTTGCCGGCGTGCTCGCCGCGGCCGCCGCGGCGGACGGCCTGCTCCAATTCGATGAGCCCGTGGTGGAGACCATCGAGGAATGGCGGGCGGACCCGGTCAAATCGCGGATCACGATTCGGCAACTGCTCCATCTGGTGAGCGGATTGGCGGGCGGTTCGAAGCCGGGTCACATCCCGGAGTATGAGGAAGCGCTTCAGGCCCCGTCGGTCTCGGAGCCGGGCGCAAGATTTCACTATGCCAACGCGCCGTTCCAAGTGTTCGGCGAAATCATGCGGCGGAAGCTGCGGGCCCTGGTGGAAGACCCCCTGGTTTACCTGCAGGCCCGCGTGCTGGATGCGATTGGCCTGCGGGTGGGCCGATGGCGCCGGGGGCGGGACGGCCAGCCGAGTTGGGCCTCGGGTGCCTCGCTGGCGGCGCGGGAGTGGGTCAAATTGGGAGAACTCGTGCGCGAGGAAGGCCGCCAGTCCGATCGCGAGTTGATTCCGGCGGCGTCGCTCCGGGAGTGTTTCCAGGGGAGCGCGGACAATCCGGCCTACGGTCTGGCGTGGTGGCTCAACGCGCCGCTGCCGCCGGGACGCCGCCCGGTGCTCCGCCAGGCCACACTCGGTCTTGACGATCTCTGGGCCGACCCGTGGGTGCCACGGGACTTGGTTTACGCGGCCGGAGCCGCCAAGCAGCGGCTGTATGTGAGCCGGAAGGAAGGCTGGGTGGCGGTGCGGCAGGCCGGCGGCGTGCACGCCGCATTGGCTCACGGAGAACGCAGCCCCTTTTCCGACCGCGAGTTCCTGAGCCGCCTCCTGGATGCGGAGGTCGCTCCGACGACCGCCGCAGTGCCCGACGGACATTAGCGGTTCACCCGGGCATTTCACGCTCCCTGCGTGAAATGTCCGCCCGCAGGGCCGCTTCAGCCCCGCGGCTGCGGGGGCTCATGGGCAGGCGGATTCATGGAGTAACGCCGACTCGCCGGCGGGCCGACCTCCGACGCCCCGGTTACCCCGAAAACAGGTGGGGCGCGACTCCGAGGAGGACTCGCGAGCAGGCCTCCGAGCTGAGCTCGCGAGCAGACCTCCGGGCGCGCCGGAAGAACGTGCCAGGTTGGATGCTCTTCCGGCGCCCTCGGAGAGGTCGCCCTACCTTTCGGGATCCCGGCAGGGGCAGGGAGATTCAAGGGACACCGGAACCCCGCCGCCGAAGTCACCGGTCGCGGCGGAGGAGATAGTCCGCCAACGCTTCGAGGGCGGCAGCCCGGCCCCGGAACGGCCGGAGCGCGCCGAAGGCCTCGGCCGTGAGTCGGGCGGCGATCCGACGCGATCGATCAAGGCCGACGATCGACGGGTAGGTCGCCTTCTGCGCCGCCGCGTCCTTGCCGGCAGTCTTGCCCAACTGCTCGCTCGTCTGCGTCACGTCGAGGATGTCGTCGATGATCTGAAACGCGAGCCCGACGCAGTGGCCGAAGCGGGTCAATGCCCGGAGTTGGGCGGAAGTGGCGTTGGCGCTCATCCCGCCGAGGCGGACGGAGGCGGAGAGAAGGGCGGAGGTCTTGCGTTCATGGATGTAACGGAGTTGGGCGACAGAGATGCGCTTGCCTTCACTCTCCAGGTCGGCCACCTGTCCGGCGATCAGTTCGAGGGAACCGGCCGCTCGGGCGAGTTCGAGGATGACGTTGCGGTGGTGGTAGCGGGGACCGACGTGGCAGAGGGCAGCCACTTCGAAAGCCTGGGTGAGGAGCGCGTCGCCGGCGAGGATGGCGATGCCTTCGCCGAAAACCTTGTGGCTGGTGAGACGTCCGCGGCGGTAGTCATCGTTGTCCATCGCCGGGAGGTCGTCGTGAATCAGGGAGTAGGTGTGGATGCACTCGACGGCGCAGGCGAGGGGCATGGCCCGGGCGGTCTGCCCGCCGCAGGCCTCCGCGGCGGCAAGCGTCAGGATGGGGCGAAGCCGCTTGCCGCCGGCGAACAGGGAGTAGCGCATGGCCCGGTGGATGGTAGCCGGGCGTGCCGTGGCGCGCGGCAGGAAACGGTCGAGAGCGCGGTTGACTTCGGCGCTGCGCCGGGACAGGTATTCCGGCAGCGGGAAGCTGGGGACAGCGCGGGCGGCCGGTGATCGAGACGTCGCTGGCATGCGGCTCTTGTAACGGATGGACCGGCATCGGGCAAGAAGGGCATTCCGCCGGAGCGCATTCTTCCCATTCTTCCATTTGCGCCGCAGCGGTTCCTTCACTACAGTCACCCGCCGCTGGACATGAAGAAGTGGATTCTGCTGATTGTGATACTGGCCGGGGCCGCCTGGGGCGCGCTGCAGTGGCGCCCCTGGGAGGCTGGGCCCGTGACCATTGACCCCAACGCCCGCCCAACGGAGGCCCTGATCGAAACCCGGGACATCCAGTTCACGGTCAACGCGGCCGGCGACATCGGCCCCGCCGAACAGGTCTCGGTCCGCCCCGAAGTCAACGGCAAGATCGCCACGCTGGACGTCGACCTCGGCGATACGGTCAAGAAGGACGCCACACTGTTCACTCTGGATGACCGCGATCTGCAGATCGAACGCCAATCGCAGGAAAAGGAGGTCGAACGGGCGCGCCTCCAGCGGGACCAGGCGGAGCGGAACTACGCCCGCGCCCAACAGTTGTTCGAGGAAAAACTGATCTCCCAGGAGCTCTTTGAACAAACGCGCACGGAGTTCGAGTTGGCCAAGAACGCCCTCGAACGCTCCCAGAAATCCCTCGATCTCGTCAACGATCGCATCCGGAAGACCCGCATCCTGGCGCCGTTCGACTGCACCATCCTCACCCGCCCGGTGTCCATGGGGCAGGCCGTCTCCGGTTCCGGCGGCTTCAACAGCGGCACGGAGGTTCTCACCATTGCCGACCTTCACGAGATGATCATCAACGCGCACATCAACCAGGCCGATGTCTCCAGCCTGAAGGTCGGTCAGCAGGTCGACGTCGAGATCGAAGCGGTGGCCGGCCTCCGCGTCGTCGGCACCGTCGAACGCGTCGCCCCCCAGGCCACCATCCGAAACAACATCAAGGGTTTCGCCACCCGCATCCTGCTCACGGACGTCGACCCCCGCATTCGCCCTGGCATGACGGCGAACATCAAGATCCCGGTGGCCTCCGTCGACCGGGCGGTCGCGGTTCCCCTCGGCGCCGTCTTCACCGAGATTGACCCGGACACCGGCGAGACCGAGCGCTACGTCTACGTCAAACGGGGCAACGATTGGGAACGGCGCACCGTGCAAATCGGCGTCTCCGATTACTTCTTCGCCGAGGTGAAACAAGGCCTCGCCTCGGGGGAAACCGTCAGCCTCGAGCTGCCCAAGTCCGAGCAAGGCAAGGCAACCAAGGAAGCCGCCGCCAACGGCGGACGTCCAGGCAGCACCGGACCGCGCCCGCGCAGTTGAGCCTCTGGTGAACGCCGGCTCTCAGCTTCCCATGAATCCCCCTACCTATTCTGGGATGCCGCTTCTCGTGAAAGGTGGGACGACCTCTCCGAGGGCGCCGCGGGATGCTGTCGCCGAGCCAGTCCGCGGCGGCGCGATGCGGCGACCTGCTCGCGAGTCCTCCTCGGAGCCTGCTCGCGAGTCCTCCTCCGAGTCGCGGCCTACCAGTCTTCGGGGTGACCGTAACAACGTTCAACGTTCAACGTTCAACGCTCAACGCTCAACGTCCAACGCTCAACGCACAACTTGCCCCCAGTGGAATGTTGAACGGTGGACGTTCAACGTTGAGCGTTCGGTGGTTCATGGTCCCCGTGGCGCCTCAAACCGTTGGATGTAGGCCTTCTCTACCACCATGGCACTCCTGGAACTGCGCGACGTCACGAAAGTCTACCACCTGGGCGGTGAGGAAATCCGCGCCCTGGACGGCGTGACGCTGGACATCGACGCCGGCCAGTTCATCTCGATCATCGGGCCGTCCGGCAGCGGCAAGTCCACGCTCATGCACATCCTGGGCTGTCTGGACACTCCCTCGAGCGGGACGATCCGGCTGGACGACGTCTTGATTCACGACGCCACCCCGCGACAACTGGCCGGGATCCGGAACCGCAAGATCGGCTTCGTGTTTCAGTTCTTCAACCTGCTGCCCAAGCTCAACGTGCTGCAGAACGTCGAGCTGCCCATGATCTATGCCGGTCTCTCCGCCCGCGAACGCCGCGCGCGCGCCCTTGAGGCCCTGCGGATGGTCGAGATGGAGAACCGCGCCAAACACCGCCCCTCGCAGCTCTCCGGCGGACAACAGCAGCGCACCGCCATCGCCCGCGCCCTGGTCAACCACCCGCGCATCATCCTCGCCGATGAACCGACCGGGAACCTCGATTCCCACACCGGCGAGGTCATCCTCGAGCTCTTCCGCCACCTCAGCGGCGAAGGCCGCACCATCATCCTCGTCACCCACGACCCCGAAATCGCCGCCGTCACCCCGCGGCGCATCGAGATCCGCGACGGCCGCGTTTCGGAGAAGGTCGACCCGAAACTCGCCGGCCTCGACCGCGCCTACCTCCACGCGCCGGCCGCACCGCCATGACCCGGGATCCCGTCACTGTAGCCGAACCAGGAAGACGTCCACCACGGAGGCGCGCGGGCAACCGCGGAACCGAGCAGGCAGGACACCATGTACTCGGGATTCAACCGCGGATATCGCGGAGGGGCGCGGATTCAGGCCAAATGGTGCGTCGGCTTCCCCATCCGTGTCTATCCGTGTTCATCAGTGGTTGAACCGCGCTGTCGACAATGAACCTCTGGAACTGCCTCGAGCTGGGATTCAAGGAGATGTGGGCCCACAAGATCCGCTCCCTCCTGACCATGCTCGGCATCATCCTGGGGGTCTCGAGCCTGATCGCCATGTCCGCCCTCGTCACCGGCATCGAGAAAGGCGCCAAAGAAGCCCTCATCGCCATCGGCGGTCTCCAGAAGGTCCGCATCGAGGCGGCCGAAGTCCCCGCCGCGCAGCAGCACCTCAGCGACCAGGCGCCGGGGATCACCTTGCCGGACGTCTACGCCCTCCGGAACAGCGCCCCGCTCGTCGCCGAGATCTCCCCGGAGATGCGCGTCTTCAACGCCACTCTCTCCGCCAACGAACGCTACTTCCGACCGTTCGTCTGCGTCGGGGTCTGGCCCATCGCCCTCGAAATGACCGAACACGTCATCGCCCAAGGCCGCATGCTGAATCAGATCGATGACGAACTCGCCCGCAGCGTCTGCGTGGTCGGCACCGCCACTCGCGACGAACTCTTCGGCTCCCCCGAGGAACTCGGTTACGAACTCAATCCGGTCGGGCGCACCATTCTCATCAACCGCCAGCCGTTCACCATCATCGGCATGTTCCAGCACTACGAAAGCGAACGCCAACGCAAGGAGCGGGAACTGGCGGCGCTCCAACCCCGGCCGGCCGCAGCAACCACCGGCCCGGCCCGCAGCCGCGGCTGGGGCGGCCGCGGCCGCGGCGGCGGCTTCGTCTTCTGGCTCAAAAACGCCACCGTCTTCGTCCCGCTCAACACCGTCTGGGTCAAGCTCCGCTCCGGTGGCGCCGGCGGCAGCACCCGCGACAGCGACAGCGCCACCGCGGCCTCTCCCGATCCGCGCCTCTCGTCTCTCGAGGTGAAGATTGCGAACCCCGATTTGCTCACCGAAAGCCTCCAGCAGATCCGCAATGTCCTCCTCTGCACCCACAAGGGCATCGAGGACTTCTCCTTCCGCACCCAGGAAGAGTGGGCCGAGAACATCAACACCTTCGTCCGCAACACGCGCCTCAGCGGCGGCATCATCGCCGGCATCAGCCTCGTCGTCGGCGGCATCGGCATCATGAACATCATGCTCGCCAGCATCTCCCGCCGCATACGGGAGATTGGCATCCGCAAGTCCATCGGCGCCACCACCTCCGACATCTTCCTCCAGATCCTCGTCGAAAGCGTCGCGCTCGCCCTCCTCGGTGGTTTGGCGGGCCTGGCGGTCTCCTTCGGACTGGCGCGCGCGCTGGTCGCGATCTCGCCCACCGAGAACGCCCCCATCATCACGCTTCCCGTCATGATCCTGGCCTTCTCCAGCAGCGTCGTCATCGGCGTCCTCGCCGGCCTCTTCCCGGCCTTCAAGGCCGCTAGGCTCGATCCCATCGAGGCCCTGCGGTATGAGTAGGCCCTGCTCATGGTCATCGGCCGCGCGCTCTCGCGGCCCTCTGCCTCAGCACCGGAGCTCGGAGCTCGGAGCTCGGAGCCCGGGTCAACGGGTGCCGCGCACGTCCGGGATCTCCCGGGAGTGCGAGCTTCCAACCTCGCTGTCGCCTTCCCGAGAACTGACAGGTAGGGCGACCTCTCCGAGGGCGCCGCTGAATGCAGTCAACGAAGCACATGTTTGCGGCGCGCCCGGAGGGCGCGCCCTACCATCTGCGGTTTATGGGTGCAGAGCCTTCCATCTCTGCGGAAAGGTGGCTTTCCGCGTCCCCTCTCCCCCGCTGCGGGGGGGGGGGGGGGGGGGGGGGGGGGGGGGGTTGATTTCCCCCGGTTCTTGGGCCGGCGCTGCACTTCGGGGGGAAGAGAGGCTCGCTTCATGAACCTGCTCAACGCCATCCTCACCGGGTTCAAGGACATCTGGGCGCACAAGTTCCGCTCGTTCCTCACCATGCTCGGCATCATTCTCGGTGTCGCCAGCCTCGTCGCCATGTCCGCCATCGTCAAAGGCATGGAGAACGGCCTCAAGGAAGCCATGATCGCCATGGGCGGCGCCGACAAGGTGCTCCTCCAGGATCAACCCGTGCCCACCTACCAGGAACACCTCGCCGACCAGGCCCCCGGCCGCACCATGACCGACGTCCACGCCCTCCGCCGCAGCGCCCCCCTCATCCGCGTCGTCTCCCCCGAAATGCGCCTGAACCGCGCCGTCATCACCAAAGGCGACAAGAACGTCATCCCCTCCGAATGCGTCGGGGTCTGGCCCGCCGTCGTCGACATGAACCTCCACACCCTGGCCCACGGCCGGTTCTTCACCGACCTCGACGAGGAGAGGGCGAACAGCGTCTGCGTCATCGGCACCGGGATACGCGATGACCTCTTCGGTTCGCCGGAAGAGGCCGGCCGCGAGATCATCCCCGTGGGCGAGTCGATCCTCATCAATGGCCAACCGTTCACCATCGTGGGCATGTTCACCCGCTACGAAAGCGAGCGGGAGAAGAAGGAACGCGAACTCGCGAAGACGAAGCCCGCCACAACCACCGCCAGCCCCTCCCGGGAGCGCGGCCGGGGACGCCGTGGCAACTGGGCCTTCTGGCACAAGAACTACACAGTCTACACCCCCCTCAACACCATGTGGGTCCGCTTCCGCTCCGCCTCCGGCACCGGGAATATCCCGGATCCGCGTCTCAGCGATATCGACATCAAAGTCGCCGACCTGAGCCTTCTGGAACCCGCCCTCCAGCAGGCCCGCAACGTCCTCCTCCTCACCCACCGCGGCATCGAGGACTTCTCCTTCCGAACGCAGGAGAACCAGATCGAAAGCATCAACCAACAGATCCGCAACGCCCGTTGGAGCGGCGGCCTCATCGCCGCCATCAGCCTGCTCGTCGGCGGCATCGGCATCATGAACATCATGCTCGCCAGCATCAACGAGCGCGTCCGGGAACTCGGCATCTGCAAGGCCGTCGGCGCCACCGGCCCCGCCATCTTCCTCCAAATCCTCGTCGAAAGCATCGCCGTCTCCTTCCTCGGGGCGATCATTGGACTCGCGGCCTCCTACGGCCTGGTCCAGGTCCTGGCCTTCCTTTCCCCCACCCAGAACGCCCCGGTCATTACCCCCTTCGCCATGCTCGTCGCCACCGCCTTCAGCGCCGTCGTCGGCATCTCCGCCGGTCTCTGGCCCGCCTTCAAGGCCGCAACTCTCGACCCCATCCAGGCGCTCCGCTATGAGTAATCCCTGGCCCTTCGCCGACCCGCCGGAAACTCCTGTGCTCACCACCCGCGAAGTCGCCGAAGAACATCGTGCCCCGACCTTCGTCCGCCACGATGCCGACGACGGTTCCTGGCAAATCCACGTGGGCGAAGGACTTTATTCGCCCGACGACGCCCGGGTCACCACGCTCCATGCCGCCACGCAACTCGACGCCACGTTGCTCGAGTTGGCCGGTTTGCCCGCCGGTTGGGTCGCCGTTCGCAACGCGCCGGGCAATCCCTGGCGCCGCCTCCCGCAGGAAGAATGGGACCGCTTGCACGGCGGGTGAGGCGAGCCCGGATTTGACACTCAGGTCTCGGCGCGTTACGTTGCCGCAACCAAGCCGGAATGCTACGCGCGGTCAGCGCCCTCGGTCTTCCTCCCCAGGCGCCGTAGCACGAACCGAAAGGAGAATTGCCATGCAACAACCACGCTCTGCCACATCCATCGCCACGGTCCCTCCGATCCCGGAGAAGAAGCCATGGAAAGCAGCCACATCGAACCGTCCGATGTGCCTCGGACCCATGGATTGCGTAGCGCCGGCTTTCCAGCCGGCACGACGCCGACAGGAATGTCGGCGCTACGGCTCGTGGAACGCGCGGATCCCACTGCTGCTCCTGTTCCTGAGTCTGGCCATCCGCGGGCAGGCGCAGCAATTCGGCGATTTCTCCTACGAGTCCAGTGGCACGGAGGTCACCGTCACGAGATACACTGGCCCAGGCGGCGCCGTGACGATCCCGGAGAGCATCCAAGGTCAGCCGGTTACCAGCATCGGCGGCAGGGCGTTCGAGTTTTGCACCAAGGTGACCAGCATTGTGCTCCCCGACAGCGTCACCAGTATCGGGAACGATGCCTTCTCTGGTTGCTTCGGGCTGACCAGCATCGTGATCCCCAACAGTGTGACCAGCATCGGGAAGGGTGCGTTTTTCAACTGCACCAGCCTGACCAGCATGGAGATCCCTGACAGCGTCACCAGTATCGGGGACAGGGTGTTCGCCGGCTGCACCAGCCTCACCAGCATCGTGATCCCCGACAGCGTTACCCGTATCGGGTTCATCGCGTTCCTGGCCTGCACCAACCTGACCAGCATCACCATTCCCGACAGCGTCACGAGCATTGGGGAAGGTGCGTTTGAGCTCTGCACCGGTTTGGCCAGCGCGACCATCGGCAGCAGCGTCACCAACATCGGGGCTGGTGCGTTCGAGGATTGCCCCAGCCTGACCCGCATGGCGATCCCCGATAGCGTCACCAGTATCGGGGACTGGGCGTTCTCTGGCTGCACCAGCCTGACCGCGATTGCAGTAGATCCTGCAAACCCATCCTACAGCAGCCCGGACGGTGTCCTGTTCAGCAAGAGCCAGACTGAACTCATCCTCTGCCCCGGTGGCAAGGCAGGCGACTACACCATCCCCGGCAGCGTCACCAGCGTCGCGTACACGGCGTTCTCGGGGTGCACCGGCCTGACCAGCATTGTGATCCCCGAGGGCGTCGCTGCCATCGGGGCCTACGCGTTTCGGGACTGCACCAGCTTGACCGGCGTGTACGCTGGCGGGAACGCCCCGTATGTCGGTGAAGACGTGTTCGATGCTGCCTCCAGCGTCACCGTTTACTACTTGCCCAGTACTACCGGCTGGGGAGCGACCTGCGCCGAACGGCCGACTGCGCCATGGACGAATCCGGCAATTCTGGAAGGGAGCATGGGGACCGAGGACGACGCGTTTGGTTTCACGATCGCGTGGGCACCGGACGCGACCGTTGTGGTTGAAACCTCGTCCGCACTGACCAACCCGGCCTGGTCGCCCGTCTCGACGAATGTTCTGACGGGCGGCGTGTCGGTGTTCAGCGATCCCGAGCCGACCACTCAACCGGCTCGCTTCTACCGCCTGCGGTCGCCGTGAACGGGGGACATGAGGTAGCAGGCGACGTGCGTTGAGTCTCACCCCACCACCTTCGCCCTCACCCAACAGTTCTTCTTCAACGTCGGCCCGCTGGTGGCGCCCCCGGTCTCTCTCTCCACCGTTTGTATAAAACCCCGCCGCCGAGGCGGGACCTTCCCGGAGCCGACAGAGCGCCCGCCCGCGGGGGCGAAGCCCGCGCGTTGACCGGAGACGACCGAACCCCAGCGCCGCGAACGCGAGGATCCGGGCCCGACCTGGCACATGGCCCAGCCCGGAATTCCTCCTGCGGGGAAGCCACCCGGGAGAAACGCGCGCCAGCTTCCTTCTCTCGGGAAGGAGCGGTTTTGCCCATTGCCGAATGTGCCGCCTTTGATAGGGTTCAAGCGGCCACATCCGATGATTCTACACGTCAGCCAAAGCCGAGACAGCGGAGAACGTGATGGACGTTCGAGTAACCTGCTGTCGGCGGCGGTCGCTCGACTGAGTCGCGCTTGCGCCAGATGCGACTCGCTGTTCCAGGTCGCGGGCCATTGTTCGTGCTCCTCGTGCTCCTTGGGTGTGGAAAAGGAAGTTCCGATTCAGGCGGATGCGTGTGACTTCTGTGGTGTCCAGGTCTTCTGGCACGAGCCTCCCAAGCCGTTTCAGGCCTTGGAACAGCCAGGGGAGCCGCAAAGGGAGTGACGCGCCTGCGGCACGGTCAGAACCTCGATGCCCGTTGGCAGTGCCGCATGCCCGGAGACCCCGTTGCCTCTCTTGCGCCGGATCACGCGACATTCACCTCGCCTCGCCGAGGCCGGCCATGCACATTCTCCGCATGAGACTCTCCGCGCTACTGATGACAGCCTTGTTCGCCATGGGCTGCCTCGGCATCCGTCCTGCCCCGCCCACCGATGGTTTCGAGCCGATCTTCGACGGGCGCACACTGCATGGCTGGCGCGGACAGGACATGTCGTTCTGGTCCATCGAAGACGGGGCGATCACCGGAACGATCTCGCCGGAGCACGCGCCCAAGTTGAATCAGTATCTCATCTGGCAGGGCGGGATGCTGGATGACTTTGAACTGAAGCTCGCCTTCCGTTTGCGCAGCACGAACTCACCGGCGGTGAATGGCGGTTTCCAGTTCCGCAGCCGCCGCCTGCCGAATGGCGACGTCGCGGGTTACCAGGTCGACAACAACTACCTGCAGCCGTGGAAGGCGCGGCTCTACGACGAATTCGGCCGCCACGATCTCGCTCTCCAAGGCGAGCGCACCGTGTTCGATCGCGATGGCACCAAACATACGGAGAAGCTGAAGCTCGATCCGGGGGCAGACGATTTCCGGCTCGACGAATGGCACGAGTATCACCTCATCGCGCAGGGGCGCAGACTTTCGCTGCGGGTGAACGGCAAGCTCATCGCCGAGGTAACGGACAACGACGACGACAGTTGCGAGGCGCTGGGCTTGCTGGCGATGCAACTGCACACCGGTCCGCCGATGAAGGCCCAGTTCAAGGACATCCGGCTGAAACGCCTCCAACCGACGTCGAAACCAAACCCTCGCGACGTCTTGCTCGCCGAGGCCTCGTTCGCGTGGCAGTTGGGCGAACGACTGAACGCCCACCAACCGCCGCTCCAAGCCGTGGGCAAGATCCTCCCCAAGACGCCGGCCACCGGTCCGGGCGCGCGTGCTGGCTCGGTCGCCGCCAGATTCGAGAGCGCCTATTTCGACCTCGAGTGCGATATCAACCAGCCCAAACGGTGGAGCATCCCGGGAGAAGCGCTGACGGTCTACTTGCGAGCGCGGACGCCCGATGGAAACTGGAACGCGGGCTTGCTCGCCAAGCGCGGCAATCACGACGCGATGAACTTCTGCCTGTTCGGCGCGGATTTGGGAGGCACGCCGGGGCCGGACCTCGGCTTCGAAGTCCACACGGACAAGGGTTTCGTCATGGTCCGTTTTCCGGTCTCGCGCGTCGACGCCACCGGCTGGCTCGACCTGATCGGGCGCTATGATGGCCGGAAGATCTCTCTGTTCTGCAATGGCCGCGTGATGGAGGAGAAGGCATGGTCGGGAAGTCTCACCGAGAACAACGAACCCATCCTCATCGGCGCGGCTTCGTTCGACGGAGTTCCGAAGATGGCCTTCACCGGTGAGATGGAGGAAGCCGCCATCTGGTCGCGCGGACTGAGCGACGCCGAGGTCGCGACGCTGCTCCGCGCGCCGGCGAAGTGAGGCCGCGATCCGGCTCAGTTCGGTGGTATTCTCAACTCGACCCAGACGACCTTCTGCTCCGGGTCGCCGGGCAACTGCCGGATCTGAACGTCGTTGTAGCCGTCGCGAAGCGATTGCGGCGGACAGTTGAAACGACCGGCCCGCGCCACGCCCGACAGAAGGGTGAGATCACCCAGGTCGGAGGTGGGCGCGCACCCATGACCGTTCACCGTGACCTCCCATCGGCTGCGCGCCATCGAGTCGGATTGTGCCAAACCCACGATCACCAGCGAGTTCCCCTGCGTGGGTTTCGGGCCGATGGGAATGGGGAAGGAGCCACCTCGGAGTCCGTCCGCGGGCAGGCGCACGTCGTTCGCCATGCCCGGAGCCACCGTGTCGCGATAGGTCACCACGTGCCGGCGCGGTTTCTGGCGGACGGCTTCCAGCCCCAGCCCCTCTTGGAGCAACGTTCGATACGCGGTTTCACCGCCGGTCATCGGGGCCGGGTCCATGTAGTTGAACAGGTAGATGGCATCCGCACCGCGGTGTTGGCTCGAGGCGGCAAAGCCGCGTGTGGAAGTGAGGTCTGCCTCGATGGGTTTGGCGGCCGGGTAGGCGCGAACGAGAATCTCCGTGCCGGCGGCCAGCGTCACGCCCTTCCCGGCGTCGCCGAGGAGCTCGCGCCATCGTTCGAGGGGGATATCGAAGTCGGTCGTGGCCCAGAACGGCGTCGGCACCAGCATGTCCACCAACCCTTCGCGCCCCCAGGTCACGCCGTCCATGCCCAGACCGCGCGCGGCCTCTGGCAGCGTCGGCACCCGGGCACCGAGCTGGATCGGGTGCCGGCGTTTCGCGGACCACTCGCGCGTGAGCCCGCGCACCTCGCGCATGAATTGCGTCAGCAGGGCCGCACCTTCCACTTCCCGGCCGGGACGGAAGTGGTAGCCAAAACGCATCCAGTCCAGCTCGAGCCCGTCGGGATCGTAACGCTCCAGCAGTTCCCGGACGTAGGCCAAGGCGTGTTCGCGCACTTCACGAACGCCGAAGTCCAACGCGCGATCGGTCCAGCCTCCGCCACCGGGCACGCGCCAATACTCGGGGTGCTTCCGCCAGAACGAGCTGTGGATGTAGTGGTCGACGTCGTCCGCATTGTGGACGTCGTTCATCCGCATCGAGAGCCAAGGCGAGATTCTCTTCTCCCGGCACCGGGCAATCCAGGTCGCGTAGGGATCGAGACCGCGTTCGTCCAGCAGCCGGGCGTTGGCGCACCACTTCTTGGCGAATTCGTCGTCCGGCGGTTTCTGACCGTCCCCGAACTCCCAGATGGCGTCGCGCGCTTGACTGCGATGGCTCGCTTTCATCGCGTTGGGACACAAGAACAGGTGGGTCACGGCGGTGTGCGCGTATTGGTCGACGAACGCGCGCAAGCCTTCGACGTTCATTTGCCCAGCCGAGCGCGTACCGTAGAAGTGGCTGTCGTCTTCGTTCAAGATGAGTAACGGCTTGGTGCCCCCGCCGAAAACCTGGGTGCCCGCCCACAGCGCGAGGCAGACGAAGATCACCGCTTGCCCTCTGGACTGGAGAAGCATCTTCAACATGCCGCGATTCAATTCCTCAGGCAACGCCGCGCCAAGCCAACAAACGCGGCTGGCAACCGCAGCGTCCCGAGCTCCGCGGCAGCGCCTTCACGGCGTCTTCATCCCATAGCGTTTCTCGTATTCGGCGAGCAAGGCGGTGCTGGGACCGCCTTGGCTCGAGAAGGTGATGCGGTTGGTTTCGAGGGCCTGTCGGAACCTCGCCAACAGCGCCGGGGCGTCCTCGGTGCGCAAGGCGTATCGGTCGGGCCAACTCAACTGCAGGTGCCACAGCGGGACCAGCAGCTTCTCGACGCGGTGGCGAAGGACCGGCTCTTCCGCGCGGTCGCACGCTTGATTGAGGATGGCCAGGCCTTTCGCAACCACGACGTCCTTTGCGGTCGCGATTGTCGGCAGCATCAATCCCAGGGCGACTGCCAACCCAACCACCCAGATTGCCAATCCGGAGCGCGCATTCGTCAGCCGCCTGAGGCCACGAATCGATCGCCGCGCGGGTGGCGGTCCCGCCAAGGCATCGCCAACCCCGCCCACTCGGGTATCGCCCCCTCGCACCGATCGCTGCCCTCCCCACGATTCCGTTCTCGCCGCCTCGTCAAGGTCGTGCTTCATACACGGTTGGGGTCCGCGCGAGAATGCGCCGGACGTCCGATCGGTGCAATCCTGAGAGCCAGATCCTGGGAGCGACGAGATGGACCCGGACTCTCTTCAGCGCTGGGCGCCTTCCCGTGGCGAGGATCCGGGTTTGCTGTTCCCTGTTGAATGTTCTTCCGGACTTCTGCCTGTCCGGACTTTTGCCTTGGCGCCGGCCGGGTTCCGCCGTATCGATTGGCCCGCCATGACCCCCCCTTTCCGTTCCGGGACACCACCTCGCATGCAAGGTAGGGCGGGCTGTCCCAGCCCGCCGCGTCGCGCGGTGATCCCGCAGTCGCGAGGGCGCCGCAGCGGCCTTTGGGGCAATCCGTTTGCCCGGCTCACCGCCCTGGTTCTCGTGCTCTCGTTCTCCTCTCTGCTCGAAGGCGCAGAGCCCTTGACGCCGCCGGTTCGTCGGACGACTCCGCTCGACGGCGCGTGGGAGTTCCAGCGCGACGGCGCGCCGACCAACGACTGGAAGACGATCACGGTGCCTTCGAGCTTCGAAGCGCACGAGGGAATCGAGTTCGACGGCGTGGGCTGGTATCGACGCGGCGTGCCGCCCTTCGAGTTGCCGACCGGAAGGCGCGTCCTGCTGCACTTCCAAGCGGTCGCCACCGACGCCACCGTCTGGTGGAACGGCGAACGGCTCGGCTCGCATCTGGGTGGTTGGACCCCTTTCCGGTGGGACATCACCGATCTTGTTCGCCGGGCGCCGGCCGGCCAACCCCACGAACTGCGCGTGCGCCTCGACGAGAAGGTCGGTCACAACTCGCAGGGGTTCCTCCCCATCATCGCCCCCCACTTCGGCGGGATCTGGCAGGGCGTCGCCCTGCTCGAAGTGCCGGACACGTATGTTGACGATCTGCGCGTCCTGGCAATCGGGGACTTGGCGAAGTCGGAGTTTCGGATCGAGTTGCCTTTGGCCGGGGCCACGCCGACGCCGCCACCGGAAGTCCGGGTCCGCAGCCGGCTGTGCGGGGAACCGGAGTGGCTCGAGCTTCCGGCACAAGCCCAGTTCGTCGATGGCCGCATCGTGCTGTCGGCTCCGATCGCCAACCCCCGTCCCTGGTCGCCGGCGGAGCCGAACCTCTACGAACTGGAGATTGCGCTGGCCGGGGAAGGCGCCGACGGCATCCGGACGCGCGCTGCTTTTCGCAGTATGGAGGTGTTCGGCTCGCAATTCCGCCTGAACGGTCGACCCCTACAGCTTCGCGGACTCTTGAACTGGGGGTTCTCGCCCCCCCGCACCGATCCCAACCCGGGCGAGGACGTTTGGCGACAGGAAATCGAGTTCGCCCGGTCGCGGGGGTTCAACCTGATGAAGTTCTGCCTCTGGATTCCGCCACAACGTTACCTGGAGCTGGCTGACGAGTTGGGAATGCTGACCTGGATGGAGTATCCGACGTGGCACCCGACCCTGACCCGGGAGCACCTCGAGCCGCTGCGGCGCGAGTTTCTGGAGTTCTTTCACTACGATCGGAACCATCCTTCGATCGTGCTGCGCAGTCTCACGTGCGAGACCGGGCACGGCGCGCAGATCGAGGTCATTCGAGATCTCTATGACCTCGCCAAGGCAACCATCCCCGGCGCCGTCATTGAGGATGACTCGAGCTGGATCGGATGGCATCGGGTCCACGATTTCTACGATGACCATCCCTACGGCAACAACCACACCTGGCTCGAGACCCTCGACGGATTCCGCGAACACATTCTGGCCCACGGCCTCAAACCGCTCGTCCTCGGCGAAGCCATGGCCGCCGACACCTGGATCGACCGCGACGCCATCCTCGCGCGTCTTGGCACCGAACGACCCTGGTGGGCGCCCGCGCCCCTGGACGAAGTCCCGCGCTGGGAAGAACGCCTCCGCGGCATCGCCGGGCCGGCGGGACTCGATCGGCTTCGGGCCGATTCCCTCCGCTACGGGCTTCTGATGCGGAAGTTCCAGGCGGAGGTCTATCGCCGCGAGATCCCTTACGGCGGCTATGTGATCAGCGTGATCCGCGACATCCCGAAGGCCAGCATGGGACTGCACGATTCCCTCGGCCAACCGAAGTGGTCCGCCGCCGACTGGTCGTGGCAGCGCGACACCGTCTGCCTGCTGCGGACCGACGCCGACCGCCGGAGCTTCGCCACCCACGAATCGTTCCGCGGGGAGATTCTGGTCAGCCACTTCGGCACGCAGCCGATCGAGACGGGCGAACTCGAGGTCCGACTCGAAGGCTACCCCGATCCGGATGAGGTCGTGCACCGGGAGCACAAGGCGGGCATCAGGCAACCCATCGGCACTCTGACCCGCCACGCCAGTCTCGACTGGACGCTCCCGGCAGTTGCCGAACCTCGTCGACTCCTGCTCCGCGCCACCTTGCGCACGCCCCAGGGCACCTTCACCAACCACTGGCCCCTCTGGCTTCTCCCCGCCCTCCCCACCCCAGACGCCAACCGCGTGCGGCTGCATCCGTCGCTGCCTGGGAACCTCGCCCGGGAACTGTTCCCCACGGCCTCGCCCTGGCAACCCGCCAACACCAACCACCTCGTCGTTGCGGCACGCTTCGACGACGAGCTGGTCCGCTTCCTCGAACACGGCGGCCGCGTCCTGTTGCTGCCCGATGGCGGGAAACACAGCCTCCCGCTTAGCGACCACTGGTTCCTGCGCGGGGCCCCGTGCGTTCCCGATCACCCGCTCGTCCGCCGCGTCCCGCGCGATTTGTTCGTCGAACTCCAGCACTTCGACCTCGCCGGCCGCGTCATCCCCAATCTCCGGTACCTCGAGGCAGTAGACCCCATCCTGTTGCTGTGGGACACGCATGACCTGGCCACCGTCAAAACGCACGGTCTGATCTTCGAAACCCGAGCGGGTCGGGGCCGATTGCTCGTTAGCGCCGTCCGTCACCATGGCCCGGGAAACGCCGCAGGCCGCTGGCTCGTGCCGCTGCTGCTCGAGCACCTGGAATCCGGCCCGGCTCCGCGTCACGCCTTGCCCGACGAACTGTGGCAACATCTCCGGAACCAACTCCACGCGGAGCAAACCAACCTCGTCGAGTGCACCTGGCGCTTCCGTCCCGACCCCAAAGACGACGGCCTGAACCGCGGTTGGCACCGGACCGCACTCGACTCCGCGGAAGGCTGGACGGATATCCGGATCGGGACCGCCTGGGAATCGCAGGGGCATGAGGCCCTGGACGGCTGGGCGTGGTATCGGCT
Source organism: uncultured Verrucomicrobiota bacterium (assembly GCA_964432995.1). Classification (GTDB taxonomy): domain Bacteria; phylum Verrucomicrobiota; class Verrucomicrobiia; order Limisphaerales; family JAHDYP01; genus CAYSPU01. Next base: position 20,596 of record CAYSPU010000085.1, read on the forward strand.
CGAGATCGAGGTTCCGGCCCGCTGGCAAGGTAGCCAGGTCTACCTCTCCTTTGAGGGCGTGGACGACTGCTACGAACTCTACGTGAACGGCCAACTCGCAGGCAGAGGCGGCGATCTCGCTACGCGCAAGGACGCCTTCAACGAGCGGAAGAGCCATAACCTGACACCGCTGGTCAAACCGGGCGAACGCCTGTTGCTCGCGGTCCGGGTCCACGACTGGTACGGGGCCGGGGGGATTTTCCGCCCGGTGACGCTCGGGACGGCACCGTTGAATCCGGACCTGGAGATCTTGCAGACGAATTGAACCCGCCCGCCCCAGCCGCAACCGCATCGGGGAACTGCCCCATACGTGCTGCCGTCCGAACGCAGCAGTGGGTCGCCAGCACCGTCTGGCTGCGGCCGTAGCCGTCGCGCGGACAGCGGCGCTGCACGAAGTCGCCGCAGGGGACTGTTGCCCGAAAGCGGCGCGGCGGCGCACGCACTCCACGACGCTGGCGCGACTGCGAACGCGCCCCCCCCCGATGCCGCTGGCTATCCTGGAGACGTTTCCGTTGACGCGCGGCAGGCCGGAGGACTAGCCTTTCCCTCGATCTGAACCCAAGGAGGGTTTCGATGAATACCTGGAACTGCCTCTGGCTTTGCCTGCTGCTCACCGTGCCTTCACCCGACTTCTCATCGCGAACCACACTTGCCCCCACCCCGCCGGCAACGCCAACACAATGCCAGGTCCGCCGGCGCCCCCATCCTCAGGCGACTCTGTCCCAGGCTCCGACACGATCCCGGAAGCGCCTTCTGGGATTGGGCGCCGTGGCCGTCGTCTGCTCCGTG
>CAYSPU010000086.1:0-20881 GCA_964432995.1 uncultured Verrucomicrobiota bacterium
AGGTTCATGGGCTCCACGCGCATCCAGCCGGCGGATGTCATTGCTTTCCATGAACGAACCACCACATCCGTGTCCATCCGTGTCCATCCGTGGTTAAACCAAACTAGCTGAATGCACCGAGCCATTTCACACCAGCCAGTCGGTCGCTTCCGGCTCCATGCCATCTGGCTCGCCCTGGCCTTTCTCTCCGCCCTCGTTTCCGGAGCCGGCGTGACCGTCGCCGCCGACCGGGAATCCCCCCAGCAACGCTGGCCCGGCCGCAGCGAACGTGACCGCCGCGTCTTCAAGGACCGTGTCACGCCGCACTGGTTCGCGGACAACTCCCGCTTCTGGTACCGCAACACCCTCCCCGGCGACACCAGCGAGTTCATCCTGGTTGATGCCGAACGCGGGGTTCGCCAGCCCGCTTTCGATCACGCCAAACTCGCCGCGGCTCTCTCCCGCGCCACCGGCACCGACTGCCAGGCGGACAAGCTCCCGTTCGATCGCCTCGAGTTCACCCCCAATCTCCAGGCCGTCCGCTTTCCCGTCAACGACGTCACCTGGCAGTGTGACCTCTCCACCTATGAATGCGCCAAGGGCGAACCCCTGACCTCCGCTTCCGGCGACGAGGGTGACGCCAGACCGCGACGCCGCCCCGGCGGCGACCAGCGTCCCCGGCAATCCGATCGCTCCCCCGACGGCCAGTGGATCGCGCTGGTCAAAGACCACAATGTCTTCATCCGGTCCGCCAACGACGACTCCGCCCAGCCCATCCCACTCAGCCAGGACGGCGCCGAAGGCCTGGCCTACGGCGAGGTCTCCTGGGCGCCCGACTCGAAAACCCTCGCCGCCTTCCGCGTCGAACCCGGCGACCGCAAGGAAGTCCACCTCATCCAATCCTCACCCCCGGGCGGCGGCCGGGCTCGACTCCGGAGCCGACCCTATCCGCTCCCCGGCGACAAGTTCGCCACCTACGAACTGAACCTCTTCAGCGTCACCGGCCGGAAGCAAACCAAACCCGATGTCGACCGCTTCGAGCACGAATGGCTCAGCCCACAACCGCGGTGGAGCAAGGACGGACAACGCTTCGCCTACGAACAGGTCGACCGCGGACACCAACGCCTGCGGGTCATTGAAATCGACACCCGCACCGGCAACGTCCGCAACCTCGTCGACGAACGCACCCAGACCTTCATCTGGACGGCGCACGCCGAGAACCTCCAGCTCAGTCCGGTCACCTGGCTCGAACGGACCGATGAGTTCATCTACGCCTCGGAGAGCAACGGCTGGCGCCACCTCTACCTCGTCGACCCCGCCGCCGGCGGCGTGAAGAACCCCATCACCTCCGGCCACTGGGTCGTGCGCGGTATCGACCTGATCGACGAGACCAATCGCGTGGTCTGGTTCCATGCCGGCGGCGTTTACCCGGACCAGGACCCCTATCTCCTGCACTATGGCCGGGCCAGCTTCGACGGCGGCCCCCCCATCTTCCTCACCGACGGCAACGGCAACCACAACCTCCAGTTCTCGCCCGACCGCCGATTCCTCATCGATACTTACAGCCGCGTCGACCAGGCGCCCACGAGCGAGTTGCGCCGCGCCTCCGATGGCAAGCTCGTCTGCCGACTCGAGGAGGCGGACATCACTCAACTCCGCGCCTCCGGCTGGCAACCGCCCGAGGTGTTCGTCGCCAAAGGCCGCGACGGCCAAACCGATATCTGGGGAATCATCTGCCGCCCGCCCGACCTCAACCCGGACCGCCACTACCCCGTCATCGAAGACCTTTACGCCGGCCCCCAAAGCGCCTACGTCCCCAAATCCTTCAGCCCCGCCCCACGCTACGAATCCCTCACCCGCCTCGGTTTCGTCGTCGTCAAACTCGACGGCATGGGCACCGCCTTTCGCTCCAAGGCCTTCCACGACGTCTGCTGGCACAACCTCAAAGACGCCGGGTTCCCCGACCGCATCCTCTGGATGAAAGCCGCCGCCGCCAAGTACCCCTACCTCGACCTCACCCGCGTGGGCGTGTTCGGCAACTCCGCCGGCGGCCAGAGCGCCGCTGGCGCCCTCCTCTTCCACCCGGAGTTCTACAAGGCCGCCTTCTCCAGTTGCGGCTGCCACGACAACCGCATGGACAAAGCCTCCTGGAACGAACAGTGGATGGGCTACCCGGTCGGACCACACTACGCCGAGAACTCGAACATCGACAACGCCCACCGCCTCCGCGGACACCTCTTCCTCTCCGTGGGCGAACTCGACGACAACGTGCCCCCCGAGTCCACCTATCGCTTCGCCGACGCGCTCATCAAGGCCGATAAGGACTTCGAATTCCTCGTCGTGACCGGCGGCGGCCACGGCGCCGGCGGCGCGTACGGCGCCCGCCGCCGCAACGACTTCTTCCTCCGTTACCTGCTTGGCGTCCAACCTCCCAACCGCAACGCCGAAACCAACGCCCCCACCGCCTCCGAAGGACAGCCATGAACCTACCCGCCTTGCTGGGAAGCCGGTCGCCTCACGGCGCCTTGTTGATGTTCACCGTGACACTCGCCGTCCTTGCGCACCTGCAGTCGGTCCCTGCGGCTGCTGCCCCCTCGGTCACCCAACCGCCCGACTCCTTCTTCAAGTTGCTGCGCGACGATGACCGCGACGTCGCCCGCCAGTTCTACCAGAAACTCGTGGACATCCAGGGCATGCCCGTGGCGGCTTCCGCCGAGGTCGCCGACCTCGCCCTCCAACGTACCGACGAGATCGTCACGCACATGCTCGCCGGCCGGCCCGACCTCATCGAGGCCATGGTCAAAAACGGCATGTACCTCATCGTCATCGGCAGAAACCAGGTCTATACCGATATGCCCGAATACCGCCATCACCCCAACCCCGCTTACCAAAACGAACGCGTCCGCGGCACCGGCGGCCTCCCCACCAGCTTCGGCGAGGAAAACCTCCTCAGCCTCCCCCTCGACCGCTACGACGACGAGAGCATCGCTGTCCACGAGTTCTGTCATACGATTGACGGCACTCTCGAATCGGTGGACCCCACCTGGCAGAGCCGCCTGAACCGCGCCTACCAGAACGCGCGCCAAAAGGGGCTCTTCCGCAATACCTACGCCATGTCGAACCCTGGCGAGTACTGGGCCGAGATCGCCCAGATCTACTTCGACTGCAATCGCATCAACAACTGGAACCACGGCCCCATCGGCACCCGCGAACAACTCAGAGTCTATGACCCGGAAGGATACGAACTCGTCCGCACCGCCTTCAACCTCAAGCCGGACCAGGACTGGCGGTACCGCTTCCTGCAGAAGTTGCCCAACGTGACCCCACCGCCCCCCAGGGTCAAAGCCGACCCGTACTACACCAAATTCACCTGGGCCCGCGAATTCACCGTGCTCGGTCGTCAAGCTAGCGATGCCGCCCTCCTCCAGGCCAACGACACCATCCGCAAGATGTTCGCTTACCGCCACGATGTCCTGAAGGCGCTCATCACCGACGGCGTGCGGTTGGTCGTCCTGGGCCCTGACGAGAAGGTCGCCGACCTCCCCGAATACCGGGCGCTGGCCGAGACCGGGAAGCTCGATGCCCTCGCCCGCACCGTGGAGTACACACCCGAGACCCGGGTGCTCGCCGTGGGTGAGGAGAACGTGCTGGCCAATCCGAAGGCGCCCAACGTCGGCGACAACCAAGTCATCCGCCTGTTCGCCCACGCCCTCTACCACGTGACCGGTACCCGCCCCGTTGATCCCAACTGGGACAACCGCCGCCACGACGTCCAGCAATACGAACTCCGCGTCCAACGCCTCGATGTCCGGTTCGACGAGAAGCTCAAGCAGACCTTCGAGAAAGCCATCAGCGCCGGGAAATGGAAAGCCACCGCGGCCGTGCACAACCGCGTCGCTTACTGGGCCGAAGGCGTGCTCGCCTACTTCGACGCCCTCGGCCAGGACGCCGCCCCCGCGGACGCCCTCCAGCCGATCAATACCCGCGAAGCCCTCCAGAGTTACGATCCCGACCTCTACGCGCTCGTCCACGAAACCATGGCCTACGGCGGGAAAGTGGATTGGCGTTATCGACCTGCTGCAACCAAATGACACATGCCCCATGCCCCATGAATCCGCCAACCCTCTCCGCAAATGCCCAGCAGCGGGTAGGGACGCGCGGCCCCGCGCGTCCGCCAAGGCCCTTTCGCAAATCCCAGTCGTCTGGACGCCCGAGCCGAGCCTCCCTACCTCCTCCGGGTCCGGACTTCCAGTGCACGTCCTGCCCCCGGGAGATTGCCTTCACCTGCGACCGTCGCTGGCTCGACCTCTCCTACAAGTTCGAACACCGCGCCTTCACCGATCCGCTGCCTCGACTGATACCGTTCCGGTCTTCGTCTCCGCCGAACGCCCCGTCGCCGAATGGCTCAAGCCCATCCCCAACCGACCCGGTTGCTTCCGCACCGACGGCGTCGGCAAAGACCACGACGTCGACTTCGTGCCCTTCTCCCGACTCCACCGGCGCACCTACGCCCTCTACTGGGATCTGTTCACTCCGCCCGAACGGGAGCAGCGCTCCGCCGAAATCGCCGCCGAAACCGAACGCCATCGCAAACTTGAAGCCGCCACCGTCGGCTTCGCCCAGCTAGGTGAAATGCAGGCCGAACGCGATGCAAACATGCAGGGCGAAGAAACCGCGCCCGACCGGGTCATGGGACGCCCCGGCCGCCGTGGCTCGAAGTGGTTCGACCTCCCTGTCAACCCTGCCCATCCCATGGCATTAATCGTGACCTACAACCCCGACGAGTGGCAAAGGCGCACCTTCGAAATCCTGGTGGACGGCCAACACATCGGCGAGCAGACTATCGAACGTCGCGGCCCGATGCGGTTCTTTGACGCAGAATAGCCTGTCCCGACCGAACTCGTGAAGGACAAGTCCAAGGTCACCGTGAAGTTCCAGGCCACCCAAAACAACGAAATCGGAGCCGTCTTCGGCCTCCGCATGATCCGCGCCGACGCCGAACGATGAAAGCCAAGACCTGTAGCCGCCGACGTCAGTCGGCGCATTTGTCGCTCGCCGAGAGGAATGCGGGTCCGGGAGTCTCAACCCGTCAGGCCCATTCCTTCGCCACCGCCTCTGTCGGCGAACCGCCCGCTGCAGGTAGGGCCACGCGGCCCCGCGCGTCCACCAAAGCCGGCTTGCCGAACCTACGTGCCCGGACGCCCGAGGCGGGCGTCCCTACCTTACGCCGTGGTCCCAGAGCACCGTTTTCTCCCCCATCCCCCCAACAACGAACCGAACCCTGATCCGCAAATGAAGACACCTCGACCGCACTCCGTCGCCTGTGCTTTTCTCCTCGCCCTCGCCGGCGCTACCGCCGCCACCGGCGCGGAGGGTCCCAGCACCTCGTTCGATGAGTCGTCGCCGCCCGGCATCACCATCGATGCGGCTCAGGTGCGCGAGCCGCTCTCCCCAAACATCTACAGCCAGTTCATCGAACACTTGGGCCGCTGTATCTACGGCGGCATCTGGGCCGAGATGCTCGAAGACCGCAAGTTCTACTTCCCCATTACGGCGCAGTACAACCCCTACCGTGCCCTTCGCGACTCCGCCTATCCCGTCGTCGGCGCCTCCCCGTGGCAGATCATCGGTTCTGCCAATTCCGTCAGCATGAACACCAACGCCCCGTTCGCCGGCCGCCACACGCCCGTGATCCGCGCCGGCGCTGCCCTCCAACAGCATGACCTCGGCGTCGTCGAGGGCCGGAAATACGTCGGCTACCTCTGGCTGAAATCCTCCGGCAGCACCGCCCCCCAGGTCGACGTGGCCCTCCGCTGGGGCGAAGGCGACACCGCCCAAGCCACACTCCGCCTCGGACGCGTCAAGAAGGACTATCAACGATTCCCCGTCACCTTCACCGCAGGCGCCACCACCGACAAGGCCACCTTCGAGATCCGCGTGAGCCAGGGCGCGGTCTTCGTCGGCACCGCCTCCCTGATGCCCGCTGACAACATCGAAGGCATGCGCGCCGATACCCTGGCGCTGCTCAAAGACCTCGGCGCTCCCATCTACCGATGGCCCGGCGGGAATTTCGTCAGCGGCTACGACTGGCGCGACGGCATTGGCGACCGCGACCATCGCCCACCCCGCACCAACCCCGCCTGGACCGGCGTCGAACACAACGACTTCGGCATGCACGAGTTCGTCCGCTTCTGCCAATTGGTGAACGCGGAACCGTGGATCACGGTGAACACCGGCTTCGGCGACGCCTACTCCGCCGCGGCCCAGCTCGAATACTGCAACGGCTCGACCAAGACCCTCTGGGGCGCACGCCGCGCCCAGAACGGATCCGCCAAGCCCTTCGCCGTCAAGTACTGGGGCATCGGCAACGAGATGTGGGGCCGCTGGCAGCTCGGGTACATGGCCCTCGAACAATACGTCCTCAAACAGAACTGGGTCGTCGACAAGATGCGCGAGGTCGATCCGAACATCGTCTGCATCTCGTCGGGCAACGCCGGGCCGTGGAGCACTGGTTTGCTGAAGAATTGCCCGAACCACATGGACTTCATCGCCGAACACTTCTACTGCCAGGAACGCACCAACCTCACCGCCCACGTCCGCCAGATCGCCGACAACATCCGCAACAAGGCCGAATTCCATCGGAAAGCGCGCAAGGATCTGCCTGAGCTCGAGGGGAAAGACATCCGCATCGCCATGACTGAGTGGAATTACTGGTACGGCCCGCATGTCTTCGGTGAGCTCGGCACCCGCTACTTCCTGAAGGACGCTCTCGGCATCGCCGCCGGCGTGCACGAATACGCCCGGCAAAGCGATATCGTCGGCTCCGCGTTCTACGCCCAAACGGTGAACGTGATCGGCGCCCTCAAGACGAGCCGCCGCAACGCGGCCTTCGAGACCACGGGCTTGGTTCTCAAACTCTACCGCCACCACTTCGGCCAACTGCCGGTCGCCACCCAAACCACCGGCGTGATCGACGCCCAGGCCGCCTGGAGCCGCGACCGCAAGACCCTCACCTTGGGCATCGTCAACGGCTCGACACAAGAGCTGCAGATCCCGCTCGCCCTCCAAGGCGCCAGACTCAAAGGCACCGGCCAACGATGGCAGATCGCCGATAACGATCCCCAGGCCCACAACGACCCGGATCAACCCCCAAAGGTCGCGATCCAGCAACAGGCGATCACTGGCACCACCGATCGCCTCACCGTCGCCCCCTGCAGCGTCACCCTGTTCGCGTTTGACGTTCAGTAATGCGCAGCAGGAAGATGCGCGGACTGCCGTCCGCATCTGCCACGGTCTGGACACACGGGGCCGCGGCTCCCGTTAGATCGTGCATATGCACGATTTAACGGACGTGGCGGTCGCGTCCTGCCAATCCGTGTGTCTCTGGTGCCCGCCACCGGGGTCGCCGATGCCCGGCTTGTGGCCCGAGGCGAGACGGTTTGGGTTTTCGTGAACGCCCGGAGCGTGCGCCCCTGCGCCCTCCTCGAAAGCGTTCGAACTTGCTTCACCGTCGTGCCGTACGCAGTCAGTGCGCCGGAGTGCGGCCGTCCCCGGGCGCAGGAACGCCCGACGGGATGAGGACCGCCCGTGAAATCGAGGTGTCCGTCAGCCAGGAGGCTTCCTGATTCCTCCATCCGGTACTGGCTTGGCCATGTGGGCAGAGGGAGTAGACTTCCGCCACGATGAAGCTCAGGAGAAAGAGGATTGTTCTCTTTGCGGGCATCGCGGTGGTGGCCTGTGCGGCCGGGTTCCTCCTGCTGCCGGAGTCAACGTTCAACGACGACGACCTCAAACCCGTGCGCGCAGGTTTGGACGAGAGCGACAACGCCTTCGCCATCATCGAGAAGGCTCGCGGTCAGTTGCTCTGGGCAGACGAGGCCGAGATCCGCCAAGCAGCCGACATGGCGGAAGGCAACCCCCGGGTCTCGTGGGACCCCGCGTTGGCGGAGAAGCTGTTGGCCAGGAATCCCGGCGCCCTCTCACTCCTGGATGATGTCCTGAGCCGTCGTGGTCTGGAGGTCCCCACCCCCCGCGGTTTTGACGAGACCTATCCCGGACTGGACAGGCTGTGGCGACTGAGCGCGTTGGCCTCGATCCGAGCAGAGGTGCTCTTCCGTGAGGGTCGCGAGCAGGAGGCTTTCGACCTGGCTTTCAAGATCGTCGAGTTGGGACGGCGCATTCAGGCCGCGGGTGGTGAGAGCTACTACTATACGAGAGGCCTGTCGACGAAGAAGCTCGGCTTGAATCGCATTCGGCTGATGGCTGCCAGAACGTCCTTGCCGGCAGAGACCCTGTTGACCTTCGTGAAGCGGTTGGACCATTACCGCGCCGACACGGCCGCGTTGACCAACGTGTTCAAGACAGACTACCAGCTCAATGTCCGGATGATCGAAGACTTGGCCGAAGGCAAGTTGCCCGGCACCAACGCTCCGACTCCATCTATCCGCTTCGACGTGGTGCCAGGCGTATTGAAGCTGACGACCACCAAGCGCCTCTTCGCCGACTGCACGCGTGTCTGTATGAAGAGTCTCTCCTACCCCTACGCGCGCATGCCGCGAAACGAAGTGCCCAAGGCGAGTCGCAGCAGACTGGCGCTGATGCTCGGCCGGAACTTCGTCGGCGAGATGATGTACGACGTGACCGGCGGTCACACCGTTGGCCTGCTCCGCGACAAATGCCATGAGAACGTCCTGCTCGCGGCCACCCAGCTCGTGCTCGCGCTGAAGTGCTGGACGTTGCGGCACGGGACGCTGCCCCAATCACTGACTGCCCTGGTGCCGGACTACCTGGTCGAGATCCCTCGCGACGACTGGGAAGGGCAACCCTTCCGCTACTCGGTGGAACGGAGGCTGATCTACTCGGTGAGCTCGGATTTGGCAGACAACGGTGGGAAGGCGTTCGATGACTCGGTGTTCGAGATGGGATTCTGAGCGAGGTCGCAGAGACGCCAACGTTCGGCGGACCCGCAGCGCCTGTCCGGCTCGCAGCCAGGATTTGCCCCGGCGCCTCAGCCATCTCCGCTGAGGTCAGCGTGTGTGATCCGAGAAGGCGGACGCCCGGAGATGGCAATCCGGACCGCCCGCCGTCCCGGCGGGCAGCGGCAACGCAGGGCGGACGCCCCTCCGAACCCCCTGATTGCCTCCCGTCCATCGTGGCTGCTGCGAGCAGGGCACCTGTCTGCGTCCCGTGCCGCCCCGCATCTGTCCCAGAGACTGGACACACGGGGCTGCAGCTCCCGTTAAATCGTGCATATGCACGATTTAACGGACGCAGCGGTCGCGTCCTGCCAATCCGTGCGTCTCTGGTGCCCGCCACCGAACGGATCCGCGAATCGCATGTCCCCCTCTCGTGTGGCCTTGCGCTCCTGCGGAGCTGGCGACCTCCGGGCGCGCCGGACGCAAGGCGCACCAGAGCACGCATCTGCGCCTGGAAACCGAACGGACGCGCCCGGTCGCCTGTCCCAATCTGGCTCCCGATGAATCATGCATATGCACGATTCATCCGTCGACCCGGCTGCATGGACATTACCTCCCTACGGCACGCCGACTGCCGTTCATTCTGCATTCCTGCCTTCCCCATTCACGGCTCGGGGCAGCCAGCGCGTCAGCAGGTCCTGGCAGTTCACCACCTTCTCCGCCAAGTCCACCGGCACATAGTAGTACTGGTTCGAGGCCTCGAAACCGATTCGCGAATCCCGCCCCTGGATTCCGCACAAACGCCGGGCCAGATCGATCTCCTGCCGCAGCAACCGCTCGAGCTCCGCCCCCAGCGCTGCGCGATCAGTGGTGGTCTTCGCCTCCCGCAGTTGCTGTCGGGCGCGAACAAATCGGGCTTGGTTCGCTGTGCTCCGGAAGTGGACGCCTGCGGCTTCGATCACCGTCAACTCCCGTGCTGCGGCGCGGGCCTGGTCGCTTGTGAGCTGGGCCTTCTGTTTCTGCAACGTAGCCGCCAGCTCCGTGTGAGCCCGCTCGAAACCGCTTGCGACCTTCTCCAGTTGGCCGATGAACGCCTCCGCCGGATAGACCGCGCGCCACCCGTCCAGGTCGTCGTACGGGAATCCCACCATGGTGGCGCGGTAGCCGGTTGGCTCGCCCCACAGCAGGTTGGCTGGTCCAAGTTGCATCGGCGCGTTGTAGACCACACCCCCGTGATAGGGGAATTCGCTGAACGCGGTGCTCAGGTTCGTCCAGGCCCGCACCAGCGCTGGCGCCAACGCTGGCCCGACGCGCTCGGTCGCGACCCGTTGCAGAATCGCTTCTGGCCGTTCGGCGGCGCCCGTCGGCACCGCCGGACTCGTCCGCGCCATGACCTCGAGGTTCGGCGACGGATACCCGCCCAGCGTCCAACCCAACATCACGCCGTCGACGCCCGCCGCCGACAGATTCGCCGCATGCCGCGCCACGTTCGCCACCGCCGGGATGTAAGGGACGGCGGAGAGCTCCCACGTGTTGCCGCACTGGACCTTGGCCAGCGTCTTCAAGCCCCGCCGCCGCGCCCATTCCCAGTGCCGCGTCGCCCGCGGACCCGGGCCCACGGTCGAAATCGAATACTCGCCCACCTCCGTGTTCACGCCTCCGCGGCTGATGGGAATCGACCACTCGCTTACGCTCATGAACATCACTTCCGCCGGCAGCCGCGCGATGATGTCCTCGACCCACGCGTCCTGCCAACCCCAGTCCCAAGCGATCAGCCGCTGCGGGCCCCCGGCCAACCGAATGCCCGCATGCAAGGCGGCGTGCAGCTCGGCGATCACTTCCGACGGCCTCCGTTGCCCGCACCGCGGACATCCGGTTCCGCCTCCGTGCGACCAGCAGTTCGTCAGATTCTCCGAACCCGAGATTGTGAAGAACCCCGCCAGATCCGGAACCGCCCGGCAAATCGTGGCCATGGCCGCCGTCAGATAGTCGCGCACGGCGGGTATACTGGTGCACAGTGTTGCGTAATCGCTTTCCGTCACCCCGCGCAGCTCCGGCCGGCGGGCGAAGAAGCTCAGCGGCAACGACCGCGGCTCGTTCAGATACAAATAGACCCCCACGCCGTGCCGCCGCGCCCGCCCGACCAACCGGCGCAGGTTCTCCAGACGCGCCTCATAGCGGTCGCTCTGCCGCGGGTCCCAGGCAAACGGCGCGAGCCGGCTCAGCATCCCCTGCAGCCAGACACCGTCCACACCGCACGCCGCCAAACGGGCGAGATAACCGTCCGGGTACGGATCCAAATCAGGCTCGAGCAGCGGGTCGCCATACAACGCGAAGTAGGAATAGCAATACCGCGGCTGGAAACGGCTCGGCCCGGGCGCGGCCTTGGCGCCGGCCTTCGGAGGGCGTGACAGTTCTTCAACGAACGAAAACAGCGGCTCTCGTGTTGGTCCAACACCGTCGGGCAACTCGGCTTTCACCAACCGTGCCATTTCCCCCTCTCGCTCCAACGTCCGTTGGTCCGGCGCGCGATACTCGAGCCGTTCGCAGCGCGGCTTCAGATTCCCCAGCTTGACGAACAGGAAGTCGTCCTCGCGCAGCGCAAACGCCATCTGCTCCGCGGTCCAACCCAGCAACTGCAGCAACTGGTCATACGGCAGCAGATGCCAGTTGCGTCGGATCACGGTCAGCGCCGAGCGCCGCTGCTGCAGGCGCGAAATCCGCGGCGGCCCCTGCAATCCCATCCGCCGCCCCAGCTTCACGACCTCGCCGCGCGTGGCGCCGATCACCGTCGCCATCCGTTCCGGGGGCACCAGTTGCCAGTTGCGCCACACAAACGCGTGCACCCGATCGGGGAAATGCGGCAGCGCCACAGGCGCCGGCGCGCTGCCCATCGGCAGTTCCGCCGCTGCCGCGGCCGCCGATCCGGCACCCCCGGACGCCGCGCCATCCGCCCCGCGGATCATTGCCGGCGCCAGTCCCAACGCCCCCAGGGCGACCGAACCGGTCCGCAGAAACTCCCGGCGGTCCAGCACGCCAGAGTGGTTCACAGAAATTGCTTTCATCGAAGACACCATGCTTGGGCCGACTATCCCACAACCGTCCGCCCTCCCGCCAGCCACATTCTGCTGCCAAACCACCCGCAATCCGGTGCTCCGCGGTAGAAAGGCCGCAGATAACAATCTCCAGCCGCAGCCAAGGGCGTGTGCGCTTTGCTGCGGGTCGAGAAGACCCGCAGTCCCGCGCGTCCGAGCCATCGCGACGAGAAGAAGAGGAGCGACGCCCACTCGCCGGCTCGCCGACCTCCGACGCGCCGGCTCATGGAAAGGGGGAGGCGGGAGGGCGGTTGTGCGGAGTCCGTCCCTGTTGCTGCCTTCTTCCACGCGCGAGATGGGCCCGTTGACGTCTGTCTCATCAAATGTGACGTGTCTTGCCGTGGGCCTTCGTGTAGGTTCCCGCGGTTCTGGATTATGAAGATTCACTGGTGGATCAGTCATGGGTTGCTGTTGGGCATCGGCCTGTTCGCGGGCTGGCAACTGGCCCGCCAGCCGAACTCGCCGCCGCACGACGCCGCCACGAGCGCAAGCCTCACCAATCGCGACACCTCCAAAGCCCCCTCTTCCTTCCGCCGACTTCCCCGTCGACCGCTGGAAACCGCTGGGGAATCGCCGTCAAGTGCCAGCGGGGAACCGACTCCGTCCGAACTCAGGCGACGCACCCTCACCCTCGCGGAACTGCCGGACGCCATCCAGTCGGCCTTGTCCACGACCTCGATGAAGCGATTCAACGAGCTGTCGGAAGTCGCCCGGGCGATCGATCCGGCCGACGCCGCCGCTGCCATTCGGCTGGCGGAAGCGATTCCCGTTCTGCAGGAACGTCGCCAGTTCGTGGCCGAGCTGCTGGGTCGCTGGGCGGAAGTCGACCCGATGGCGGCGCTCCAGCAGGCTCAGGGGCTTTCCCCCTTTGGCCAGCGGAGCTTCGCGGTGGGAAAGGTGGTCGAGGTTTGGGCGAAGCAGGATGCGGCCGGGGTAGTCTCGTGGCTGCAGCAGGAGCCAGACCGGCAGCTCCGCCAGCAAGTCCTCCGCTCAGTAGTCGGCGTGGTTGCCGAAACGGATCCCCAGGCCGCCTTGGCCCTCGTCAGGCAGACCTCGGCGAATCCCCATGTTTGGGGTGGATACCACACCGTCTTCTCGGTCTGGGCCGGAAATGACCCCGCTGCCGCCGCCGCCGCGCTGGACGGATTGGAGTCCGGGTTGCTGCGGCAGCAGTTGGCGGGGGCCGTCGTCTCCCAATGGGCGGCCCAGGACCTTCCCGCCGCCCAAGCCTGGGTCGACCGAATGCCCGAGGGAAACGCCAGGCGCCAGGCCCAGGAACTCCTGATCCACGAAATGGCGCGTCGGGATCCGAATTCGGCGCTGGCCTATGCGGATCGTCTGCCGACCGGCGCTGGCCGCACCTCGGCGCGGCAGGCCGCGTTGAACGAGTGGGCGCAGCAGGATCCGCTCGCCGCCGTCGCGTGGATTCAGCAAATGCCCGAGGGGAAACAGCGCGCCGATGCGTTTCAGGCGGTAAGTTGGGCCTGGGCCGAGCAGGATCCCGCCGGCGCGGCTGCATATGCCAACTCGCTCCCGGCCGGGGAATCGCGACGCGCGCTGTTGGGCTCGATCGCCAACGCGTGGGCCTGGCGCGATGTCGACGCCGCATCGGAATGGGCCCGGCAACTCCCGGAGGGCCGCGACCGCACCGACGCCCTCCAGCAGGTGCTGAACATCCGGGCATCCCAGGACCCGGCCGCCGCCGTCCAACTGCTCGACCAACTGCCGTCGGGTCCTGCCCGCAACCAGTTCATCGGCCAGATCGCCAGCCAATGGGCTGAGATGGATCTCGACGGGGCGCTCGCCTGGGCCACTTCGCTGCCTCCCGGTCCCGGTCAGCGCAACGCCCTGATGAACCTCTCCCACCGCCTCAGCTACGAGGACCCCACCAGGGCCGCGGAGTTCGCCCTGAACCTGCCCCCGGGCGAACTGCAGAACACGATGGTCTCCAGTGTGCTGCAGCCGCTGGCTGCGCAGGACCTCAACGCCGCCGTCGAACTGATCAATCGCCTGCCCGAAGGCCGCGGACGCGAGAGCGCTCTCCAGCAGATCAGTCACGTCTGGCTCCAGGAAGATCCCCTGGGCGCGGTAGGCTACGCCGAGAAACTCCCGGCGGGCACGACCAGAGACAACCTCCTCAGCACCCTGGCCAACAACTGGGCGACTTCCGATCCTCAGGCAGCATTGGCTTGGGCAGGTCAACTCCCCGAGGGCGAAGAACGAAAACGCGCCCTGGCGGGAATCGCCTCCGGCTGGGCGCAGAACCTGCCGGCCGACGCCGCCCGGTTCGTCAGCGGCCTCCCGCCCGGAGAACTCCAAAACGATGCCGCCACCTCCGTTGCGTCGAGCTGGGCACAATCGGATCCCCAGGCCGCAGCCACCTGGGTCAGCGGTTTCCCCGAAGGCCAGAGTCGTGACGATGCGGTCAACAGCGTGGTCTCCGCATGGGCCCACCAGGATCCCACCAGCGCGGCCACCTGGTTGCAGGCTATGTCCCCTGGCACCCCGCGCGACCGCGCCGTCAGCTCGTTCGTCGGAGCCCTCAGTTGGCAATACCCGGAAACCGCGGCGCAGTGGGCGGAATCCATCGGCGACGACATGCTGCGCCGGCAACAAATGGAACAGGTGGCGCATAGTTGGATCAGTCTGGACCGCCAGCGGGCCGCCGACTGGATTTCCGCCTCCGACCTGGCCGCCGACCAGAAAGAAGCCCTCTTGCGGCAAGCGGGCCGCTGATGTGAACAGATGTGAATAACTCCCGCTTGCGCCGAGATTCGGAAGGTGTAGTAGTGAGATGGCGAAGCAAACGAGCATCTAGTCCAAGTACCGGGTTTGAGATCTTTGTCCGGGGCGTCAGGACTTATTCGCTAGCCGAATAGTGATCCCGCGTGCGGGAGCGCCAATCTCCTTATGCCATTGCTTCGCCCTTTTCGTGTGCAGGAGGTGGTAACCGCGAGGTCATTGAGGATTGGGGATTCCACACTGGGAGTTTACTCCAAGATCCCAAAATCGAAAATCCTCAATCCCAAATCCCCAATCCTTAACCACGGATGAACACCGATAAACACGGATACATGCGGAAGCTGCCGCAACCTGTTACCGTCGCACCGCCGTGCCGCCGCGCCGTCGTGCCGACTCGCCGACATGCCAACTCGCCGCCGCGCCGGCCCTCAGTCCTCCGGTCGCTCGCCATGGGGCGCCATCTTGACCAGCTTCGGATCGAATCGACCCAGGATCTCCACCAGGTCCGCCTGCGCGGCCATGACCTGATGGATGTCCTTGTACACCCCAGGCACCTCGTCGAGTCCGGCCGAGATCAACTTCACCCCTCGCTCTTTCAGCACGCGGTTCACCTTCCCCCACTCGAAAGTCTCGAGGGCTTTCGTGCGGCTCATCACGCGACCGGCGCCGTGTGCGGCGGATTTCAGCGAGGCCACGTTGCCCCGGCCGCGGACGAGGAACCCCGGGGAAGCCATCGAGCCGGGGATAACACCGAGCACGCCGGTGCCGGCCGGGGTGGCGCCTTTCCGGTGGACCACGACTTCGCGCTCCACGCCGTCGATCACATGTCGCTCTTTCCAGGCAAAGTTGTGGTGGTTCTCGACGTCCAGGAGGACGTTGAGGCGGAGGTGCCGCGCGATGTGCCGATGGATCAACGCGTGATTCGCCGCCGCATACAGCCCCATCAACTCCATCGCCGCCCAATACTCCTGCCCCTCTGCGGAGTCGAGTGCGAGCCAGGCAAGGTGCTTGTGTTCCCGGGCGAGATTCGGGTGCAGCGCCATGGCCAGTTTGCTGTAGTGGTCGCACACGGCCGCGCCGGTCCCCCGGCTACCGCTGTGGCTCAATAACGCCACATACTCGCCGGGAGGCAGACCGCCGATCGCGTTCTCGTTGGTGAACACCCCGAATTCAACGAAGTGGTTACCGCTGCCGCTCGTCCCGAGCTGCGCCCAGGCCCGATCCTTCAACTGTTTCGTCACCGGACTGACAGACCAGTCGGCCTCGAGCACCTCGTGGTCACGACGCTGCTGGAACGTGGCGCCCACCCCGAAGCGCGTCTCGGTCTCGATGGCCTTAACGAGGCTCTCCCGCTGGCGATCGAGTTCGCGCACCGGCAAGTCCAGCACGGTCAACTTCATCCGACAGGCAATGTCCACGCCCACAGCATAGGGGATCACCGCGTTCTCCGTGGCCAACACGCCGCCGATCGGCAGCCCGTAACCCACGTGCGCATCCGGCATGAGCGCCCCTGCTACCGCCACGGGCAATTGGCAGGCTCGCCCCATTTGGTTGACGGCTTCGGGTTCGAGTCCCTCCCCCCACTGTCGCCAGGCGGCCGGCGCGTCGCGCACCGTCCGCGCACAGCGGACCAGGACCTTGGCAAACTCACCCCGCAACTCGTCCTCGACGAACGCCGCCGGATCACGCACCACCGCCTCGACGTCCTCGGCCAACTTCGCCTTGTCGAGTCCCTTGAGGATGTAACGGGCGATGAAGTCCATCCCGCGCCGCGTCGGTTCCCCCGGCGGCACGCCCAATCGGATCAGGTCCTTTGTGTTCACACGTTCTCTTCTGGGGTCTCACCAACGGGCGGAGGAGCGAGGCCCCGCTTCTCGCGAGGTCCAATGATGGGGGCGAGCTGCTTGCCTGCCGAGGCGAAACTTGGCGTTTTCGTTTCTCTGCATCGACATTACGTCCCTACGGGACGGGGGTGTTCCTGTGCGATGCGGGTCGACTACCTACATCGCGCCCCGCTGGGGCGCCGGCGTCGTCCCGTAAGGGACGAGATGCCTGTAGCACGTGACGCTAACAAACACCACCGTCCCGTAGGGACGTAATGCTTGTAGGGTACCGTGCCAACCACCGAGCCCGTCCCAGCGTGACGCGATGTGCACCTACCCCCACCGCTGTGATCCTATCCCAACCGGATCCGCTTTGCTCTCTCCTTGTCGCACGGGATTCATTCCATTCGCGTCACCCTTCTTTTCGTATTCCGTGGTTGGCGCTTCCTACAAAAAGGAGAGACCGGACTTGCGTCCGGTCTCTCGTGATCCGTCTGGCGCTATGGCGCTACGCGGTTACTGCATGATGCGCCCGAACATGGCCGCCGCGGTCGGCGTGAACGTGTACGGGCTCGTGGCGCCGTCCACACTCTGCCACACGCCCGAGCCGATGTCCGTGGTCACCTGCAGCGTGCCGCCGCCCGTCCACTCGATGGTGATGGAGCCGTCGGCATTCTTCGTGACACCGGTGAACTCCATTTCCGTGGGCGGCTCGATGACGACGGTCTCGAGATCCTGGCCAGCCATACCAGCCTGGTAGATCTTGGAGACTTCGTTGGCGGTCAAGGCCCGTGTCCACAGGCCGATGTCGTCAATGCTCCCCCAGAAATAGGCCGGGGTCGTTGCGTCCGGAATCGCGGGCGGCGTGTTGGTGTCAACAACCAACCGAGCGCCGATCGAGATCCAGTCCATGTGGGCGTCGTTGATCAAGCCCAGGTAGTCGGTAGAGGCGACTTGGGCGCCGTTCACGTAGAGGCGGAGCTGGGCGCCATCAGCGCTGAACGCCAAGTGGTGCCATTCGTCTACCGACAGGCCGGCCGAACCGGTTGCCCGGGGCAGGTTCGGGGAATTACCGACTGCTGCCGTGGGCCGCAGCTCCCCGCCGACGTCGAGGATCCCGAGTTCGAACTGCCCGAGGACCTTGAGATCACCGCCGGTAGCGTTGAAGTCGCTGTGCCCGTTGCGGAAGACCGCCATGGTGCCCGGGGCGTTCGGATCCATCTTGACCCAAGCGCATCCGGCGATTGCGTCGTTTGCCTTGGTGAAGTTGTCGACGAGCATGTAGGTCGCCATGTCGAAGTTGAAGGCGTTGGCAATACGCCCTGCGCCCCAGGAACTCGTCCCCGTGACATTGCCAGGTGAACCGCCGGCAATGGCGTTCGCGGCGGTCGCGCCGCTGGTCTCGTTGAGTTTCCAGTGGCCGACCAGCGATTCTTTGATGTCGTAGGTGGTCAGGCGGAGTGAAGCGTTCCTGCTGACCACACTGCCACCCGGGTTGAACACGGCGACGCTGTAAACGGCGACGTCGTCCTCGCTGACGTTGCTGATGGTCAAGGTGGCGGTTGTGGCCCCGCTGATGTTACCGCCATCGAGCACGTTATAGCCGTTCTTCCGCCACTGGTAGGTCAGGCCGTCGCCCGTAGCGACCACGGACAATCGTGCCGTGGCGCCGGCTGCGGCCACGGTGGGCTGTGGCTGGGTGGTGATCACCGCCGCCTGCGGAACGCTGGCTGGGCTGAGCACCAACTGGAGGCCGTTCATGCCCACTTCGCGGTCATAGCCGGTGATGTTCGTGAGCGTCACGGTGATCGAGTTCAGCCCGTCTCCAGTGTACGGCTGGATGCTATTGAACCGGACAAAGTCGGCCACGGTGGGCTCGGCCGGGTTGGTGCTGTCCCCGTTGTAGAAGCCAGGAGCCGGCTTGTATTCATCCGAGTTCATGGGCCGGATGTAGTAGGTCTTCTCCGCGGCACCTTTGACGGTGATGGAGAGCTCCTGGTTCTGGAGCGGGGCGTTGACCATGTAGGCCAGCACCGAGTGGTTTCCGGCCGGAACATCGGTGAACGTGAAGGTGGAGACTTCCCCCGCCGCGTTCCCGCCGGCGTAACCGTTCAGCATCCTGCCCGTCGCCGAGGCGGTATCGACACCGGCACCCCACGTGCCAGTCGTGTTGTACTCGAAGTAGATGGCCGACGCCGTGCCGTCGCTATCCAGAAGCTCGGCGCCCATGTTCACGCCGTCGCCGGCGGCACCGGTGGCATTCGTAGCGTTGTTCCAGTAGGCCTGAGGGTGAACGCCCGCGATGTCGTACTGAATGACCGCGCCGGCGTCGTCGTGTAGGTTCATCGAAGTCGGGGCTCCGTTGGCACCGCTGCCGACGAAGTTGATGCCGACGCTCTTGGTCGTGGAGGGCGTGAAGACATAAGCCCGAACCGCCGGACTGGTCTGGCAGCCGACGATCTCGCACGTATAGAGATCCGCCTCGTTCGCAGCGGTGACCGGATCGGTCGTGTAGGTCAGCGCCGTCGCTCCGGGGATCGCCGCGCCGTTCTTATACCACTGGACACTCCACGGTCCATTCACGTAGGCGATGAAGGTGGCTTCTCCGCCACTCAGAACGGGGGTGTCAACCGGGAGGAGGGTGAATTCGGTCTGGTCGCACGGATTGCTCGCGGTGATGGCGAGCAACTCGACCTCAGCCACCTGCATGCAGCAGGAGTTCGGCGTCTGGACTGCTGTGACGGTCCACCGGTAGTGCTTGTATTCCTTGGCGTTCGGGAAGAAGGCCTCTTGGGTTACAAACCGATCCGTAGTCGCCGGGAACTCCACGGTGGCGACCAACTCCCAGGTGCCGCCCGTCCAAGTGGTGACCGTGTCGTCATTGGAACCTTCCAGGGTAACAGTCTTGGGATCGCGCTCTGGAGCATCGTTCGCTGTCTTGATGGTCATCCCGGTCACCGCGGTCGCACCCACTGCGGGGGTCACGATAAAACCGGAAGGCGGGTTGTCGGGGAGGCGGGTGTCAAAGTTCAGGTATTTGGCATCGGTATTGTCGATAGCATTCGCCACGCCTTCGGAGCCGGGCATGTTGTCCGAGGAGGCGATCACGGGGTCACCCGGTTGGGTGACGTCCTTGGGCGCGCTGGTGCCCAGCAGTTCGACTTCGGCCACCTGCATGCAGCAGGAGTTCGGCGTCTGCACCGCCGTCACCGTCCACCGGTAGTGGGCGTAGGGCTTGTAGTTGTCGAACAGGGCGGTTTGCGTGACGAAGCGGTCCGTGGTCGCTGGGAACTCCAACGTGGTGATCATCTCCCAGGTGCCGCCCGTCCACGCGGTCACCTCGGCATCATTCGAGCCTTCGAGGGTAACCGTTTTCGGGTCGCGTTCCGGGGCATCGTTTGCGGTGCGAATCGTCACGCCGGTGACGACGGTCTTGCCGATGGACGGCGTCACAACAAAACCGGAAGGTGGGTTGTCGGGAAGCCGGGTGTCGAAGTTCAGGTATTTCGCGTCGGTATTGTCGATGGCGTTGGCCACGCCTTCGGACCCGGGCATGTTGTCCGAAGAGGCGATGACGGCGTCGCTAGGTGTGGTCACGTCGCTGGGCAGCGTGCTACCGAGCAGTTCGACTTCAGCCACCTGCATGCAGCAACTGTTCGGCGTCTGCACGGCGGTGACGGTCCACCGATAGTGTTTGTAGGGCTTGAAGTTGGCGAACGTCGCGGTTTGCGTCACAAACCGGTCCGTAGTCGCCGGGAACTCCACCGTCGCGATCAGCTCCCAGGTACCGCCGGTCCAGGTTGTGACCTCAGCGTCGTTCGATCCTTCGAGGGTCACGGTTTTCGGGTCGCGTTCAGGGGCGTCATTGGCGGTTTTGATCGTCATGCCGACGACCCGGGTGACCCCTACTTGCGGGGTTACGATGAAGCCCGAGGGCGGGTTGTCCGGCAAACGGGTGTCGAAGTTCAGGTATTTCGCATCGGTGTTGTCGATGGCGTTTGCCACGCCTTCGGAGCCCGGCATGTTGTCCGAAGACGCAATGACGGGATCACCCGGCTGGGTGACGTCACTCGCCGCCTGCAGAACGCCGCTAAGAGCGACGAGCGCGACGCAGGCAAGAGTGCAGAGGAGTTTTGGTCTGGGTACTTGCATAGGTTACCTCTTGGAGGACAAGCCTCCGGTGTTGTTGTATTGGGTCACTGAATCGGAGTCTGAGTATCGAAATCGCTATTCCCCGTCAAGGCGATAGTGGCGGAATGGGGGGTCTGAAGCTGCATCCCCAGGTCGTCGGTGTACGGACAGCGCCGTCTGGCCGCTCCGGACCGCC
>CAYSPU010000087.1:0-20741 GCA_964432995.1 uncultured Verrucomicrobiota bacterium
CCGGGCGATCCCACCCCGCAGCCGGTTCCGCCTGATCTGGACTGGGAAATGTGGCTGGGCCCCGCCCCCTTCGCCCCCTACACCAAGGACCGCGTTCACTTCAACTTCCGGTGGATCCAGGATTACTCGGGCGGGATCATCTGCGACTGGGGCACCCACCTGTTTGACACCGCCCAGTGGGCCAACGACACCGAACATAGCGGCCCCGTCGAAGTCGAAGGCACCGGTACCTTCTGGCAGGGCGGCCTCTACAACACGGTCAAGGACTACGATGTCACCTACCGCTACGCCAACGGCGTCGTCATGACCTGCAGGCCCGGCGACCCCAGCATCAAGTTCATCGGCACCGACGGCTGGCTCGGCAACCGCGGTTGGCTCGGCAAGCTCGAGGCCAGTTCCTCGGAAATCCTCGAATCGAAGATCGCCCCCAACGAACTCCATCTCTACACCAACCCGGAAGGCGAGCACCGCGATTTCCTCGACTGCGTCCGCACCCGCAAGGACCCGTATTTCCCGGTCGAGATCGGCCACCGGGTATCCAGCGTCTGTCATCTGGCGAACATTGCGATCCAGCTCGGTCGCAAGCTCCGGTGGGATCCGAAGGCCGAGCGCTTCGTCGACGACGCGGAGGCCGACAAGCTCCTCTCACGGCCGATGCGCAGTCCGTGGAAGCTGACCGCCGCATGAAGTGGGGCGCGACTCCGAGAAGGACTCGCGAGCAGGCTCCGAGAAGGACTCGCGAGCAGGCTCCGAGAAGGACTCGCGAGCAGGCCTCCGGGCGCGCCACGGAATGACGAGGATCGTATCCGCGTGGTCGGCGTGTTCTGCGGGCTGGATGCAGGAAGTTTCGGGTCTTCACAGAAGGCCGCAGAGAACGCAAAGACCCGGCGCGAAGAGATCCGCGAGACGCCGATCAGCCGCAGAAAGGCGCAGAAGGCGCAAAAGGAATTCAGGGAGAGATAGGCCTTTGCGGTTCTCTGCGAGCTTCTGTTCTCTTCCGGACCGCGGGTCGTCTGACCCTTACGATGCATGCATCGGTGACTGCGTCCCGCGGTGCCCTCGGAGAGGTCACCCTACCCTCTGCGGCTTCGCTGTTCATCTCACCATTCTCCTGGCCGCGTGGAACGCGGCGCTCCGCAAGGAGGACAGCTCCAGAAAGACCGGAACCGCGTCCGGCACGCGGGGCTGCTGCCCGTCGGGACGGCAGGCGGTCGGACACTGGGCTGCGCCCGTGTCGGGCGCAGGGAGCGCCGCAGCGGAGCAGCGTTGCGATTTCAGGGGGCGCTTGCTGGCGCGGGTGAGTTTCTGCGCCGCAGGAGCGGCGCCGTCCGGCAACTGCGCTGACTGCCGGAGGGCTCCGGCATCGTCTGGTCCACTCATGGCTGCTGGTGCCGGCGCGGCCGCTCAGGCCGCGACCGGTTGCGCCTGACACGCCTCTACTTCGCGGACCACGGCATCAACGATGCGCGGCAGGGCCGCCTGCAGCGCCGGAGTCAATTCGGTTCCCAGCGTGAACGGGTCGGCGACTTCGACACCGAGCACGCGCACCTCACGGGGCATGGCCAAGCCGAGGATCTCGCCGAGCTTGAGGGTTTCGCCCACCCCGAGGAAATGGGGGGTGCGGGCGCCGGTGTCCGGGAGTTGATCGCCGGCCAGGGTCTTGATCGTGCCGGGGGCCGCCGCCCCCGTCTGGATGGCATCCACCAGGATCAAGGCGTCGTAGCCGACGATCCAGTCGAGCAGCGCCAATCCCATCTCTTCGGTTTCGTGGACGTCGACTCCGGGCCGCCCCGCCAGGCGCCGCGCCACCTCCCGCACCACCCGGAGGCCGATCGCGTCGTCGGTCAGGATGTCATTGCCGAGGCCGAGGACGAGGGTTCGCTTCACGCGTCTTGGCGTAACTCCTGGAAGAGCGATCCATCGCGGCGGTAGATGCGCGCGAGGAGCGGCATGTGACCGGGAAGCGAGTGGGTGGCGCAGCCGAGACAGGGGTCGTAGGCGCGGAAGGCCATTTCGATCTTGTTGAGCAAGCCCTCGGTCACATTGCCCTTTTTGATCAGACCTTTGGCGGCACGCTCGACGCTCATGGCGATGCGGGCGGCGTTGTTTTGGGTGGCGACGATCAGATTGGCCATCTTGATCAGGCCCCGCTCGTCCGTTTGATAGTGATGGAAGAGCGTGCCGCGCGGGGCTTCGACGACGCCGATACCTTCCTTGGGGATGCTGGTGGGAACGCGGCGGACGTCCGGGCTGGTGATTTCCGGGTCGTTGACGAGTTCCTCCATGCGTTCGGCCGCCTGGATCATCTCGATGGCGCGCGCCAGGTGGTTGGCCAGAGTATGGTGAACGGGTTTGCCCCCGAGGACTTTGAAGTACTCCTCGTAGGCCGCCTGGGCCTTGGGGGTGGCCATACCGTCGGCGGCGTTCAACCGCGCCAGCGGGGCGACCCCGTAGATGCTGGTATCCGGGCCTTCGACGAAATCCTTCCAGCCGCGCTGCTTGAGGAAGGTGAATTTCATGTAGCTCCACGGCTCGACGTGCTCGGCCACGTAGTCGCGGTACTGGCGGGGGTCGAACTTGCAGATTTCCTTGCCGTTGCAATCGACCACCCGGAGCTTGCCGTCGTAGAAGTTCACCCGGTTCTGCTCGTCCACCATCCCCATGTAGCAGGTCTTGTGGGTGAAGGCCTCCGACGTGATCAGCTTCACGTAGTCGGGGTTGCCGAGGACAATCTGCTTGAGGACCGTGAGGGTCCACTCGGTGAACTCGACGGCGTCCTTGGCCAGTTGCTTGAACTTGGGGAGGTCCGCCGGATCCAGCGCCTTGCTCACGCCGCCAGGCAGGCCCAGCACCGGGTGGACAGCCTTGCCGCCAAAATACGCGATGAGATCGCGCACGCGCCGGCGGGTGCCAATGACCTTCTTGCCGGCTTCCACCCCCACCTTGCCGATGACGCCAACGATATTGCGTTCGGCGGGGGGCGCCTCGGGGCCGACGATGAAGTCGGGTCCGCCCAGCACGAAGACGTGCAGGGCGTGGTCCTCGAGCATGAAGGCGTTGTAGACCAGCTCGCGGATCTTCCGGCCGGGCGAGGTGGGCTCGACCTGGTAGAGGTCGTCCAGGCACTTGCTCGCGGCCATATGGTGTGCGGTGGGGCAGACGCCGCAGATGCGGCTGGTGATCTGGGGCATGTCCTCGGCGGGACGGCCGATACTGAAGACCTCGAAGCCGCGAAGCTCCGGGACCTGCATGTAGGCGCGTTCGACGTCGCCCTGGTCATCAAGGTAGATATCGACCTTGCCGTGGCCTTCGAGGCGGGTGATGGGGTCGATGGTGATGTTGCGCTTGGCGGCCTGGTAGGCGGCGTTGGCGCGCAGGTTGCCCTGGTTGAAGCCTTGTTGAGCAGCGGGTTCCATAAGTCAGCGGGTTAGTGTCCGTTGCCGGAGGTGGGCAGGTCGATCTTGCGGCGCAGCAGGCTCTTGGCGAGGCCGTAGCGATAGAACGTGCCGACCGGATCCGGGATTCCCTCGAGCACCTTGTTGATTCCCTCTTCCTCCTTGGGGGCGATGTTCGAGCAGAGCGAAGAGAGCATCTTGGCGCCTTGGTCGCGCACGCGGGAGGTGGGTCCGAAGCAACCGGTGCATGGCATGTTCCCGCCGATGCACTGGGCACCGCAGCCGCTGCGCGTGGCCGGTCCCATGCACACCATGCCCTGGGCGAGGAAGCACTTGGCCGGATCGGCCAGCGCCTGGTGCGGACGCTTGAACTCGGTGAAGGCGATGTTGGTGGGCTTGGTCGCCTTGCGCTCGCACTCGTCGCACAAGGCCGTGTCCGGCGCCAACACCGAGCCCTTGGGCGGGAGCTTGCCGCTCAGCAGCGCGTCGAAAGCCGCCTTCGTCAGGTTCGGCGTGGGCGGGCACCCGGGGATGTAGAAATCCACGTCGACCACCTGATCGAGGGATCGCACCACGTGGCGCAGTTCGGGCAGGTGGGGTTTGCGGCCGTTTTCCTCGAAGTGCAACTGCGGCCGCGTCTTCTTCTCGTTCACGAGCGTCGGGGCGTCCTCATAGTTGAACTTGAGCATTTGCTCGCGCGGAAACTGGTTGGCCAGGGCGGGGATCCCACCGAGATGCGCGCAGGCGCCGTAGGCGATGAGGAACTGGCTTTTCTTCCGCAGCAGGACCGCCATCTCCTCCTGCTCGGAGGACCGGATGGCGCCGTTGAGCAGCGTGGCGACAATCGACTTGTCCGGCATCGCCCGGATGTCGTGGTACTTGAAGTCCATCGCCACCGGCCACAGGACGATGTCCACCTTCTCGACCACACCCAGGATATCCTCGGCGAGGTCGACGACGGTCTCTTCGCAGCCGCCGCACGAGGCGCACCAGTAGAAAGCGACTTTCGGTTTAGGCATGGGCAACCTCCGATTGGGCAGGGTGAGCGGCATGACAGGCACAGGCGGCCGGCTGCTGCGCCACCCGTCGCGCCAGTTCGACGACTTCCTGGTCCCAGGCTTCCTGTTTCTGCGGAATGCCGAGCGGGCCCAGTTTCCGGATCGTCTCGGTCAGTTCGTTGACCACGCGCTTGACCTTCTCGCCTTCGGCGGCCGAGATCCACTCGAGGCGCACGCGCTCTTCTTCGATGCCCATGTCCTTGAGCATTCGCTTCAGCAATTGGAACCGGCGGAGCATCTTGTAGTTCCCCTCGACGTAGTGGCAGTCATTCGGGTGGCAACCGCCGATGAGCACGCCGTCGGCCCCTCGGGCCAGGGCGTCCAGGATGAACTGCGGATCCACTCGGCCGGAGCACATGAGGCGGATGACCCGGATGTTCGAGGCGTATTTCAACCGGGACACCCCCGCCAGGTCCGCGGCGGTGTATGTGCACCAGTTGCAGAAGAAAGCCACGATCCGTGGCGTCCATGGTTTAGTCATAAGCCAGCACTCCCTGGATTTCGCTGAACACTTCCTCGTCCTCGAACAGATTCTGCACGATCGAACCCGACGGGCACGCGCCCACGCAGGTCCCGCATCCCTTGCACAAGGCTTCGTTAATGACCGCCTTCCTGGTCGTCTCGTCGAAGCTGATGGCGGTGTAGGGACAGAGCGGGATGCAGGACTTGCAGCCGCAGCAGTCCGACGTGATGTAGGCGGTGTTCGGCTCCTGCTCGACGTGGCCCTTATCGATGAGGGCCATGGCCTCCGCGGCCGCGGCCCCGGCCTGGGCCACGGTATCCGGGATGTCGCGCGGGCCCTGGCAGGCCCCGGCGATGTAGATGCCGTCGTTGAAGGTGTTGACCGGGGCGAGCTTGGGATGGCGTTCGAGGAAGAACCCCTCGCTCCCGCAGCTCATGTTGAACAGGCGCCGCACGTCCTGCGCATCCGCCTGCGGCTCGAGCCCCGTCGCCAGCACCACCATGTCCACCGGCACGCGGCGCACATAACCCGCCAGCGTGTCCTCAACCCGGATCACCAGTTTGCCCTCCTCTTCCTTCGTGAAGGCCCAGTCGGTCACCTCGCCCACGCGCCCCCGGATGAAATGCACGCCTTCCTCGAGGAGCTTGTTGTAGAACTCCTCGTAGCCTTTGCCCGGAGTCCGCATGTCGATGTAGAAGTTGTAGATCTCCGCCCCGGTGTGCTCCTTGAGGAGATGCGCCAGTTTCAGCGAGTACATGCAGCAGACGCGCGAGCACCACTTGTTGGTCTTGTAGTCCCGCGAGCCCACGCAGTGAATGAGGCCGATCGACTTCGGCGTCTTCCCGTCGCGCATGATGACGTCGCCGCCCGTGGGTCCGGAGGCGTTCACCAGGCGCTCGATTTCCAGCGAGGTGTAGACGTTCGGGTATTGGCCATAGCCATACTGCGGGCTGCGCTTGGCGTCGAACGTCTGGAACCCGGTCGCCACGATGATCGTGCCGACCTTGATCTCCTCGATCCGGTCCTTCTGGGTGAAGTCGATGGCCTTCTTCTCGCCGCAGGCTTCGACGCAGGTCTTCTTGCACTTGCCGCTGACGATGGGCGAGCCGTCCGGGTTTTTGCCGCGCTTGAAGTTGAGGCAGACCTCGGGGTCGATGAGCACGACCTGCGGGGTGGCCTGCGGGAACGGGATGTAGACCGGCTTGCGCTTGCCAAGCCCTTCGTTGAACTCGTCCAGAAACTTCGGCTCCTTGAAGACACAGTGGGAGATGCAGTCCTGGCAGCCGGTGCACAGGTCCTCGTGAATGTAGCGGGCCTTGCGCTTCACCTGAACCGTGTAGTTGCCCACGTAACCGTCCATCTTCACCACTTCGGAGTAGGTCCAGAGCGTGATGTTCTCGTGGGCCCCGACCTCGGACATCTTCGGCGTGAGAATGCAGGCCGCGCAGTCGAGCGTCGGGAACGTCTTGTCGAACTTGGCCATGTGCCCGCCAATCGACGGCTCGCGTTCGACCAGGTAGACCTTCTTGCCCGAGTTGGCGAGGGTCATGGCGGCGTGGATGCCGGCGATGCCGCCGCCCACAACCAGGACGTCCGGATGGACCGGGACCTTCTTGACTTCGAGCGCCCTGTGTTTGGCGACGCGCAGGATGGCGGCCTGGGCCAGCGCCTTGGCCTTGTCCGTGGCTTCCTGGCGATCGGTGTGCACCCACGAGTCGTGCTCGCGGATGTTCACCATGTGAAAGTAGAAGGGGTTCAGGCCGCCGGCCTGAGTCGCGCCCCGGAACGTGTGCTCGTGCAACAGCGGCGAGCAGGAAGCCACCACGATCCGGTTGAGCCGGTGTTCCTTGATGTCCTTCTGGATCAGCTCCTGGCCGGGGTCGGAGCACATGTATTTGTAGTCCCGGGAGAGCGCCACATGCGGCAGCGTCTCGACGAACTTGGCCACGGCCGGACAGTCCACCATGGCGGCGATGTTGTGGCCGCAGTGGCAGACGTAGAACCCGATTCGGATTTCCTCTTTCTGGTCGATCATGTCTATGCCTTTCCGCGTCGGAGATCTGGGAGACTCACGCTGTCGCCAGCTCGGGCAGCGGTTTCATCGGCACCAGGGCGCGCTGCATTCCCAATTCGTTCGCCGGCATCCCAAAGGCCAAGCCCATCAACTGCGAGAAATACACCGTGGGCACGCGCGCCGAATCCTGAAACCGCGACTCGATCTTGCCGTGGTAGCTGTCCAGATTGAACAGGCACAGCGGGCAGACGGTCGCGATGCAGTCGGCCCCGCGTTTCTTGGCTTCCTTCAGGAGGATGTAGGAGCAGAGCAGGCCGGACTCGGGCAGGGTGCCGGTCAGGCTGCCGCCGCAGCAGCGGGTCTTGAGCGGGTAGGTCACCACCGTGGCGCCCAGGGCCTCGAGCAGCCGGTCCATCGTGGTCGGATTGCGCTGGTCGTCGAACGTCGCGTAGGGCCGGACAATCTGGCAGCCGTAGTAGGGCGCCACTTTCAGCCCGGTCAGCGGCCGTTTGACCTTCTGTTTGATGGCCTCGAGACCGACGTCGTTCAGGAGCACGTCCAAAGGATGCCGGACCGGCAGCTCGCCGGAACATTTCAGCCCGGCGGCGCCCAGCGCGCGATCGACCAGGCCCTTCATTTTGGGATACTCCTTCATGTAGTGCTGGGTCTTGCTCAGCACCAAGTAGCACGCGCTGCAGGGGGCCACCATCTGCTTCAGGCCGGACTTCTCCGCGATCGCGAGGTTGCGCGCCGCCAAGGCGCACGCCTTGCCTTCGTCCACCGCCATGTAGGCCGTCGCCCCGCAGCAGTTCCAATCCGGGATCTCCTCGAGTTCCACCCCCAGGTGCTTCATCACCGGCAGGAGCGACTCTTCATAGGATTTGCCCGTCCCCTTCAACGAACAGCCGGGAAAATACGCGTATTTCATCAAGCCTGTCCCTTCTCGTCGTTGTCCACGCTCTCGAAGATGCGCGCGATCTGATCGCGGCCTTCAATGCTCTCCGGCATCACCGAGAACCGGCCGGTGCGCATCAGCCCGATTCCCAGACCGGCCATGCCCATCGCCGCCAGCGGGTCCGTCTTCATGAACATAAACGAAGCGAGCAACGTCTCGTTCACCCGCCCGTGGTTCTTCACCATCTTCGTGAACTCCTGCGCCAACACCGGGATCGTGAAGCGCTTCGGGTAGACCCCCTCCTTGATCGCCCGCTGCTTCAGCTCATACATGATGTCCGTGATCCGGATCTCCCGCGGGCACTCGGTGGTGCAGGCGTAGCAGGAGGCACAGAGCCAGATCGTGAGGCTGCTCAACGCCTCGTGCTTGAAGTCCGACCGCGTCAACTCCATCATCTGCCGCGGCGAGTGATCCATGTAGATGCTCAACGGGCAGACCCCGGAGCACGTGCCGCACTGGATACACGCCTCAAGCTGTTCGCACCCGGGCACGCTCATCACTTCCTTGCCAAAACCCGGCACCCGGTCCGCCTCGTATTTGATCGTCCGTTGGATCTCCGTCATAAGGCAACTCTCCTCGCCGACCTCACGGTTTGGCCCGTCGCGAAATCACTTCCGCTGCACAGGCTTCCCCGCTGAATAGGTGGTGTGCTCCGCTGCATCTCACTGCTCCCGCTTCGGTACCGGCACCCGCCCTCACGGACTAACCGGCATTTGTTCAAGTCCCATCCTTTTTTGTGGTTTAACGCCGCCGATAGGACAAAAAAGGTTTACTTTTCATCCGCCGTTTCCATGACCCCAGGCCGCCTGGTCTGCAAGGAGACGGAGAACCAAAGACTCTCCGGGTGATGCTCGGAATGTTCCCACACCGAATGATGCGGGTGACGCTGCCCAGATTGCCGGCCTGTTACCGCCCCGAGGACAGTCGCCCGCAGCCGCGCTTCCGGCCGCGTGCAACGCGGCGCTCCGCAGAGCGGGGGGCTCGGCATAGTTCGTTGGCGCATCCGCTCGCGGGACTGCTGCCCGCCGGGACGGCGGGCGGTCCGACGGAGCGTGGTGCGTCCGGGCGGTCGAGATGCTTTGGGCCCACCGCCCACCGCAGCTGCGCCGACCACTGTTCCATCACACGCCAACCTCCGAGCCTGGCCATCCATCTCAGCCCTTCGCCTGTGGCCGCGCCAGCGACCCCTTCCAGCGGACCGCCGCCTCCCGCATCGCCGCACCGCACTCCGCCAGCGGCCGCGTGTGCTTGGGCGTGAACCACGGGAAAGCCCCGACCAAATCGTGCGTCACCAGAATCTGCCCGTCGCATTGCTTGCCGGATCCGATGGCGATCGTCGGGATCGGGATGGAGGCGGTGATTTCCGCCGCGACATCCGGGGTGACCAGTTCGAGCACGACGGCGAAGGCCCCGGCTGCGGCCAAGGCGGCGGCATCCGCCATCAGGGCGGCGCGCTCCTCGGGCCGTTTCCCCTTGATGTGGTAACCTCCTTCCTCGCGGACGTGTTGGGGCAGCATTCCGAGGTGACCCAGGAACGGAATCCCCTGTGCCACCAGGGCTTGCACCTGCGGCAGGATGGACCTGCCGCCCTCGCCTTTCACGGCTTCGGCACCCGACTCGACAAGCCGGCGCGCGTTTTCCAGCGCCGCCGCCGGAGTCTCGTAGCTCCGGTAGGGCAGATCGACGGCCAGCAGCGCCCTCGGCTCCGCCCGCGCCACGGCCCGGACGTGATGCTCCATGTCGGCCATGGTCACCAAAGTCGTGTCCGGGTAGCCCAGCACCACCATGCCCACGGAGTCTCCGACGAGGATCAGCGGAATGCCCGCCTCGTCCAGCAAACGGGCCATGGGGAAATCGTAAGCCGTGAGCGCGGCGATAGGCTCCCGACCCTTCATTTGGCGAATCCGAGCGACCGTCACCTTTTCCGGTTCCACGCCCCGAACGATCGTCACCGCTGCCAACGACCACAAGCCAGAAATGGGCGGGCCCCGAGAATCGCTCCAAGAATCGCCTTGCCTTTTCGCCGGGTTCACTTCATCAATCCCCACCGAATTCACCGTCGTACGGGAGCGGCGGGGCGACTCATGAAGCTTGACTTGTGTCAAGAGTACGGCCCGGTTCTCCGCCTGCGGGACTTCGACCACGACGATTTGACCCGCTTCCGGGACTCGCTGCTGGATCTCTCCCTCGGTGCCAGGTCCGTGCTTCCCCTGCACGAACTCTCGTTCGTCGAGCCCCAGGAGGGGTGCCGTCTCACGCTGAAGGCCGGCGACACCGACGAAGGCCTGCACCGGACCGTTGATCCCAACCTCTTCGGCTGGGTCCAGGAACCGGGAGCGTGGCAGCCCTACGACTGCGTCCTCAGCCGTTCTACCTGGGCGCGCTTGGCGGCCAACGTCGAGACTCTGCTGCACCTGCGGTTCCTCGCCGGCGTCTACCTCTGGCTCCACCGCCAGTGGCACGGCCAGAACGATGTCCACTGGCTGCTCTCCGCCGACGGCGAGTGGTGACCGGGCGGGGTTGTCCCGACGGGAGTTCTCATTGACAAGCCTCCGGCCGTTCGCGATAGATCTCTCGCTGCGCCCGCGGACCTCTCCGGTCACCCCGGCGCACGCCCCGAGTGCCAGAGTAGCTCAGAGGTAGAGCAGGGGACTCATAAGCCCTTGGTCGGGGGTTCAATTCCCTCCTCTGGCACCAACCCCAAAACACGAGCAAACCCTCATGAATAGGGCCTTCAGTGAGGGTCGGGTGTCCAAAGTCGCTTCGGCAGCTAGATGCAAGGAGGGGCACGGAATTTGCACAAAATGACGCCTTAGTGTGAACTATGGCGGGAAATGGGAGGAAGCCCCTGCCTGGGTGCTGCCCCATCGGCAACCGCTGCCTGAGGCGCCGGTGGGGCGGCGATCAGCGTCCGTGGTAGCATTGACGTGGTGCGCGTATCCGAATAGGGTTCGTTAGGCTCCGCGGGAGTAACGGAGCCCCGTACTCAGACCATGTCGCTAGACACCATCAAGTCACACTGCAATACGTGCGGACACGAGACGAACCAGTTTGTCCTTTGCGGGCACAAGAGCTCCGGTGACGAGGACGAGGACGAAGGTCCTGGATTGAGGTGGTGGACCCATCACAGGATGCTCCGCTGCGCCGGTTGTGACAGCATCTCGCTGAGGATCGACAGCAGCGACTCTGCGCACTACGAGGAGGACGGCCGTCCGACTGTTGATGTAAGCCTCTATCCTCCTCGGGTCTTCCGACCCCAGCCGCGATGGCACTATGACCCGGGACTCTTTCTGAACTGCCCGTTCCCGATTCAGGGACTTCTAGGGGAAGTCTATGTGTGCTTGCATAACGACTGCCGACGCACCGCAGCAATGGCCATCCGTGCACTCGTGGAGCAGATCATTATCAGTGAGTGCGGCGACAAGGGTAGCTTCAAGGCCAACGTCGAAGCCTTCCAGACGGCTGGCTACTTATCGAGAGTCCAGCGGGAGTTCCTCGACGCCGTCCTTGAGGCCGGCCACGCAGCCATCCATCGCAACTACGAGCCATCGAACGACGACCTCACAACGGCTCTAGACATGGCAGAGAACCTCGTAGAGCTTCTCTACGTCCACAAGGACAAGGTGAAACAGCTGAAGACGAGGATCCCACCCCGGAAGAAGGGTTAGGGACAAGAGGCGATTCTGATTTTGGCGGTCGGATCGCGCCGGGACTCTGCCTGCACTCGTGCACTCCCGCCCCGGTGCCAGACGGTGCCGGGGCCTCCTGTTTTCGGTCGTAGGCGTGTCGGCAATTCGGGGGGATGTCCGTCCCTATCAGGGCACCTCGCAATCGTCGTTCCTACGCGATCCTGGCGCGATTGGCGTTCGGATTCCGGGTCGAATCAGGCTGTTCGGTGGACTTGGCGCCATTGGCGTGGACAGCGAAACCGACGGCCCACGCTACGGAATTGGAGAGGCGGACTTCGAGCGGGCCAACCTGGAGGAATGCCAGGCTCACCACGATATCCACCAGGAGGTCGACGAGCGCAACGGCTGGCGCGAACCGGGCGAGGCGGCCGCGATCCGACGTGACGAGGTGTTCGCCGCAGCCGGCCGGGTCTTGTCACAGGTGTTCGTCTGGTGCCTGCTGGATGCGAAGGGTCAGACCAGACCCTTGAGCGAAGCCTTGCGGCGATTCATTGCGATCGTCGCCGTGATGCGGCCGGATCTGGTGGGGGATCGAACCTACAAACAGCTTGCGTCCCAGCTCCATTGCACGCGGGCGGCTTTGAGCGCCCTGGCTCTGAGGTTCACTGATTCCTTGGGTATCCATTGTCGACGTCAACGGCGGCAGCAGTCACGGGAAGTCTTTCGACGGGCGCAGAAGGGGGACCGCCACTGGCGCCATCGGCGGAAGGCGGAGGGGGCGAAAAAGTAAAACCCGCCCAAGCCAGAAGCCCGGGCGGGTGGACTGATTACGGGACACTCACTGCTCCGGCCCCAACTCGCCGGCCGGCCTGCCGATTGACCGTGAGACGTGCGCGCGGATCCGCCGCAAGTCCAAGCCGTGTTCCCTCGCGGTCGCCACAACCTCGGAGTCGATCTCGGCGATTCGCTGCCGACGTTCAGAGATGGCGGCCGGAATGAGGGGCCGCATCATCACGCGGCCGGACCACGCGAGGGCGGCCCGGTCGAAACGCTGCAAACCACCGGTCGCACCCGCAACGAGCCACGAAGTGAGCTCGCCCATCGCAGCCGCAGCCGCGGCGCTTTCGTCCGTCGACGCGTAGTCTTCGAGGGCGCGAACCTCTCGGACCAGACCGCTTCGGGCCTGCAACTGGGAAATGATGGCGTTCAACGCCTCCTCGTCCGCGAGGTCTTTCTCCCGCGCCTCGGCCTGAATCTCGGCTGCCTTGGCGCGAGCAACTGCGCTGCTGCTGGCGGGATCCATCATCTGCTCAAGGATTTCGGTCTTCATCGTGTCGTTGGTTCGGTTCGGTTACTTGTGGGCGTTCAACTTCTTGATCCGCTTTGCGATCGCCTCGCGCCGAAACGCGGCCGCCGCGGCTCCGACACTGGCTGGGAACCGCTTCGTGCCTTTGGTGACGGCGGTGATCTCGTCGGTCAGTTGCGGCACGGCGTCCTCAGCGTGACAACGCCACACGGCACGGAGCATGGCCCGGCGTTGGGCGTGCTCGTCGAGTTCGGCGAAGTCGTTCGGCAGTTCAAACCGAATCGTATCGTAGACCACAGCCTTCAACGTGGCGGTGCTCATCGCCGGGGCCGGCGCCGGTTTCGGCGGTGGGGGTGGCAGCAGTCCCGGCACGGTGGCCTTGACGGGGGCTGGTGCTTTGGTGGGGCCATCCAAGAGCGCCCGCATCTCCCGCAATGCCTTGGGGCGCCAAGGGCAATCCGCGTAGTTCGAAGCAACCTGATCGCCGAATCGGCGGCGGACTTCGAATAACAGCTCGCGGGATTCACGCATACTCCGTTCGCGGGGGGATTCCTGAATGGCTTTGTCGATTGCGTTCAGTAGATCGTTTTTCAAGGTCATGGTCTTCACCTTTCAAGAATGCGTCGGACTTCACTCCTGGAATCGCTAGGTGCCCGATCCGTCGGCCAAATTACGTACCGGGGTCACATCTCACAATTCAACAATTCGGGCACCTGTCTTGATGGCGCCTTCTCCGCGCGGTCTCGGGCCATTCGCGGTTCGTGTCGTTCGGCTTTGGCCGCCACCACCCCGCGATGGGCCACACCCACCACCGTTGCCCAGTTCTGCCAACATTGTATAATTGTGAGATGTGACCCCAGTTCGTGCGCAGCACCTGAGCGCTAATGGACCACTGGGCGCAAGTCAGACGAAATGCCCCTGGCGGAAGAAGTAGTGAGGACCACGGGCACTTGACAACTTGCCGCTGATGCCGAGTCAGTGGTTTCCGCACACGGGCCACTCGCTTCTCGGTGGGTGGCCCGTTGTGTTTAGTGATGCGAGACGTCTCGCG
The DNA here is from genome assembly GCA_964432995.1 of uncultured Verrucomicrobiota bacterium. GTDB lineage: Bacteria > Verrucomicrobiota > Verrucomicrobiia > Limisphaerales > JAHDYP01 > CAYSPU01. The sequence goes on from CAYSPU010000087.1 coordinate 13,872, forward strand.
GCCGGTCGGTGTCGGTTTGCCGTCGCCGTCGCTGGCTTTCTGGCGGAGCGTGGCGTTTCGGCGTCGGAAGGTGTCCCCGCCGTAGCGGAAAGGGGTCAGGCGCGTCCAGGGACCGTTAAGGTCAGAATGCAATCACTCCTTGGATCTCAGTTTGCTCCCTTCCCTCCCTGCCAGGAGTATCGACACCGGCGCCCGAGTCTTGCTCGGGCGCCGGCTTCGGTTCCTCCTACTCCCGGTCTGCCAGCCGGGTCTGTTCGGGCGCGCGCTTCAGCGCTCGGCCACTGGCTGGAAGTTGGGATACGCTTCGTTCCCGTGTTCGCCGATGTCCAGTCCTTCTTGTTCCTCCTCAGGACTCACTCGGACGCCTATCACGAGTCGGACCACTTGCCAGAGAAGGTAGGTGCCGACAAAGGTGAAGAGGCCTACCCAGAACACGCCTTTGAGTTGGATCCAGAACTGGGCACCACGGGAAAGTTGAGTCGCCAAGCCGGCGACGTCCGTCGCCGTTTGGTTGTTATAGAACAACCCCAGGGCGAGCGTGCCCCAAACACCGTTCACGAGGTGGACCGAGAGAGCACCCACCGGATCATCGACTCTCATTCTGTCGAAGCCGACGACGGCTAGTACTACCAGGATGCCGGCGATGAAGCCGATGAGGGCACCCGCCGGGATGCTGACGAACGCGCAGGGGGCCGTGATGGCCACGAGACCGGCGAGACAGCCGTTGAGGATCATCGACAGGTCCGGCTTCTTGAGGAGGGCCCAAGCGGTGAGCATGGCACCTAACGTCCCGGTCGCGGCGGCGACGTTCGTGTTCACCAGGATGTGGGCTATCGCGGCACCGTTGCCAGCGGCCATGGTTGAACCCGGATTGAATCCGAACCACCCGAGCCAGAGGATCAGGACGCCCAGAGCAGCCGAGGTCATGTTATGGCCGGGGATGGGGCGCACCTGTCCATCCCTGGTGTACTTGCCACGCCGTGCGCCCAGGACCAACACACCGGACAGCGCAGCCCAACCGCCCACGGAATGCACCACCGTAGATCCGGCGAAGTCGCGGAAGTTGTTGGAACCGAGAAAGCCGCCACCCCAGATCCAATGACCGGTGATGGGATACATGAAGGCGACGAGAATGAAGCTGAAGGCAACGAAAGAACCGAATTTGACCCGTTCAGCCACAGCGCCGGAGACAATCGTCGCGGCAGTGCCGGCGAACACCAACTGGAAGAAGAACTTGGCCCAGAGGGGGACGGGAGTCCAGTTGAGCGCGCTGTATACACCCTGGTATTCCGCAGTGGAAAACGGATTCATTGCCATGTAATCCTTGCCCAACGCGGGGGAATTGTCCTCGCCGCCCACCAGCAGTAGGCCTTTCAGCCCATCGGCACCCCCCGTTCCCATGAACCCGCCCCCATCGCTGAACATCAAGCCCCACCCAATCACCCAGAATGAAATCGTCGAGATGGCGAACACGACGAAGTTCTTGGCCAGGATGTTCACCGCGTTCTTGGATCGGCAGAGGCCGCTTTCCACCAGCGCGAATCCGGCGTTCATCCAGAACACCAGCATGGCCGTGACCAGCACCCACACGGTGTCCAAGCCCACGCGGAGCGAACTGCTACCTTCTTTGACCGCCGCAATCGGATCGGGCACCGCCGCCTCGGCCCCCCAACCCTGAACCGACCCCAGTAGAAACACCAAACCGGTCAGACCCAGGGCACCGAACACTCCACCTCTCGTCAATCTCATGCTCATGGATTTCATCCTCCTCTCGTCGCTTCGCAGATTTCCCGCCTGTTCGGTCTACACTGCCGCGTCTCCCTTCTCCTCAGTGCGGATGCGCACGGCTTCGGCCACGGCCGTGACGAAGATCTTCCCGTCGCCAATCTTGCCGGTCTTGGTTGCCTTGATAATGGCGGCCACGGCCGCGTCCACACGGTCATCCGGGAGCACCAGTTCCAGTTTGATCTTGGGCAGGAAATCAACGGTGTACTCGCTTCCTCGATAGATCTCGGTGTGGCCTTTCTGACGTCCGAAGCCCTTGACCTCCGTCACCGTCATACCTTCGATGCCGAGGTCCCCCAGGGCGTCCTTCACCTCTTCCAGTTTGAAAGGTTTGATGATCGCTTCGACTTTCTTCATAGGATATTGTGTCGTGCAATTGCTGACGCTAGAACAGCGCTGGGCGTGAACTTGATCCTTGCCTCCCGATTTGCACTTTTCCCCGTCGTCCCTACGCAGGCAAACGTCCTCAGCCGCAGCGGAGCAGACCCTCGCTCTGTGCTTCTGGCTTCGGGCCTCCTTGAAGCACGCCCGTCACGAAGCAAACCGAATGCCAACAGCGAAATTCCGAGGGACCCAACACCATACTGCCTTAGTAATCAGTAGGTTGCGACTCAGAATCGAATCTCATCCCAACTGGGACGCGTCATCAGACGCTGTCACTTTTTGATCAGACTGGCTTCTCTAGTTCATGAGGACACCGTATCCAAGCCCTTTTTGATCAGGTCGCTCCCTTTTATCCGCAAGGTGCCCGCCGACACGGGCGGAAGGAGTCAGGGCCCCGGGAGCCGTGCCCTCGATCGCAACGCCATCACGGCCGGCGCACCTGCGTATTCCGGCGGTATTCGGACAGCGTTCCGATTTTATTCGGACAGGATTCCGGCCGATGTCGGACAGCGTTCCGGCGACATCCGGACAGCAATCCGGGACAGTCCGGACAGTGTTCCGGTCCAATCCGGACAACGTTCCGGGGGATCCGGACAGTGTTTCTCGCCATCTTGAGTGGGGTGGTGGGAAGGGATCGTGAGTAGGTCCTCTCGGGGAGGGTGACGCAAAACGTTGAGTGGGCGGACGGGCGGTCGAAACTGACCGCCCTATGCCTCGGAAAATGCTCGTTATGCGTCAAGTCATCGAAATCCTGCGTCTGCAACATGAGCACCACCTCTCGATCCGCGAAATCGCGCGCAGTTGTGGCCTCGCCTCCAGCACGGTCGGCGATTACCTCCTGCGGGCCGAGGCCGCGGGCTTGGAGTGGCCGTTGCCCGAAGGGGTTGGCGAAGTAGAACTGGAGGCTCGTCTGTGTGCGGTGGCGCCGCCGCGGGTGGCGGGAACGCCCCCACCGCCGATCCCGGACGGGGCTCACCTCCACGCCGAACTGCGCCGTCCCAACGTCACCCTGCGCCTGTTGTGGCAGGAGTATATCCGCACCGATCCGTCCGGGTTGAAGTACAGCCGCTTCTGCGAACGCTATCAGGAATGGCGCAAGACCTTGGAACCGACGCTGCGGCAGGTGCACGTTCCCGGGGAGAAGATGTTCGTGGACTGGGCCGGCCAGACCATCCGGATCCGCAACGGGACTCCCATTTAGCGGGGTCACATCTCACAATTCTACAATTCGGGCACCTGTCTCGATGGCGCCTTCTCCGCATTTAGCGGGGTCACATCTCACAATTCAACAATTCGGGCACCTGTCTTGATGGCGCCTTCTCCGCGCGGTCTCGGGCCATTCGCGGTTCGTGTCGTTCGGCTTTGGCCGCCACCACCCCGCGATGGGCCACACCCACCACCGTTGCCCAGTTCTGCCAACATTGTATAATTGTGAGATGTGACCCCAGTTCGGTGGAAGTTCAACGTCAAGTCGGCCCGGTAGACGATCCAGCGCATTCCCTCCGTCCGCCGGCGCACGATGGTGGCGCGGTCATTCGACGAATTGCTGGCCACGGCCTCAGGTTCACGGCACTGACGGACAAGAGTTCACAGCCTGGGGTCATCTCACAATTCAACAATTTAGGCACCTGTCACTCTGGCTCCTTCTCCGCGCGGTCTCGGGCCGTTCGCGGTTGGTGTCGTCCGGCTTTGGCCGCCACCACCCCGCGATGGGGCAGACCCGCCACCGGGGCCCGGTTCTGCCAACATTGAATAATTGTGAGATGTGACCCCAATTCGGTGGTCCTCGGACCTTCTCCACGTGGCTTGCCCTGCAGGGCCGAGACCCACGGCCGTTGACCATCGTTCACGCCATCGCATCCAGCAGTCCGCGGAAGTAGCCGACGCACTCGGCGATGCCGGCAAGGGGATTCTCCATATCCTTCTCGTGTTCCAGGCTGCACACCCCGCGGTAGCCGATGCGGCGCAGCGTGCGCACCAACTCCACCAGGTTGATGGCCCCCCGGGGAAGTTCGATGCCGCGTCCGTTCTTGTCGGCGGAGGTGACGTTCTTGAGGTGGAGGTCGTGGATCCGGTCCGGGAAGGCGGAGAGGGCCTGGCACGGGTCCTTGCCGGCACGCAACTCGTGACCGATGTCCAAGCAGAGCCCCACCCGAGGGTCGAGGTCGGCGATCAGCTCCATTGCGCTTTCGGCGGTGGGAAAGAGCTCGGGCATGTCCGGGCCGTGGTTGTGGATGGCATAGCGGATGTCGTACTCCCTGACCTTCCGGTCGATGAGCTGGAGCAGTTCGCGGGAGGCGACCCGCCGGCCGTCCACCTGATGGAAGGGGACGCCCACGAGCGTGCGGGTGCCGACTCGACGGGCGTAGGCGAAGGCGCGGTCGACGTCCGTCGGGCTGCCCATGTAGATGGGGCCCACGCCGTAGCCGGTCACACCGTAACCACGGCATTTCTCGTGGAACGTGGCGATGGTTGCGTCGTCGCTGTCCAGCGGCAGATGAAAATCCTTGATGCACAGGTAATGGACGTCCACCGCCCGGGTCATTTCCAGGGCTTGGTCCAGTTTGAACTTGTGGAAGGTGTATCCCGCAATCCCCAGGCGAAGACTGCCGCCGGTGGGGGGGACCGTGGCGACCGCGGCGGCCCGGGACTCCGGGAACAGGGCCGGGCCGCCGGCGGCGGCGGCGAGCGCGAGACCGGAGCGGGCCAGATAGGAGCGCCGTGAGATCATCGTCTCAGGGTGCCGCAAGCGGACGGCCGATGCAATCGGAGGTTGTTGGCGAATTCGTTGTTGCCAGCCGTGGCAAACGGGAGCATGAAGCAGCCATTCGCCATGCCCACCCATATCGAGCAACCACCGTCGCGCGCCAAGGCGATCTTCGACCAACTCGCCGCCTCCGGAGACAAGGCCGCGTTCCTCGACCGCTGGCTGGCCGACCCGCGTCCTGACGATCCGGAGAACGAGGTGCTGGAGTTCCAGCGCGGCGACAACGTCGACGGCGAGGACGTCGAACGCACGTGGAGCGAGGCGCTGAGCGCGTTCGCCAACACGGACGGCGGGCTAGTGGTCTGGGGGATTTCAGCCGCGCAATCCGGACCGAGGTGCGCGAGTCCCATTGCTGAGCCCGCCAGGCTGCTGCGGCGTCTCCAGCAGCTCCTGCCCGCCGCAACGGAGCCGCCGGTTCAGGGCGTGGCCTTCGAGCAGGTCGAGGACCCGAAACACCGTCCGAGAGGATTCCTGGTGTGCCACGTTCCCAGCAGCCCGTGGAAGCCGCACGAGGCCACGCACTCGGGGAGGCGTTACTACATCCGGGTTGGCGGCAGCACCGCGCCCGCGCCGAGAGAACTGCTGAGGCGCATGTTCCATCCGGCTCGAAGGTGCGGGCTGTCCATCAGCTCGCAGCTCCACGAAGGGACGGTGAGGATGTCCGGGCCGGGAGGCGGGATCAAGAACATCGCCGTCACCGTGTGGATGCAGAACGTGGGCGAGACGACCGCCCACGACGTGCTTCTGGTATTGCGTCTGGTCACGCCGGGGCTGCCGCTGCCGCAACTGACTTCCCAGTTCTGGGAGACGGCGCACAGTTCGCTGGGGAAACCCGCCGGGCTCGCCTCGCGCCCGATCCACCCCGGTGAAACCTTCCACGTAACCACCATCAACGTCGGACAGGTGGACGGTGGCGGCATCTTCCAGTTTCGCGTCGACAGTTGCCAGTTTCAGATCCAGATCTTCTCCCGGGATCAGAGACATCCCTCTCTGTTCCTCGATGTTCCCTGCGCGCAGGCGGCGATCGGCCGCTCATTCCAGGCGCAGCACTCCGGAGCAACTGCAGTGGCGTGATCGAGCTGACAAAGAGGTTGGCAGAGGCGAAGCGCCTCCCCGAATCCACGCAAGCACTGAGCAGCAGTTGCCTGGGTTGGCTCGGTTTTCGGAGAAAGTAACGAGCGCCACGCGCAGTCGACGACTTCCTGACGACACACAGTCGACGCCTCCTCCCATCGGACCACCCACCGATCGGTGCGTGGCCCGTTCTGTTGCCCGCCCCGAGATGCGGCGAGGCCGAGGGTTGAACGGCAGTGGTCAACCAACGCTGCACTTGGGTTCTCGCGGTCAGCGATCCGTTTTGGCCGGCTGTATTCTCCGTCCGTGCACGGTCCGGGACTGGTTTCCCCGGGGAAGCGAACCGCCCCGCAGATGCAACCGACACCGCAGGAACCAGCCGGCGGGAACCGGCTCCGCGCCGGTGCTTTGCGGTTCTCTGCGGTCTTCTGTTCAATCCCCAGGAGCACTGAGTTCCACGGCTTCCGGTTTCCACAGAAGCTCCGCAATACGCAGTCAGGGGTGCGTGCGTTCGGCTGTGGGTCAAAAGACCGCTGGTCAGGAACGGCTGGTTGGCCTGCGCGCGGGGTCGAAGCAACGGGCTGGGAAACGTGAGAGGCGACACGTCAGCAGAATGCTCCGGAGCGCGACCGGCCAGCCATGCCGAAGCCTTGGCGGCGTAGGCAGGCTTGCCATGCCGAAGCCTTGGCGGCGTAGGCAGGTCCCTCGGTCGCAGCAGGAACGAGCAGGCGGGAGGCGGCCGGAGGTTCGGAGATACGTCCGGCAGGTGAGGCTGCTGCCCGCCGGGACGGCGGGCGGTCCGCAGCCGATCGGGTCGGGTGCCGGGGATTGCGCCCCGGCACCCTCCCACACCACCGGAC
>CAYSPU010000088.1:0-20620 GCA_964432995.1 uncultured Verrucomicrobiota bacterium
TGTTTTTCCTGGGGGGGCTGGCGGTTTGGTTCGTGGCCCGCAGGTGGCCGGAGCCGGCCAAGGATTACACCTTCCCCGTGGCCTCCGGCATCATCGCGGGCGGCTCACTCATGGGGGTGCTCCTCATCTTCTACGAGCAGGGACCGGAGATCATCAAGAAACTGCTCGGGAACTGAGGGGTTGAACAACAAAGACGCAAAGAGGCCTGTGGTTGACGCCCTGCCTGGTTCCCGGGACGGACAACAACGAACCCGTCCCCATCCAATCCCCTCCCCTTCGCGTCTTTGTTTCTTCGTCGTTATCCCCCACCGTCGGGCGCCGAGACATTTTGTTGTTATCCCCTGGCGCTCCCTGTCCTTTGGGCATCACGGAACACGATCGCGCCCGTGGGACATGCGGCGACGCACTCCGCGGCCACTTTCTTCAACCCCTCCGCGAAGGCTCGCCCAAACGGAGCCGCCACCTGGACATCGAAGCCGCGGCCCACGAAGGTGAGCCCGAGGGGTTCGGCGGCCTTCTGCGCAAGGTGCACGCAGATGCCGCAGAGGATGCACTTGCCCGGCTCGAAGACGACATCGGCCGGGTGCAGTTCCAGGGTGAACAACCGCCGCTGCCTCGAGAACCGGTTGGGGGTCGCGCCATACAACTCGGAGTAGTGCTGGAGCGCGCACTTCCCGACCGCCCGACAGTCGCAGTGCAGACAGCGCTTCGCCTCGCCGATCGCCTCCGGCACGGTGAAGCCGAGGTCGACGCCCCGGGCGGGCGTCGTGGGCGGCGCGGGGCTGGCCAGTTGCAGGAACCGATCGAGCTCGAGGTTTTCGAGTCGGCCCATGACACTCGAGAACGCCTTGGCCGGAGGGCGCACGGGCAGTCCGGTCAGGAACAGGTGCATACACTCGGCCGCCGCCTGGCCATCGGCCATCGCGCGGACGATCTGGGTCATGGGGCGCACGGCGCTGCCGGCCGCAAACACCTTGGGTGTTCCGGTCTCGAAGGTGCCGGTCCGGATCCGCACCCCGTGGGCGCCCGCCGGCAAGCCCAGGGCCTCCGGTTCCCCCTGAGCCATCGCGCCCGTCGCAATCAGGACCGCGTCGAAATCGCGTTCGAGTTCGACCAGCGAGATGGTGCGCCCGAGTTCCTGCTCGTGGAGAAACACGGCGCCGAGCTTCCGGATTTGCGCCAGATCGAAATCGAGAACTTCGGCCGGCAAACCCTTGGCCTGCGGTTCGGAGCGCAGCGATCCGCCGGGACGCGATCCCCGATCGAACAAGGTGCAGGCGTGTCCCTGTCGGAGGAGGCTGTAGGCGGCGGCGAGTCCGGCGGGTCCGGCCCCGACGATGGCCACGCGTCGACCGCTGGCCGGTTTCCGTGGCGGCAGCCAGCCCGCCCCCGAGGTGCGGTCGGCATCGGCGACATGCCGTTCCAGTTCCCGGATGGCCAGCGCGCCGTTGCCGCCGCTCCGTCGGCAGCCGTTCTCGCATGGGGCATGACACAGGCGCCCCAGCGCGCCCGGCAGGGCCAACGCCTGCCGGACCGTCACGATGGCCTCGTCCTGGCGCTCTTGCTCGATCTGCCGGATCATGCGCGGGACGTTCAAGTCCAGCGGGCAGATCCGGTGACAAGGAGCCAGGCAATCGCCGACGTGATCGCTCAGCAGAAGCTCGAGCGCCGCGCGACGCAGACTCCGGATCTCGTCGGTCTCGCTGACGACGATCATTCCCTCTTCGGCGCGGGTGGCACAGGAGGGGACGATGCGGGCCCGGCCATTGACGGTCACCATCACCACGCAGACCAGGCAGGAAGTCATCGGGCCACAGGCTTCGCGGTAACAGAGCGTGGGGATGTCGATCCCGAGCTTGCGCGCGGCTTCGAGCACGGTCTGGCCGGGGGCGACCTCCACGGGCTGTCCGTCGATGGTGAGGCGGATCATTGGACCTCCACGGCGTCGTGGGGACAGACTCGTCGGCAGGTATCGCATCGCGTGCAGCGGTCCTGGTCGATGCGATGCACGTGGTACGGGGCGATGGGGATGGCCTCGACGGGGCAGTGCTGGGCGCAGAGCGTGCAACCCGTGCACCGCTCGGTGATCCGGTAACGGATCAGGGCGGGGCAACGCCGGGCGGGGCATTGGCCATCCAGGTGGGCCTCGTATTCGTCCCGGAAGTAACGGAGCGTGGTCAGGACCGGATTCGGAGCGGTTCGCCCGAGGCCGCACAGGCTGCCCTGGCTCACCTGCAGGGCCAACCGTTCCAGTTCGACCAGGTGTTCCTTCCGGCCTTTGCCCGCGCAGATGCGTTGGAGCAACTCCAGCATGCGCCGGGTGCCGATGCGGCAGAAGGTGCATTTGCCGCACGACTGATCCTGGGTGAACTGCAGAAAGTAGCGGGCGATGTCCACCATGCAATCGGTGTCGTCGAGCACCACCAAGCCGCCCGACCCCATGATCGCGCCCACCGCCGAGAGGGATTCGTAGTCGACCGGGGTATCGGCGAGCCGCGCCGGGACGCAACCCCCGGACGGGCCGCCAATCTGCACCGCCTTGAATCGCCGGCCGGCGCCGACCCCGCCGCCGATCTCCTCGACGATCTCCCGGATCGTGGTGCCCATGGGGACTTCGATGAGGCCGCCGCGCCGGACCTTGCCGGCCAGGGCGAACACCTTGGTGCCCTTGCTCGATGGCGTCCCCCGGGCCGCAAACGCCTCCGCCCCGTGCCGCAGAATCCACGGAACCAACGCCAGCGTCTCCACGTTGTTGATCAACGTCGGGCGCCCCCACAAACCCGATTCCGCCGGGAACGGCGGCCGCAACCGCGGCATCCCGCGCCGGCCCTCGATCGACGCGATCAGCGCGGTCTCCTCGCCGCACACGAAGGCCCCGGCCCCTTCCTTGATCGCCAACCGCAGGGCGTAGTCCTTGCCCAGGAGACGGTCGCCCAGCCAACCCTTCTTCTCCAACTGCTCGATCGCCGCCCGCACGCGCCGCACCGCCAGCGGATACTCCCGCCGGATGTAGAAGATCCCCTCGTGCGCGCCCACGGCCAGCGCGGCAATCGCCAAACCCTCAATGATCCGAAACGGAAACGACTCGAGCAGCATCCGATCCATGAACGCCCCGGGATCGCCCTCGTCCCCGTTGCACACCGCGTACTTGACTTCCGCAGTCTGCCGCCGAACCACCTTCCATTTCGGCCCGGTGGGGAACCCCGCCCCGCCTCGCCCGCGCAGACCGCTCCGTTCCACCACCTCGATGATCGAGTCCGGCTTCTGTTCGTTGAGACAGCGCAGCAAAGCCTGAAAGCCGCCCTGCCCGAGGTATTCGTCCAGGTGCAACGGGTCCAGTTCGCCGAAGCCTTCGGTGGCGAGGTGAACCTGTCGTCCGAGAAACGAGGTCACCGCGGGATCGCGCACCTCGAGCGCATGGCGCGTCACCGGTTCCTCGGCATCGCTGAACAGGAACCGGTCCAGCGTCGTCGCGCAGACGCGGGACACCCGCCGCCACAGGCGGGGCGGGGGAAAGTGCCGGAAAACCAGGCGCCGCGCCTCGGCCGGTTCGACGGCGGAATAGAACTGACCTTCCACACCGGGGCGACGCACCTCGACCAGCGGCGTGCGGTGGCACATCCCGACGCAGCCGACGCGTTTGACGAGCACGTTGGCGCCGCTGTCGCGCACGGCCTCCTGCAAGGCGGCGAACAGGCGATCGCTGCCCTTCGCCATGCAGCACGAACCCAACCCCACCTGGATCCGCGGCTGCTCCGCCGCCGTCTCTTGGGGTTCTTCGGTGGCGAGCGCCGGCGACCCGGCGGCGTGATGCGTCCGGAAATCGTGGAGCACCCGCGGCAGTCGTTCCGCGCTCAAGTGACCGTAGACCGCCTGGTCGAGTTTCACGACCGGCGCCAGCGTGCAGCAGCCGAGGCAGGCCACTTGTTCGATGGTGAACTCGCGTTGGGGGTCGGTGTCTTCCCCCTCGCGGATGCCCAACTGCCGCCGGAGGGCCTCCTCGATGCGGTCGGCACCGGTGACGTGGCAGGCGGTGCCGTGGCAGACATGGATGATGTGGCGCCCGACCGGCCGAAGCCGGAACTGGTCGTAGAAGGTCGCCATGCCCCAGATCGACGCCGGCGTGATGCGCGTGAGCTGGCAAACACGCTCGAGGGCGGCCGGTGGCAAGTAGCGATAGTGCTCCTGCAAGGCCTGCAATATCGGTATCACCGCCTCGGGCGCGCGTCCCAAACGCTCCACCGTCTGTTCGACGTAACTCAGATCCTCCGTCGTCATGGTCGCATCGGCCCCTCGATCCCCTCGTGGGGCGCGCTCGTCTTCACCGCCACGGCCGGAGGAGCCTTCCCGATCGCGTAGAGGTTCGTCTTGCCGCGCAGGTAGATACGGTCCCCGAGGAACGCCGGCGTGGCGAACACGGCCTCGCCCAACGCCGCCCGCCCCAACTCGCGGAACGCGCGCTCGGCCGCCACCATCACCGTCGTCCCGTCCGTGCTCACCAGGTAGAGGCGGGTGCCCGCGAGCACCGGTGAGGCGTTGAACTCCATCTCCAGTTCCTGCTCCCAGACCTCCTCCCCGGACTTCGCCTCCAGGCAGACGATCGTGCCCTCGGTGGTGAGGAGGAACAGCAGTTCCTCGGTGGCGATCGGGCTGGTGATGTCGGGAACCAGTCCCTTGTGTCGCCACGCCTGGTGCGTCTGCGTCACGTCGCCCTGGCCGTCGGGGCGCAGGGCCACCGTGTGTTTGCCGGGGCTGACGGCGATCACCAGGCCGCCGGCCAGAATGGGAGACGGGGCGACATCCGCTCCGAGGCACTTGGAGCGCCACAACTCCTGGCCCGGACCGGGATCATACGCGATCAACCACGGGTCGCTGAGCGTCACCAACTGCGGCCGGCCGGCCGCCTCCACCACCACCGGCGTGGCCCACGAACCGCCCACATCGCGTTTCTGTTCCCACACCACCTGACCCGTCGCCGCGGCGAACGCGTACAAGCGCGATTTCCCGGCCTCGGCGTCCGCCTGGTCGAACTGCACGATCAGTTTCCCCTCCCACACCAGCAACGAAGAGGCGTGACCATAGATGTTGTCCGGCACCCCCAGGTGCTTGCTCCAAGCCAACCGCCCCCCAACATCCACCGCCGCCAACTCGCCCGTCCCGAAAATCGCATACACCCGGCGCCCGTCCGTCGCCACCGTGGAAGCCGCATAGCCCGTTTCCTCGGGAATCTCCGGCTTCGGCGACAGCCCGCCCGGCGGCGGCGGCAGCGGCAACCGCCAGAGCAACGCCCCGCGCGCCGTGTCGAAACAGAGGACTTCACGAACCGACTCGTTCCCGCCCGAGAGGAAGATGCGGTCACCCCAGACCACCGGCGAGTTGAACCCCGCCGCCGGGACGGCCGTCTTCCACAAGATGCCTTCGCCCGACGCGCCATCCCATGCCACCGGCAAGTTCGTGGAGAACACCACGCCGTCGCCGCGCGGCCCGCGGAACCACGGCCAATTCCGCAGGATCTCCTCCCGCGTGGGCGGAGTCTCCGGAACGGCCGCCGAGCTCGGGCCCGCCAGCAACTTCTCGAGGGCGACCTCGGATTCGGGGACGGGCGTGGATTCCATCCGGGCCAACCACGCCAGAGCTACCACCAACGCGGCCCCGACCGCCGCCACCGCGCCCCGCGACGCCCACGCGCCCGCCCGCTTCTGCTCCTCCACTTCTTCCACCATCGGCACGGGAAGAGGCGGCGCACGGCGGTCGCGCGCGACCTTGCCGGCCGATACGACGAGCAACACGCCGCCCGCCGCCAGCAGCCAGGCGCCCCAGCGGTTGCGATCCAGATGCCGGAAAAACTGCTCCCGCACCTCCTGGTCCAAATGGCGGATCTCCTGCTTCAGCGCCTCGTCTTTCGGCGCCGCATGCAACCGTTCGCGCGCCGCCAGCAGCAACTCCGAGCGCAACGGGTCCGCCGAGGGCACGCGCCCGTGGTTCCACACCAGCAGACCACCCACCGCCATGGTGAACACCGCCGACACCACCGCGACGGCCGGCGCCGCTTGCGCCAGCCAACCCGCCCCCAGCCGCGGATTCGGCCGGGCGGACTTCACTGCCGCGCTCTGGGTGTCTGCAGCCATAATCTCAACGGCCAGGCGCCGGTTCCTCTCGAGCCGCGCCGGGCGCCGCCGCCACCGTTTCCGCCGATGCCGCCGGAGGTGTCAGGCCCAGACGAAGAAGCTCCTGCGGACAATACCGGAAACAGCGGCCGCAACCCACGCAGCCTCCGGGATCCGGCTCGTAATCCGGTCGCACGCGCCAGAACGAAAAGCCCAGCAGCCGCAGGCCCGCTACCAGCGCAATCCACGCCCCCAGCCACGCGCCCCCCAGGCGGAAATCGCGCCGCACTTCCACCGCCGCGGGCAACATCTCCGCTGACGTCTTCTCCGCCCGCGTCAAGGCCAACTGCTCCACAGTCGTCAGGTTCGTGCGCGGGGAGTCGGACTTCTGAACCAACCACAGCCCGGCGAGATCGACGCGGCGGTCGAGTTGCGAAGCGGTGCCGCCGAATTGCCATCCGGCCCAGACGCCGGCCGCGACCAGCAGCGGCAGCGCCACCACCTGCCCCACGAAGCGGCGCCGCTCCCGACCCCGGTCACGGGGCGTCAAGCTCACCGTTGCCGGCGTCCGGATCACCCCATACGGACAGGCATCCTCGCAGAGCCGACACTGGGTGCAGGTGTCCGGCGTCACGCGCACGCGCCATTTCGAGACCATCGACGCCAGCCGCAACAGCGCCCCATATGGACAGAGGAACCTGCAGTAAGGCCGGCCGATGAACAGGCCGACCACGAGAAAGCCGATGCCCACGGCCAGCATCGTGAAACTGCCCGACATCCGGAACAACGGCACAAAGGGATCCAACCGGCAGATCAGGAACGTGCTCCCCGTCGCCGCGAACAACACCCCCACTCCCAAAAAGGCAAACGGCAGCAAACCCAGCCCTTGCTCCAGCCACCGCGGCACGGCCACCGGCCGCACCAAAACCAGGTCCTGCAACGCCCCGTGCGGGCAGACCGCCGCGCAGAAGCTCCGGCCGAAGAACAACGCCGTCAGCAGCGGCGCCAAAAAGAAAACCAGCACCCCCATCGGCAACGCATACCCCGGGTCGGTCAACGCCAGCGTCACGTTGTGGATCGAGCCGATCGCACAAATGCAGCCCGCCCGGTAGAAACCGAAATACAACAGCGAGAAGATGGACAATGCCACAATCCCGCGCCGCGACCGTTTCCGGAGCGTCAGCCATGAGGCCAATCCCAACGCGCCGAGGAGCACCGCCACGTCCAGGTACTGCAGCGCCAAACTCCGCACCGCGGGATGCACCAACTCCGGAATCTGGTGACCACTCTCGAAGTCCGGTGGCGGAAACCGCGGCTCGGCCTGCAGACTGATCACCAGCAGCGACCACAGCACGACCCACCACCAGCGCAGACCGATGCGATCTCCTGGAACCTCCCGTTTGAGGCTGGAACGTCCGACATCGGGCGTCCGGCGGTTCCCGTCGACGCAACGCGGTGGCCCGGACGCGCGAGGCCGCGCGTCCCTACCTGCCGTGCACCGTTCCGGGCGAGGCCGGACCTCCAAAGTCTGGACGCGCGCTGCGTCCATGAACCAGTGGAAGGCAGGGCGCGACTCCGAGCAGGACTCGCGAGCAGGCTCCGAGCAGGACTCGCGAGCAGGTCTCCGCATCGCGCCGAAGAACAGTGCTTTGGAGACTGCATGTCGCGGCGCCCTCGGAGAGGTCGCCCTACCAAACGGCGCCGAGCGGTCTCCCTCTCCCGTCGGACGGGAGAGGGAGGGGGTGAGGGGGCGAGACCCACGGGCGTCAGACCGTGCGCCCGAGGAACAGTGCCCTTCGGCCACCCACCGGCGAGGCTTCGTTGAGGTCGGCGGAAACGCTCTCATCCCGTTCAGTGGGCGATGTCTTTCGCGATATACGGATGATCGATCGGCACCCGCCGGAAGGCGTCGGCCGGGCACACCCGCGCGATGGAGCATTCGTTGCAGTTCAGACAGCGATCATGGCGGACCTGCAGATACAACGACCCGTTCCCGAACCGGTTGCAGCCCTCGACACACTTGGCGCACCCGATGCACAACGTCTCGTCAATGTCATACTCGTAATACGGGTCCTCGATGAACTTCCGCCGGATTGCCCCTGCGGGACAGAGTTGGTTCTCGGCCCCGGTGTTCAGCGCGTTTGGCTCCGGCTCGAAATAGCCCGTGCACAGTTCGCAATAACCGCACAGGGCATACGCGTGCACACATTTGACCGCCGACTGCTCCAGCACACAGGCCGTCGCGCATTGCCCGCAGCGCAGACATTTCTG
Organism: uncultured Verrucomicrobiota bacterium; assembly: GCA_964432995.1. Classification (GTDB taxonomy): domain Bacteria; phylum Verrucomicrobiota; class Verrucomicrobiia; order Limisphaerales; family JAHDYP01; genus CAYSPU01. The sequence continues at coordinate 8,379 of CAYSPU010000088.1, forward strand.
GGGATCCAACTGCCACACCAACGCGCCGGCGGTGGAACGCCACGATACGGCCCCGACGGCGGCCCCCATGCCCACCAACGCCACCGTTCGCAAACCCCCGCGCAGGAAATCACGACGGCTCGCCGCATCTCGGGACGGTTGGTTCTCCGGAGTCTTCATGCCTGTTCCTCGGAATTCGCGGGGTGATCCAGCGCCCGCACCGCGGCTTTGCGCCGCATCACCCGAATCTCCCCGGTCAGCAGATCCAGGATGAACACCCGCCCCTGGGAATCCACCACCCCGTCCAAACCGCCATACACCCGGTCGTCCGCTTCCCGGATCGATTCGCTCGTGGCCGTGTCGCCAAACATCTCCGGTCCGGCCACCACACACTCGAACGTGCCGTCCGCCCCATACACCTTCACCCGCGGAAGGCCCTTCTCGAAGGTCACCACCCGCCCGTCCGACAGCAGCGCCAGGTTCACCGGATTGCAGCACCCGCAGAATCCCTCGATCGCATTCGACGGCTTCCCCCAGTACAGCTCGAGATCGCCCTCCGCCGTGTAGGCCTCGACCCGATGGCGCCCCGGGTTGTTCACCCGCAACAGTCCGTCCGGCGCAATCTCCACATCCAGAAATGGGCTCGGCAGCACCAACCCGGGAATGTGCCGCGCCGGGTCCTTTCCCCCGATCCGCCCCAGGAGCTTGCCCGCCTGATCGTAGCGCAACACCACCCGGTTCCCCGCGTCCGCCACAAAGACGCCTTTCGGTCCCACGGCCACCCCCGTCAGATACGGGCGCCCCGGCGGCGCCTCCCACCGCGCCAAGCGCTTCCCCGCCGCGTCAAAGACCTCCACGTGATCCCGAAGCCCGCCATAGACAAGACCGTCCGCCGCCACCGCCAGCGACCGCACCTCCGCGCCACAATCGATCTCCGACACTACTTCCCCCCGATCGTTCGTCACGAGAACCCGGGTGCCTGCGGCCACATACAAGCGGTCCGCCGGACCCATCGCCAGCCTTCGCGGAGAGGGCCGTGGACTGCGGAACTTCGCCACTTCCTCATAGTGAACCAACCGCGGGTCGGTCTTCCGGTACTTCTCCACGTCGTAGGCAAAGGGATTCCGTCCACCGTCGGCAGCCCGCGAAGTGAGTCCGGCCAAGGCACAGGCCGCCGGAAACGCCCGGGACCGCAGAAACCCGCGCCGGCTGATCGAATCCAGGGGATCCAGCAGGCTCATGGTCGTACTCTCCGAACCCTCTCAGGGGTTGCAGGGTTGGACTTCACCCGCGTGCGGCCGCACCCCGTCAGGAGCGGACAACCGGCGCAGGACGCGCCCGGGGGGCAGGCTGCCACTGCTCGGCCGCCCGCGCGAGGCCAGGCCTTCCAGGCCAGCAACGCCAAGAGCATCGCCATCGCCCAGCGGCCAACCCTCTCGGCAGCCACCCGCCGGGAGATGGATCGTCTGTTGCCTGGACCATTCATAACCGATTCACCCCGCGCAAGTTCCCCTTGGCCAGCCAACTCCCCACAGGGCGATATACCCGCCAGAATCTCCGCACGCCCCGTGGCTGCGGCTTGCGCGATTTTGGCAAAGCATGGGCCAATCTTGTCACAGTCCCCGCAGGCGCGCAACCAACGTGACCGCCCAATGCAGACGCAGGGACTGGCACGGCGGCACGGCAGTGGATTGGTGACGTTGCTCCCTCCCAACCGTGAACCCTGAACCTCTCCAACCCTGAACCCTGAACCTCTCCAACCCTGAACCCTGAACCTCTCAACCCTGAACCCTGAACCTCTCAACCCTGAACCCTGAACCTCTCCAGCCCTGAACCCTGAACCTCTCCAGCCCTGAACCTCTCAACCCAGAACCCTGAACCTCTCAACCCAGAACCCTGTAACCTTCTGTGAGGCTGCCGTGACTTCCCAGTGTGACCGGCAACCTGAACGCCACGCCAACCCGCATCAGGAAACGGGTGGCACACCGCCGCCAGGCCCGGCCGATGTGAAAGCCAATCCCATGAAGAGTCTATCCGTGTTCGCCGCCCTGCTCACCGCACCGCTTGTGCTCGCCGGCCCCGTCAACCGACAGCACATCGCCGATAACGCCCGCTGGATCCTGCACCTGGACGCCGACGCCTTCCGCGCCACCAAAGTCGGCGCCCGCTTCATCGAGGGCCCCTTGGCACGCAAGACCACACAGCTCCGGGCCGATCTCCAGCGGGAGTTGGACTTCGACCTGGATTGGAAGAAGATCCGCAGCATCACGCTCTATGGCACGCGATTCGACAGCCGACAGGACCCGACCGGGGTGGTGCTCATCGAAACCTCTTTGCCGGTCCAGAAAGCCCTCGAACGCGCCCTCGACCGCGACGTGCCCAAACTGAAAGTCACCAGGCAGGGCACAGCCGACACCCCTGTCTACTGCCTGAACGACAAGAGTTACGTCATGTTCGCGCCGGGCGGTTGGGTGCTCGCCGGCGGCCGACAGGACGTCGTCGAGAAGGGCCGCAGCGTGTTGCTCAGACAATCGCCCAGCCTCGCCGCCAGCCAAGCCATGACCGGCTACCCGAATGCCGCTCGCGGCTTCTTCTTTGTCGCCCTGGCCGAGGGCTTCGCCCAACGCGCCGATCTCCCCCCCAAGGCCGCCCTGCTCAAACAAGCCGAGGGCGCCCGCCTGAGCGTGGGCGAAGACGACGATCGCGTCCGGGCGCAACTGCAGATTCGGCTGGCGTCCGCCGATGTTGCCCAGCAGGTGCAACAGGTCGCGCAGGGCTTGATCGCCTTCGCCCTGCTGAACAACGACCAAGCGCCGGGCGGGCTGCGAACCCTGGCCCAAAACGTGACCACCACCGCCTCCGATCGGGTGATCACGATCAACGCCAGCATGGCGACCAGCGAACTCATGAACCGCATCGACGAGGCGGATTGACCTGCGGACGAAACAAGCGCACAGATGCCGGACGTGACGTCGACCCTGCTCGCCGCAAACCCACGCCTGGCGGCCGCCCCCCTGCCGGCCGCGGGGGAAGCGACGTCACCCGAGCACCCTCCTGTCCCCGTGGAACTGATCCTCCAGGCCCGCAGCGGGTGTCCCGACGCTTTCGCCGGTCTCGTCGAACGCTACTCGCCGCCGGTGTTCCATTATCTCTACAGGATGATCGGTCACGTGCAGGACGCCGAGGACCTGACCCAGGAGACCTTCCTCAAAGCCCATCGGTCCCTCGGCAGCTTCCGCTCCGCGCAGGCCTTTCCCTCCTGGTTGTTCACCATCGCCCGCCGCACCGCCCTAAACCACCTCCGCTCGCGTCGGCCCACGGAAGAAGTGGACACCGAACATCCCGCCGACGGTCCCGACCCGGCCGCCGCCGTCCAGTCGGCCGACGCCTGGAATGCACTCTGGCAACTGGCCGGCCAACTGTCCGCCGACCAGCACGAGGTGCTCTGGCTCCGTTACGCGGAGGACTTGTCCATCCGCGACGTTGCCCGCGTCACTGGTCGCACGGCCTTGCACGTTCGCGTCCTGCTGCACCGGGCGCGCAAGCAGTTGCTGAGGAAACTCCGGTCCCCCGAGACCGACCTTCCCCGAAAGGAGGCGTTATGATGTTCCCCTGGCTGTCACGCATCCTGCCCTGTCCTCCAAACACCGGCCAGGACGCCCACGTCTCCCCCCGGCCGCCCACTCGAGAGCCAAACCCCCACCAACGCCTCGCCGAAGCCTTGCGCGCCCAAGCCAACGCCGCCCGTTGCCCGGCCCCCTCACAACTGGCGTCTCGCATCACTCAAGAGCTGAACACAACCGCTCCACACCGGGATCAGGCGGCCGAAGATCGTCGAGTTGCCGGATGGCTCCCTCCCCTGCGCGAAGTGTTCCGGACGGGCACGCCCCGAATCCGCTGGCTCCTCCCGGCGGCCGGCGCAGCCGCGCTGGCCGTGGTCGCTCTCCAACTCTGGATGCCGTCCACTCCGGACGTCCGCAAAACGACCTTCGCCGAGGGATTGCCCGACCGCCCATGGCCGGAGGAGGCCGCACAGTGGGGCGGAGGCGGTTTCTGGACCCAGGGCGCCTCGCTGGCGCAGGTGCCGCTCGAACGTGAAGCGCGCCTCGCCGCCGAAGACAGCCGTCAGTTGCTGATCGCCATGGCCCAGGACGTCCTGCCCGAACCGGCAGCGAACCGCGTGATCGAGCGCGCCCACCAACTGCTCGGTTTGCCATCAGACGACCGTTTCTGAGGGATGACCGCGGATGAGTGGACTCCTCGGTTTCACCGCGGATCCCGCTGATGGCCGCGGATATCGGCAGAACCGAAGCACCGGGACCCACCCGTGGTTCCATCCGCGTCGATCCGCGCCATCCGCGCTTCTATCCCTTTCTATCTGCGGTGCCTGTGATCGAACGGACCACCCGCTTCCAGGCCAATCTCGCCTCTTTAAAGTTGAGCAGGAGCGCCAGTTCCAGTCCGCTGATCGTCAGGTAGCCCAGCATTTGTGCCAGATAGCTCTCCGTGAAAGCTGTCACGACCTTTGGATCCACGATCACTTTCCCGTTCACGATGAGATCGGGCACCAATCGGCCTACCAGAATCCCGCGGTAGTGCACCGGGTAGGCTCGCTGCTGTTCGACAGTGTATCCTCGCTCCCGGAGCTCCACTGCCAGGGCGTTTTCATAGATCTTCTCGTCCAGACCGGGTTTGAGTTCGTTCAGCACGCGCATGCCAGCGCCGATGATTTGCTCGCTGAGCTCCTCGTGTTTCATCTGCCGCCTCCTTGTTTGTCCGCACCGAAATGGTGCAGCCTTTCGCGGATCAGACTCCTGGTGCCGGCAGGTGACAAGTCCCAAGTTTGCGACTCTTCCGGACTCATCCACGGCGATCCGTGCCCTCCGCGGTTCAGAACATCTTGCCCGGGTTGAGAATGCCCTTGGGATCGAGAGCCTTCCGCAGTTCGCGCATGACGCGCATCGGGGCGGGACCGGCGAACCCGGGCAGGAACCGTTTCTTGGCCACGCCCACGCCGTGTTCGCCGGTGATGGTGCCGCCGCGGCGGACGGTCTCGGCGAAGATCTCCTCGAACGCCTTCTCGACCCGATGCATCTCGTCGGCATCCCGTTCGTTGGTGAGGCAGGTGGGATGCAGGTTGCCGTCGCCCATGTGGCCGAAGGTGCCCATCCGAAGGTTGTAGCGCCGGGCGACCTCCTGAATGAAGCAGATCATCGGCGCCAGCTCGCTCCGCGGCACGGTGGCGTCCTCGAGAATGGTCGTCGGGGAAACGCGGGCCAGCGCCGAGAACGCCGTGCGCCGCGCACTCGCCAGCCGTGTGGCTTCCGCTTCGTCCGCCGCCATGCGCACCTCCCGACACCCGCGGTCCCGACAGATCTTCGCCATCTGCTCGGCTTCCTCGTCGACCACCACCGGGTGTCCGTCGGTTTCCATCAGCAGCAGCGCTTCGCAATCCAGCGGCAGCCCGATGCGGGCGAACTCCTCGACACACTGAATGGTGGTCCGATCCAGAAACTCGAGGGTGCACGGGATGATCCGGGCGGCGATGATGGCCGACACGGCTTCGGCGGCTTGGTCCATGCGCGCGAACGTGGCAACCAGCGTGCGGCGGGCCGCCGGCCGCGGGATCAAGCGCAACAACACCTTGGTGATCACCCCGAGCGTTCCTTCGGATCCGACGAACAAATCCCGCAAGGAGTAACCGGCCACGTCTTTCACGCACTTGTTGCCGGTCCACAGCATCTCGCCGTCCGGCAGCACCACCTCGAGCCCCAGAACGTAGTTCCGCGTCACCCCGTACTTGAGCCCGCGCAAACCGCCCGAGTTCTCCGCCACGTTGCCGCCGATGGTCGAGATCTTCATCGACCCGGGGTCGGGCGGATAGAACAGGCCCGCCGCCTCCGCCGCGTTCGCCACCGCCACCGTCGTCGCTCCCGCCTCGGCGCGGAGTGTCAGGTTGGCCGGGTCGACCTCGAGGATCCGGTCCATCTTGACCAGGCAGAGCACCAGGCTGTCGGCAACGGGAAGGCTCCCGCCGCTGAGGCCCGTGCCCGAACCGCGGGTCACCACGGGGATTCCCCGGTCGTTCGCCAGGCGCAGGATGCCGGCCACATCCTCCGTCGAACGCGGCAAGACCACGCACCCCGGCAACTGCTGCAAGGCCGCCGTGCCATCGTAGGAATACGCGATGAGATCCTCGCGGCCCGTCAGGACACTGTCGCCGCCCACCAGGCGCCGCAACTCGGTCAGCGTGACTTCTGTCAGTGGCATGACCGACGTCTACCCGGGAACGGACGGCCGGGCAAAAAGAAAAGCACACTCGACCGCGCTCACGAAGCCTGTTTCGTCTTCCGGAACAACTGTTCGGCCGGGCAGCCGAGTTCGCGTTGACGGCAGTGTTTGCAGGCCAATTGTCCCCGCACCAGGCCTGTGCCCACCGAACCGAGGACCACGAGCATCACCAGGAGGACCAGCACCAGCCACGAGAAACCCCGAATCAGCAGGGCGATCCCGAAGCCCAGCGGAATCAGCGAAACCAGAAAATCAGGAACCACGTCCCGCCAGGAGATGGACTTCGCGCCCAGCCCCTTTTCGGTGTCCTTGACGAAGAACCACGAGCAGACCCACCCCTTTCCGAAACCGCAGCGCCTGCCGAAGTAGTAGCAGTGCCGACAACTCCCGGAGAGGAGCCGCCATTCCATCCAGACGCAGTAGGCCGCATAGAGCACCCCGTACACGGTCCCCAGACGAAACGTCAGGTAGAGGCCAATCGCATAGACGCCCAGACCGACCGCGTTGCAGGCCGCGACCATCCACCACGGGAAGCTCTCAAAGGACGAATCCCTCATGCCGTCGCTCCGTGATTCGCGTCGAACCTCGGACTCTCTTCCACCTGAACCAAGCCTCCGAAGTCAGGCGCCACCGCAAACACCCATCCACCTCGAGTTCTTCTTCCCTGTAGCAGCGAGGCGGCTTGCTGTCGAGACCATCCGCCGGCGCACCGTCCGTCGGCGCTTGGTTGCGACGGCCGATGCGCCGCCAGGCCCATGCAACCTTTTGTTGCGGTTGCAACAAAAGGTTGCATGGGCCTGGCATACCTCCATGAGCCCGGGCAGCACAACGGGATCAAAGACGCCGACGGTTACGGCTCCGCCTGGTTCCTGGCGGAGGACTTCGCACCCTCAGCGGCTCGTTCCCGCGTTCCTACTCCGCGCCCTTGGCCTGATCGCGAAGGCACTCGGACCAGTGACTGAGGAAGAACCGTTTCTCGGTCGGCAGGAAGGTGTCGGCCGTCCCCAGCAACGGCCGCAGCGCCGTGGTCATCTGCACCAGGACCAACACGAAGATCACCATCCAGATCCGGACGCCCCCCAGTTGACCTCCGCGTTCGCTCAAACCCACATCCAGGAACCGGAGGGCAAAGCCCGTGGCGATCGCCCCGAACGCCAGATGCAACACCCCCATCGCCACCACGGATTCCGTGGATTGCGAGAAGACCCAGGCAACGGGCGCGAAGCCGACCAGCAGGATTGTCATCAGGGCGAGCAGTCCGGCCAGCAACCCCACCACTTCCCGGAGTCGGGCGGTGGACCCGCTCAGGCAAGCGAAGATGAAGAGGCTGGGCAGACAAATCAGAGCCGAAGCCAGCAGGCCGACGGCTATCTTGACCGGCGCGGCCCACCATTGCGTGCCGCCGGAGAACGCTCCGACCGCCAGCCCGTAGGCGAGCGCCGCGGCCAAGGCGACGCCCACGAACGTCGCGGTCAGCGAGGCCGCGCCCTGCAGTTGACGGAAGTGATGACTCACGCGCAACGGCTGGCGCAGGATGGCCTCGACCGCGGCGCCGACACCGGCAACCGGGCGCGTGTCGATCGGGGCTGAAGACGGGTGCAGTGGTGGCGGTGCCGACGGAGCCGGCGCGGGAGGATTGGTGTCGTTCATGGTGTGAGGGAGGTTTGAGGTGGATCAGTCCATCGATCGGAGCAAAGTGGCGACTGCGTGGAAGACGGTTTCGTAGAAATTGCCGTTCAAGGCATCGGGCCGCAGGAACTGCACGGGGAGGTTCGGGCTGCCAATGAGCGGCCGGAGAATCCAGCAGAGCTGGCTGCCGAAGAACAGGTTCCCCGCCAGCCAGGCAAACAAGACACGCCCAGCAGCGCGCCGTGTGCCCGCCAACGATTCGAGGGCGCGGAAGAGCCGGACGTTGGCGATCACCCCGGCAAAGGCCACCGCGGCCACTTGAGCCAACTGGATGAAGCGGTACACGACTTCGGGAGGAGCCTCGCCGGGGCGGAGAGGCGGTGCATTCCAGACCAGAAACGCCATGAGCGGCGCGAAGCCGCCGAGAATCACCGCGGCCAGCGCGCAGCTCATCAGCACGAGTCGAAGGCTGTCGCGGAAGCGCAGGTCGACTCCCAGCAAGGGGGCCAGCATGCCGTTGAGCAGCGCGTTGCCCATCGTGGTCGCCAGGATCACAAGCGGGAACTTCACGAAGTTGTACGCCGCCATGAGTGGGGAACGCCACCAACCCATCGCAGCGCCATACAGCCCGGCACCCAGCAGAATCAGCGTTAACTGGAAAGCGACCAATCGGCCAAAGCCCCCTCCGAGATCGGCGCGCACATCGTCGACCCGACCCCCAAGCAGGAGCCGCACGCTCGCCAACCCCCGGTTCATGGAGATGCCTCCGTCCGCTCGAGCGCACGCATTGGGACCATGAACCCTTCGGAGGTAGGGCGACCTCTCCGAGGGCGCCGGAAACAAGTGGTTCACGAGCATACTCTTCTGGCGCCCTCGGAGAGGTCGCCCTACCTGTCGGTTCATGGAAAGGGATCGCGTGAGTCCGACCGGGACGTTGTGGACGACGTACTCAGCGAGGCGCCCCTCCTCCGCCGGCAGCGCAACGCGCCCACCCCGAGAGCGGCTGCGCCCAATACGAACAACGCGATTGTCCCAGGCTCGGGGACCGCCGCCACTTCGAGCATCGGGGGCAAAGCCGCCACCTCGAGCCCAGGAGCCGGCATGGTCGGGGTGGTCTCCTTCGCGGCAGCCTGCAGGTCGAAGCGCCGGAACTGTTCCTCCGTCTCCAGCACCACCGCACCGCTGATTGGGGTCACCAGTTGATATCGACCCACCATCCGCACCGCCTCGGCGTCCGCCGCCGCCCGGCGCTGACCGCGGAGTTCGCGGATCCGGTCCTGCGCCCACAGCCGGGCCAGATGGAACGACACTTGCCGGCGCCCTGCCGACTCCGGAAGCGCGCTCTGGGCGGACACCGTCCGTTGGACAACCGGCTCGTCGGTCGCCTGGGTCAGCCGCGTCAGCAACCGTGCGAGGTCGTCCGCAACCGAACCCGCTCGCGCCGCCGAGCGCACTCGCGGGAGATCGCCCAACCGCTCCAGCAACCGGTTGGGGCCGGGCGCCACCTGGAACGAGTAGATCAGCGGCCCGTTCGCCGCCCGCTCGCAGCGTTGGCGGAGACTGTCGGCCGCGCCCAACACCACCGGTTGCGGTCCGTGGACCCAAACCAGAACACTTCCTGGCAAAGAGACCGCCGCGTCCCAGCCTCGGACCAGAGCCGCCACGTTGTCCTGGCCACCATGGTAACCGATTCGCCGCAGCAGTGCGGCCAACTCCGGCGACGTCCGCCGCGCTTCACCGCTTGCGGTGCCCCCGAGCGATCGCACCTTGTCAAAGGCCGCGAGGATCTCAAGATCCACACTGCCCGGAAGCGCGGCCACCGCGTCGGCTACCGCCCGCGCCGAATCCCGCATCGACACCGAACCGTCCACCACCAGCACCAATTTCGAGGCGGGCGTCGACCGCGTTGTCCCGAACATCCCTTGAACCACCCGCGCCGGCTGCACCCGGGCGTCCGCGGTCCACACTTCCCGCACCTCCGGATCTCGTTCGAGGTGCACCAACCCGCCGCCGCCGACCAGCGCGGCGTCCGCCAATTCACCGCGGACCGTCCGGCGCCCACCGTTTCCCGCCGCGTCCGCTGACAGCGCGGGGGCCTTCACCGCGACGGCGTCCGCCGTGTCCAGCCAGAGCGAATGCCGGAAGCCATCCGGAACGCTGAAGTTCCGCTCGATGAAGCACGGCCATTGGAACCGCCCCTCGCGCAGGCTCGCCAACTCGAGCGGCGCCGTGATGCCCAGACGCACCTTCATCGTGCCGCCACCCGCCGGCACCGGAAAACACTGCATCAACACCCGATCCGGCCCCGCCGTGGTCACCAGAACCGGATCCCGCCGCTGCTGAATCGCCACCGACTGATAGGCCTGACGCGTCTGCGCCCGGCCTGAAAATGCCGCCTCGCGTTCCTCGCCATTGATCCACAGCGTAAGCCTCGAGACCACCCCGCCGGGCGGCAGCAGAACCTGCGCGCGCACCTCGTGCGCCTCCCGCGCATCGTTCCGGAACTCGATCACCCACTCGCAATACGCCAAAGCCGCATCCGCCTCCACCACGGCGTCCAGCCGCGATCCGACCACCGACAAGCCCCGAATCCGGCCGCCCACCTGTTCGCCGCCCTGCTCCGGGTCCCAGGTCCAATCATCGAAATCGATCGGCGTCCCCCGCCCCGTCCGCACCACCGGCGGCGGCACCGCATTGAATGGTCGCCCCATCACGCGGTAGTAGACCTCCCGTGCCCGCTCCACCGGCACTGCGCGCCCCCGGGTCAACATCATCCCGGCCAAGTCCATCTGCGCCGCCCGTCGCGTGCGGCCGTAACAGGACCTGAGCAACGTCTCGTGGTCCCCGAGACTCCGCAGCAGCCCCAACCCCCGGTTCCGAACCGCCGCATCCTCGCTCACGGCTCGATCCAGACCGATCCGCGTGGCCCAGGTCGGCACGTCGAACACCACCAGCACGGCAAAGGCCGCCACCGCCGCCGGCCACAGCGCCGGCCACCTCGCCGCCCCCGCCTCCGCCGTCACCCGACGCAGATGTCCGCGCAGCAGCACGGCCGCCACCAGGCTCAGCATCGGCGCCCAAGGCAACAGCCCCCACCCGAACACGATGATCGCCACCAACCCCGGCAGCAGTAACGGCAGAAACTGCAAGCTGTAGTATATCGTCACGCCGATCGCCGCGCCGTTGGCCCAGGCCAGCCAGCGGGACGGCATCGGGCCACCCGCCCTGGCGGCCCGCGCCGCGCGCCAACACCACCCGTTCACCACCGGCACCAACGCCACCACCAGCACATGCCCCCACGTCGGCATCGGATCGAAGAACGCACCCGCGCACATCCCCGTCGCCGACTCGATCAACCAGGCGATCGCCGGCAGCAATACCCCGGGGAACAACAGCCAGATCCCCGGACGCAGCCGCCGCGGTTTCGCAGAGCCAACGTCCGCGCCGCCACCCGCCGCGCCGGAAACGCTCGGTGGCGTCGCCGGCGCCTCGGGTTCGGGAGCCCCAATCCGCGCCAGCAGCCGACGCACATCCGCCTCCGTCACCACCGTCAGTTGTTGCGCTGCCACCTCGCGCTCCAGGTGCTGACGGAGATCCTCGATCACCTCGACCGGGTCTGCCCCCGCCGCCTTCAGCGAGGGTGTCAAACGTTCGAAATACGACGCCAACTCCTGCCGTGCGGCTGTCGTCCACGTACTCATGATGCGTCTCCTTGGCGTCGCCAGGTGCGGGCCCCGGCGTTCAAACGATCCACGTATTCCTGCATCAGGGCCAGCACCTGCCGACCTTCCTCAGTCAACGCGTAATACTTCCGCGCCGGGCCCTCGGCGGACTCGACCAACCGGGTGCTCACCAGCCCTTGCAGCCGCAGCCGCGACAACAGCGGATACAACGTGCCCTCCGTCACCCCGAGACCCGGCACCTCCGCCAGCGCCTTCACCAGGTCGTAGCCATACCGCTCCCGGGCGGCGAGGGCGCTCAGCACATACAGATCCAGCAACCCTTTCCGCACCTGCACCGTCCAGTTGTCAAAAAAGTCGCTCATCCGGCCTGCTGAACGTAATGACCCGAGTCCAACCACGGATGGACACGGATACAGAATGCCTGCCCCATGCGTGACGTTCGCCCCGCACGTGCGGGGCAGAACCCCAGACCAATCCGTGTCCATCAGTGTTCATCCGTGGTTCCTCATTCTCGGCTCCACCCCCACTCGGGACAACAACGGCTCCTGCGCGTGAAGGAAGGATGCCTCACCCGCCTCCCGCGGGCGCGGGGGCACTCTCTCCCAGCGGATGGGAGAGGGCCGGGGTGAGGGAGCGTCATACATGGAATGATGACATCGA
>CAYSPU010000089.1:0-20566 GCA_964432995.1 uncultured Verrucomicrobiota bacterium
GACCCGCAGCCGAACGCACACACCCTTGGCTGCGGCTCCAGCCGCCTCCGCCAAGGCTACGGCGCGCCGGGGACGAGCCGCGGTCCCCAACCTTGCGGGCTGTCGAGTCCCTCACCACGCCCGCACGCCAACCAGCTTTTTCGGGTTGCGGCCGTCCTCGGCCGCAGGAAGGTCCGACCCGACGAAGGCGGCTTCTGAAATCGGAGTGCTGCTCCGCTGCGACACTCCCTGCGCCCGGGGACGGGCGACTCCCGCCGCCGGATCGTAGCGACCACTTCGCGTTCGCAAGGGTCCGGGTATCACTTGACCTAGTCTCCTCCACAGGATCATAGTGTCGACGATCCAAAAGAAGAACTCGCTGATGGCCATGAACGCTTCCCTCTATCGCTTCGGGCTTCTTTCGTTGGTCTGTGTCTCCAGTCTGGGCGCCGCCGACATCCGGCTCACGTTGACCCGCACGGGCGACCTGTTGCAGATCAGCTTCCCCACCGAGGTCGGCAAGCAATACGCCTTGGAGTCCGCCACCGACCTGGGGGCCTGGGGCGCCGCTCTGCTTTCAAAAAGCGGGGACGGGCAGACGGTCTTGCACGATGTGGACACGTCAGCGGCCCCGGCGCGCTTCTTTCGTTTGGTCGTCGAGGATTCCGCGGGAGGTCTGGCCCCGTCTCAGGAAGAGGCTGCCGAGTTGCTGGTGGGCGGCAGTTGGGGCGGGTATGAGTTCGTCAGCACAAACCGGTTCGACTGGAATGGTGAGGACGGCGACTGGAGCTACCAGACGACCGGACCCAACACCGGCTTGCTGGTCTTCACCTACGACGCCGACGGCAACAACCCGAACGTCTACCGGGAGGAGGTCGTCATGGACTTCGTCACCGAGACCACGTGCAACTACCGCTACTCCGAATACAACGGCGGCGTGGAAGCCCCGGGAAGCGTCAACACCGGGGTCCTGGATTTGAGCAGCGTCGATCTCTCGCCCACAGCCGCGGAGATGGCCGCCATTCTCGTCGGCAAGAGCCTGGAAGGATACGTGTTCACGAGTGAGACCCGTTTCTACTGGCCTGGCACATCGAAAGACTACCCGGGCAACTGGAGCTACGAAGAGGTCGACAGCCGGACCGCGCGGCTGATCTTCACGTACGACGAAGACGGCAACGACCCGGGTGTCTACTACGAACTCATGCGGTTGACGTTTTTCACGGCAACTTCCGGGGTCTACCGCTACGCCGAGTATCATGACGGCGAGCTCTATCGGCCGAGCGAGTCCAACAACAATCCGTTCACGCTCCCGTCCCCCTGACCTGACGAAGTGATCCTGGACTCACCGCTGGTTTCCGTCGCCGTTCGGCGAACCGGGCACTGAGTTCGTCGACCCAATCGAGCAAGCCCCCAAAGCGTTGCCGTTCCATGCGCAGCAGGCTTGAACTTTCACTGGCGCGCGGGTTTGCCGGGAGTTGAGGCTGGAGGCGGAGGCCGGAATTGAACCGACGTATGAGGGCGTTGCAGGCCCTTGCCTTAGCACTTGGCTACTCCGCCGACCGCAGGCTAGTGAGCCCGCAAGCCGGCGCAAGCATTTTTGGCGGAAGGCACTGAACAAGCCGGCCGCAGGCAACGCCGGGATCGCGTCTCAGTTTGCATTCGGACATCATTGGCCCGGCGTGCCTGAGCCGGAACGTTCGCCCCTTCTCTCCTCCTCCACCACTTTTTCATCGGATTCCGCACTGCTTCTGTTATCCTGCGCCTTCGTGAAATCACTGCACCAACGCCTCACGATGGCTTTGACTTCCCTTTCCCTTCTAGCCGGAGCCGGCAGCGCCGCGTCGGCCGCCCCGGAGACCCCGATCGTGCAACCGGGCCAAACCCTGGTCTACGTCGGCGCTTACGCCAGCGGCCCCAACCGCGGCATCCTCCACTACCGCTGGAACGACGCCTCCGGCCAGCTCGAACCGCTGGGTCTCGCCGCCGAAATCGAGAACCCCTCCTTCCTCGCCGTCCACCCGAACCGCCGCTGGCTTTATGCAGTCAACGAAATCGACCGGTTCCAGGGACAACCTGGAGGCGCCATCACCGCCTTCACCGTCGATCCCGCTTCCGGCCGCCTGCGGCGCCTCAATCAACAGGCCACCCAGGGGGCGCACCCCTGCCATGTCACCGTCCATCCGAACGGCAAGTTTGCCTTGGTCGCCAACTACTCCGGCGGCAGCGTCGCGGTCTTCCCCATCGGCGCCGACGGCCGCCTGGGGGCAGTGGCCGGCTTCATCCAGCACGAGGGATCCAGCATCAACCCCAAGCGCCAGCAAGGCCCCCACGCCCATGGCATCTACCCCGACGCCGCCGGCCGCTTCGTCTACGTCCCCGACCTCGGCCTCGACCAGGTGCTCGTCTACCGCTTCGAGGAGGACGGATGTCTCGACCCCAGCGACCCGCCCGCCGTCACGCTGAAGCCCGGCTCCGGCCCGCGCCACCTTTGTTTCCACCCGCAACAACCTGTCGTCTACGTCGTCAACGAACTCTTCTCCACCGTGACCGTCTTCACGAACAATCCCGCGCTCGGGGGCCTCAAGGAAATCCAGACGATCGGCACCCTGCCGCCCGGGTTTACCGGCGAGAGCACCACGGCGGAAATCGAGGTTCATCCTACGGGCCGTTTCCTCTACGCCTCCAACCGCGGACACGACAGCATCGCGGTTTACGCCGTCGACCCGGCGACCGGCCGGCTCTCCTTTCGCCACGCGACCTCGACCTTGGGCAAGACGCCGCGTCACTTCGCCATCGCGCCGGGCGGCCGCTGGCTCCTGGCCGCCAACCAGGGATCGAACACCATCGTGGTCTTCCGTATCGACCCCGAGAGCGGCGCCCTCACGCCCGTCGGCCAACCGGTTCCCGCCGCCACGCCCGTCTGCCTCCAGTTCTGGCAGTCGGGGTTAGGCGTTCCGCATTGATTCCGCTGAAAGACCACCTGGCCGGCATATTTCACAGCCCGGCGGTGCGCCGATCCAGTGTGCACCCGCAGGCCGCGCCGTATGCCGGCTGGAATGCAGAACCGCGCCGGAGCCGACAGAACGCCCGTCCGCAGGGGCGAGAACCGCGCTACGACGGGGGACGAACGAACCCGCAGCGCCACTTGCGCGAGGATCCGGGCCGGCAGCCGCCCCTTGACATGGCGTGCTCCCTGGACAAGTTTGCCGCCGTTCCTGGGGGGCAAGGATCGCACGGAACATCGTAGGCCCGGCGATGGGCAGGCAAGGGAACGAGCCCGGAGACCGCCTTTCATACTCGAGACGGGCTTCAGGGGCGGGCCGGAAACCGAACGGGTAGCATTGGGAACCACAACGTCATGCAACTGAAATTCGATTGGCTGATCGTCCTCGAGAACCTGCGACGCGGCATCATGGTGACCGACGTGACATTGGAGGGTCCGTCGGGACCCCGCATTGTCTACGTGAATGCGGCCTGGCTGAAGATGACCGGCTACCATCGCGATGATCTGCGCGGCAAGACACCGCGCATCCTCCAGGGAAAACACACCGACCGCGCCGTGGTTCGCCAACTGAAGGAGAAACTGCTCCGCCGCGAGGTCTTCCACGGCCAGACCTGGAACTACCGCAAGAACGGCGAGCCGTTCATGATGAACTGGTATTCCTATGCCATCTACGGCGAACGCGGAAAGCCCATCTACTACGTGGCCGAACAGGAAGACGTGACCGAATTGGAATCGCTCCGCCACCGGACCCGGCTGCTCGCCAATCCGGAAGACGCCGAGGCCAAGCAGTTTTTCGACATTCTCGGCACTCGTCGGGAGAGCAACCGGCGGGGTGTTTAGCCCGCATAGTTCACACGCTCATCGCGTGTGAACTATGCGGGTTAGGCGGCGGATTTGGGGCCCTGCGGCCGTGAGCCGCTCGGCGCGCTTGTGGATCGGAGAGTTCCGGTGTTCCATCCCACTGTGCGTGTCTTGATTGTAGGATGTGGTTACGTGGGGGTGCCACTCGGCGCCGCGCTGGTTCGTCAAGGTCACGAGGTCTTCGGAGTGCGTCGAAGCGCCACGGCCGCCGCGGAACTCGAAGCGGCTGGCATTCAACCGCTGGTCGCCGACGTCACCCAGGCCGCGACGCTCGCCGCGCTGCCCGGCACGTTCGACTGGGTGGTCAACACGGTCGCCGCCTCGCGCGTCGGAGGAACCGACGAATACCGCCAGGTGTATCTCGACGGCACGCGCCATTTGACCGACTGGCTTGCCGGGTCGCCGCCGCGAAAATTCGTCTATACCAGCAGCACCAGCGTCTATGGCCAGGACGACGGTTCCCTGGTCAAGGAAACCAGCCCCACCGAGCCGGCGGCCGATACCGCCAAGATGCTCGTCGAAACCGAACAACTCCTGCTGACGGCGGCGCGGGAGCGGCGGTTCCCCGCCGTGATCCTGCGCGTGGCCGGCATCTATGGGCCCGACCGCGGCCGCCTCTTCCAGCAGATGCTGCGGGGCGAAGCTGTCATCCCCGGCAAGGGCGAACGGATCCTCAACATGATCCACCGTGACGATCTGGTTGGCGTCATTTTGGCCGCGCTCCAGGCCGGCCGCCCGGGCGAGGTCTATAACGCCGTTGATGACGAACCGGTGACGCAGTTGCTCTTCTGCCGTTGGCTCGCCGAGACGTTGGGGCGGGACCTGCCTCCTTTTGCCCCGTCGGAAGGAGCAGCCCGCACGATGCCTGCCGCGACGGGCAAGAAGGTCTCGAACCGCCGGCTGAAGATGGAGCTCGGCTATCGGTTCCAGCACCCGACGTTCCGCCAAGGTTACACTGCGGAAATCCGCCGGCTGGACGCGTTGGGAGCACTGGACTTCCCAGCCGGGTCCGCCATAGCTCCGGCTTGACACCGGTCGCCAAGTGTTGTTCGCATCCAAACCATCACCAGAGACTACCCCCTGCCATGCAAAACCGCCGAGCCCCCTTCTGCTTCCTCTCCGCCACGCTGGTGGCGCTCCTCCCGATGGTGCCTGCGCCTCAGGCCCAGCAGTTCGGACAACCGCCGCCGGCCGTCGTATCCCCCGAGGTTGCGGCCGACCGCCAGGTCACGTTTCGCATCTTCGCTCCCAAGGCCGAGGCCGTGCAGTTGGGGAGCAGCGGCGACATCCCCGGCATCGGCTTCGGGCAGAGTAAGACGCTGGCCAAGGGGGCCGAAGGCGTCTGGGAGGCGACCGTGGGCCCGCTGCCGCCCGGCGCCTATCGCTACAGCTTCAACGTGGACGGCGTCACCGTGGTGGACCCGCGGAATCCGAAGACCAGCGAATCGAACGAGAACACGTGGAGCCTGGTGCAGGTGCCGGGCGCCGACTGGCTGGACACAAAGGACGTGCCGCACGGGGCGGTTTCCGCGGTAACGTATTGGTCGTCGACGCTGAAGCGGTTCCGGCGGCTCCACGTCTACACCCCGCCGGGCTACGAGTCGGGCGAAGGCCGCTATCCGATCTTCTACCTGCTTCACGGAGCCTTTGACTCCGACGATTCGTGGAGCAGCGTGGGCCGCGCCGGGTTCATCCTCGACAACCTGATCGCCGCCGGGAAAGCCAAGCCGATGGTGGTGGTGATGCCGCACGGGCACACGGGGCCGTTTCGCTTTGGAATGCCGCTCTCCGGCGAATTCGAGCCGGAGTTCGCCGCCGACATCATGCCGCAAATGGAGAAGCGCTACCGGGTGCACACCGACCGCAAGAACCGGGCAATGGCCGGGCTTTCGATGGGCGGGGCGCACACCTTGAACATCGGCATCCCGCACCTGGACAAGTTCGGGTATCTCGGCGTTTACAGCTCCGGGATCTTCGGCATCGCGGGCGGCATGGGGGGCAATCAACCCTAAGGCCCCATCTTCGAGGAGAAGCACTGCGCCGTCCTCGACGACGCGAAACTCAAGGAAGGGCTGCGGTTGTTCTGGTTTGCGACGGGCAAGGACGATTTTCTCGTTCAGACCTCCCGCGCCACCGTCGAGTTGTTCCAGAAGCACAAGTTCGACGTGGTCTACAAGGAAACGGAGGGCGCGCATACCTGGGACAACTGGCGGGCGTACTTGAACGAGTTCGTGCCGCAACTGTTTCAATGACCTCGCGGGAGCGAGTTCAGGCTGCCTTTGCCCACGAGGAGCCGGATCGCGTGCCCTGTTGGTGTGGAGCGTCACCGGAGTTTCTCGCCAAAGCCAAACGACAACTCGGCTTCACGGATACCGAGTCGTTGCTGGTTCATCTGGGGGACGACTTCCGCCGCGTGCACGCCCGCTATGCCGGCCCGGAAGCCCGCAGCCCGGATCGAGGCTTGGTGCCGGGAGCCACAGGCCGTTCCCACTTTGGCGTCGAGCGGCACGGCTTCGGCTGCGGCATGCCGATGACGCACCCGCTGGCCACCGCCACGCTGGCCCAGATCCACGACTACCCTTGGCCAGACCCGGCCTGGATGGACGTTTCCCACGTCCGCGCGGAGGCACTCGAGTGGGGCCGACGCTACGCGATCCTCGGCGGCGATTGGTCGCCCTTCTGGCACGACGCCACCGACCTGCTCGGGATGGAGGGGCTGATGCTGAAGATGAGCGACTCACCCGACGTGGTAGACGCCGTGCTCGGACACGTGGTGGATTTTTACTTCGAGGTGAGCCGGCGTATCTTCGAGTCGGCGACCGACGCCCTGGACGTGTTCTTCATCGGAAACGACTTCGGCAGCCGGCACGGACCGCTGTTGAGCCCCCGTCAATTCGAGCGCTTTCTGCTGCCCCACCTGAGACGCTTGATCCGGTTGGGACACGACTACCGGCTCGAGGTGCAGCTTCACTGCTGCGGCGGTTTCGAACCGTTGATCCCGCTGATGATCGAGGCGGGCCTGGACGGCCTCCACGCAGTTCAACCGAGCTGTCGAGGCATGGATTTGCAGACGCTCAAAGAGCGCTACGGACGGAGGGTGCTATTCAACGGCGCGATCGACTCGCAGCACGTGCTCATCGAAGGCACGCCCGACTCGGTGCGCCAGGCCGTGCGCCAGGTCATCGCCATCATGGCACCGGGCGGGGGCTACGTTGCGGGCGCGAGTCACGACTACCTCCTCGAGGAAACACCGGTGGACAACGTCGTCGCCATGTTCGACGCCATCCGCGAATTCGGTCAATACCCCCCCCTCTCTGACCTCTGACCTCCGGAGCGAAGCCTACGTCAGCGGTTGTCCGCACTCGGGACAGAACTTGGCGCCAGCCGCGACTTCCTTTCCACAGCCGGGGCACGCTGCCTTCTGCGCCAGCTTGCAGCCGCACTCCGGACAGAACTTGGCCCCGCGCGTTTCGGCGCCGCACTGGGGGCAGACCAACTGGCGGGAGCGCTTCACGTCCTTCTGTTTTCCCGCCCGCGCGCCTTCCTCGGTGGCGGCTTCCCGGGCGGCGCTCACTTCACCTTCCGCGCGGGCGGCCTCGATCTCCGCCTCCGTATCCGGGGCACAGCTCAAGCAGAGCCCCTTGTCGATGTTCCAGCAGCGGTCGCAGAAGTAGTTCGAGCAACGGGGGCAGCGGTGGAAATGTTGCTTCGCGCTCTCGACGGCCGCGCGAAAGGCCTCGTCGCGCGCGCGCCCGTAGCCGGCCTCGGCCATGCCTTCTGCGGCTTCGGACACAGTGCTGGCCCGTGATCGGGCAGTGGGGTACAGTTGGTACGAATTCATGACCAGCGACGGACAGACACGCGCCCGCAGGAGAATTCGGGGCCCCGCGTCACAGAGGACGCCCGTCGCGTTCACGCTGGTGGAGTTGCTGGTCGTGATCGCCATCATCGCGATCCTCGCCAGTCTGCTGTTGCCGTCGCTTGGCCGGGCGAAGGCGCAGGCGGTGCGCCTCGAGTGTCTGAGCAACTTGCGACAGCTCCAGTTGGCCTGGGAAATGTACCGTGTGGACCACGCCGAAGCGCTGGTGCCGAATGCCCATGGGCCGGGTTCCGGCCAGGAACCGGAACGCCTGAGCTGGGTGGGCGGCTGGATGGATCTGTCCGGCAGCGCGGACAACACGGAGGTGCGGTGGTTGATGGACCCGACGTTCCGCCAGGGGGCGCGTCTGGCGCCCTACCTCCAGGCGCCCGGGGTATACCGATGTCCAGCCGACCGGAGCGGGGTGCCGACGGCGGAGGGCTGGCGACCGCGGCTGCGCACCGTGTCGATGAACTGCTACATGAACGGCCTCGAGGTCCTCGGGGTGAACGCCTACTGGCAGTCCGACCAATACGTCACTTTCCGCACGGCAGCCGATCTGAACCGCGTGCCCGCCTCGATGATGTTCGTGTTCGTCGACGAACGGGAGGACAGCATCAACGACGGCTATTTCGCCAGCGACCTCGACAACCAGTTGGGCGTCCACACCATCGTTGACTTCCCGGGCAGTTACCACCTCGACGGTGCGAACCTCACCTTCGCCGACGGGCACGCGGAAGGCCGCCGATGGCGTGACGAGCGGATCCGCCCGCCGTTGGTGCGCGACCAACTCCTGCAGCTCAACGTGCCGTCCCCGGCAAATGCGGACGTGGCCTGGCTTCAGGAACACACTTCGCAGCGTGTCTCCTGGTGATGCCGGCTGCGGCCCCTCAGCGGAAGGACGACACCCTGCGTGCGCGGCTGAGGCCGTGGGTCGGCCGATGAAAGGCCCGCTCCGGCCGGCCGGCATTGGCAAGCTGTTCGCCTGAAACCGGAACACGAACTCGCGCCGGCCCGCTACCACCTGGCTCCGCGCGAGAGCGGTCGCGAGCTGCTGGCCACTGATTGTCCGCTGGTGAGGACGCCGCCTTGGCGTCCGCGAGGGCTCAGCGTCAGCCACCACCGCACCCGGTCAGGGCGGTCGCGACCCAGGCCGCCAGCGCCACCCAGACAACCAACTGCCACCACACCACCCGGTCTTGCCGACGAGTTCTGCTCTGCATCAGTTCCTTCATGCGCCGTGTCAGGGGCCCGACTACGGGCTCGCTTTAACCTTGGCTTCGAAGAGCCGGTAGGTCAAGCCGGCCAGCGCCGCACCGACCAGCGGCGCGATCCAGAACAACCACAACTGCTGGAGCGCCCAGCCCCCCACGAAGACCGCCGGCCCGGTGCTGCGCGCCGGGTTGACCGACAGATTCGTGACCGGGATGCCAATCAAGTGAATGAGGGTGAGGCCCAGACCGATGGCGATCGGCGCGAACCCCGCCGGCGCCCGCCGGTCCGTCGCGCCCAGGATGATCATGAGAAACATGTACGTCAGCACAATCTCCGCGACCAAGCACGAGCCAAGGACGTAGCCGCCGGGGGAATGCGCGCCGTAGCCGTTGGCGGCGAATCCGCCGGAAAGATCAAAGCCCGTCTTGCCGCTGGCGATCAGGTAGAGGACGGCGGAACCGGCCACTCCTCCCAGGATCTGCGCGATGACGTAGGGCACGAAGTCGGCACCGCGGAACCGGCGGCCGACCAGCAGCCCGAGAGAAACGGCGGGATTGAGGTGGCACCCCGAGATATGCCCGATGGCATAGGCCATCGTCAGGACCGTCAATCCGAAGGCGAGGGCAACTCCCACGAAACCGATTCCCAGACCGGGGAAAGCCGCCGCCAGGACCGCGCTGCCACACCCGCCAAACACCAACCAGAACGTCCCAATGAACTCCGCCGTGCAGCGTTTGCTGATCTCCATAGGTTTCTCCTTTGCACGCGCCGTAGCCGGCGCCAGCGATTTCTTCGACAGCAATTCGCAGTCTTTTCTAGACCTCCCCGCGGGGATGTCGAGCGCATTCCGCCGCATGTCCAGTGTTGACTCGGCGACGACACGGCTTATCTTTGTCGCCGATGAAAGTCCGCAGACTCCTGCACACCCGCTACCGGCTGAACGACCTCGAGCAGAGCCAACGCCCGAAGGCTGCCGGATGACCGAGTTCAGACGCAAACGCCGCAAGTTCATCCTGGTGCCCTCGGGAAGCGCCGGGGACAATCGGCCTTTCGTGTGGCTCGCGCACGGGCTCCTGGCCAGGGGCCACGACGTCACGGCGGTGGTTCATGCGCCGTTTGGACAGTTGTTTCACGCCGAGCGCGTGCGCGCGGCGGTCTACGGAACCGTGGAGGATTACGAGGCGATCCTGCGACATCCGGACCTCTGGCATCCAAGACGAGGTTTCGCCCTGCTCGCCCGCAACGCCGAGCGGACGTTTCGGCATGCGGTGCCATTGATCCGGGAGGAGGTTGCCCCCGGGCGCACGACCTTGGTGGGGGCGGGGCTGGCCTTTGCCGCCCGCATCGCGGCCGAGGCGGATCGTCTGCCCATCGTCACGATTCAACTGCAGCCGGCGGCGTTCCTGAGTGTCGAGAGCCCGCCGCTTCTCCGCGCGGGGTGGGAGCGCTTCATGCGCTCGCCGCACTGGGTGCGCCGGGCGGTTTATGCGTTGGTCGACTGGCACACGGATTGGCTCCTGGCGGGCGCCCTGAACGAATACCGCGCCGAGTTGAGACTGGGTGCGCCTGTCCGCCAGGTCTTCCGCGGCTATGCGCCCTCCCCCAAACGGGTGGTGGCTCTGTTCCCGGAATGGTTCGGCCCCAAGCAGCGGGATTGGCCGCCACAAAGCGCGACCACCCGGTTCCCTCTGGACGAACAGGCCCCGGCTCCGCCGTTGCCGGGAGCGATCGAGGAGTTCGTTTCCGAGGCGGAAAGCCCCATCCTGTTCACCGCCGGATCGGCCAACCTCCAGGCCGGGTCCTTCCTGAGCACCGCCGTCGAGATCTGCCTCCGCCTCGGCCGACGCGCGGTGCTGATCGTCCCGCACGAGAATCTGGCACCGCCCCATCTGCCCAAGAACGTGCGGGCCTTCGGCCCCACCCCCTTCCGCGCACTGTTCCCGCGCTGTGCCGCCGTCGTCCACCATGGCGGGATCGGCACCGTCGCCGAGGCTTTCCTGGCCGGCGTGCCCCAGATGATTGTGGCCATGAGTCACGATCAACCTGACAATGGCGCCCGGGTCCAGCGCGCCGGCGTCGGCGAGTACCTCTACCCGTCGCAGTTCGACGGAGTGGAAGGTTCCACACGCCTCCGGCGCTTGTTGGCTTCGCCCGAAGTTGCGGACAAGTGCCGCGACTATCGACGGCGCATGCTGAATCCGATGCCCCCGGAGCGGGTCTTGGAGATGCTGGAGGACGTCCGATGAACCGCGCGCCATCGAGCAACCCATCCCGCCGTTGTCCTCCCGCTCCCGGGGGCGGCCCGTCGATGCGTTTCCGCGCCGGCCGTTTCCGTTACGATTTTCCCCGGCCGCTGCTGGTCATGGGGATCGTCAATGTGACCCCGGACTCCTTTGCCGACGGCGGGCGTTACTTCAGCAGTGGAGCGGCGGTCGAACACGCCCTGGAGCTGGTGAACGCGGGGGCGGAGATCATTGACGTGGGTGGGGAATCGACGCGACCCAACGCGCAGCCGGTGGAGGCCGCCGAGGAATGCCGCCGCGTGCTGCCGGTGATCGAACAACTGGCCGGCCGCATCCCCGTCCCCATCTCGATCGACACCCGGAAGGTGGAAGTCGCCGAAGCCGCGCTGCGGGCCGGCGCTTCCCTGGTGAATGACATCGGCGCCCATCGGGGGGACGACGGCCTCTGGCGCCTCGTGGCGGCGCACGGCGCCGGCTACGTGTGCATGCACATGCAGGGCACCCCGCAGACCATGCAACAGCACCCCTGCTACGTCGACGTCGTCGCCGAGGTCGAAGGCTTCTTCGCTGACCGCCTGGCCGCACTCCGGCAGGCCGGCGTCGCGGCCGACCAAGTGATCCTGGACGTCGGCATCGGCTTCGGGAAGAACGATGAACACAATTTGCAGTTGCTCGGTGCGCTGCGCCATTTTACAAAGCTAGGTCGTCCGCTCCTCCTGGGCGTGTCGCGCAAGTCATTTATCGGCAGACTGTTGAAGGCGGAGGTCGACGCTCGCCTTCCGGGTTCATTGGCCTGTAGCTGCTGGGCGGCGGAGGCCGGAGTGCAGGCCGTCCGCGTGCACGATGTTGCCGAAACGGTTCAGGCAGTCCGAATGTGGGAACTACTGCGGGCGCACCAACGAACATGATCTGGGAGTTCATCCAGAACGCATGGCGGCCGGCCGTGGAGATCGTGATCCTGGCGATCCTGATCTACTACCCCCTGATGTACGTGCGGGGCACGCGCGGCTGGCCGATTGTGCTCGGCTTCCTGGTCATCCTGATGGCGCTCTCCGGCGTCGCCGCACTCCTCAACCTCGAAGTCATCAAATCGTTGCTCCGCTACGTCTTCGCCGGTGTCGCCCTTGCCGTCCTCGTCATCTTCCAACCCGAGCTCCGCCGCATCTTCGCGGAGTTGGGCAACATCCCGCTGTTCGCCTCCGCCCATGAGGAACGCGAGAACATCGAGGTGATCATCCAGGCGGCCGAACGCCTCTCGGAAATGCGCATCGGCGCCCTGGTGGCCGTCGAGTGCCTCGTCCCTCTGGATGACTTCGTCGAGTCCGGCGTGGTGGTGGACTGCCAGGCGACGCCGGAAATGCTCGAGACCATCTTCTTCCCCAACAATGCCGTCCACGACGGCGGCGTGATTCTGCGAGGCGATCGCATTGCCAAGGCCGCCTGCATCTTCCCCATGACCCAGCGGCAAGACCTCAGCAAATCCCTCGGCACGCGCCACCGCGCCGCCATCGGGCTGAGCGAGGAAACCGACGCGGTGATCGTGGTGGTCTCCGAGGAAACGGGGGCGATCTCCTACGCGCACCGGGGGCAAATGCTGCGCGGCGTTACCGTCGAGGAGCTGCGCTCCTTTCTGACCTCGGTTCTGGTGCCGGCGGGGGGGGCTTCGTCGAAACGCCGCCGGCTGCTCCGCTGGAGCGCCTTCCTGCGGCCGGCAGCCCCGGCAAACGGTCGGCCACCCGCCAACCCGGAGGCCCGGTCATGAGCCCGCACCTCGAACGGCTGCTCGCCAACTTCGGCTGGAAACTGGTCTGCCTGATCCTCGCGGTCTTCTGCTGGCTCATGATCGACGCCGGCATCGATAACCCCGGATCCAGCACGTTCGGCTTCCGCCAGCGCACCTTCGACCTCCCCATCACCGTCATGACTTCCGCCGCCGAACCTGGCGTCTTCTCCGTCCGCCCCAACAACGTCCAAGTCGAAGTCTACGGCCGCAGCCAGGTCGTCGACCAACTCCAGGACTCCGACCTCAAGGTCTTCGTCGATCTTGTCGACGTCGCCGCCGCCCGCGAACTCACCAAACGCATCGTCGTCCATACCCCCGTCGACGTGAAAGTCCGGCGCGTCCAACCGGAGCAGGTCACGATCGAACGCCTCGATCCCGCGCCCGCAACCCGCCCTTGATCGCATGAGCAAAACCCAGAAGACACGCAAGATCTTCGGCACCGATGGCGTGCGCGGCACGGCCAACATCGAGCCCGTCACCGCCGAAACCGCTCTGAAACTCGGCCGCGCCGCCGCCCACGTCTTCAAGAATCTCGACACCCGCCCGCGCGATCGCAGCCGCCACCGCATCGTCCTGGGCAAGGACACCAGGCTTTCCGGCTACATGCTCGAGAACGCCCTTTCCTCCGGGATCCTCTCCATGGGCGTCGACGTCCTGTTCATCGGCCCCCTCCCCACCCCGGGCGTCGCCTACGTCACCCGCAGCCTCCGCGCGGACGCCGGCATCGTCATCACCGCTTCCCACAACCCGTATGCGGACAACGGCATCAAGTTCTTCCGGGCCGACGGCTACAAACTGGACGACGCCATCGAAGCCCGCATCGAGAACCTCGTCTTCAGCGGGGAAATCGAAAGCATCCGCCCCACCGCCGAGGAAGTCGGCAAAGCGGTCCGTATCGACGACGCCCTGGGCCGTTACATCGAGTATGCGAAGTCCGCCTTCCCGCGCGGCATGACGCTGGACGGCATGCGCATCGTCATCGACTGCGCCCACGGCGCCTCCTACAAGGCCACGCCCTCCGTCTTGCGGGAACTCGGAGCCGACATCTTCGTCTTTGGTAATCAGCCCGACGGGATGAACATCAACAAGGAATGCGGCTCCATGCACCCGCGGCTGATGTGCCAGAAGGTCTGGGAACATCGCGCCCACCTCGGCATCGCCCACGACGGCGACGCCGACCGCGTTCTGTTCTGCGACGAAACCGGCAAATTGATCGACGGCGACGACGTCATGGCCATCTGCGGCCTGGAGATGCTCGCCGCCGGCACCCTCCGCGAAAAAACCCTCGTCACCACCGTCATGAGCAATGCCGGCCTCGACGCCGTCATCAATGCCGCAGGAGGCCGCGTCGTCCGCACCCCCGTCGGCGACCGCTACGTCATCGACGAAATGCTCCGCCACGGCTGCAACTTCGGCGGCGAACAAAGCGGCCACATGATCTTCCGCGACCACGGCACCACCGGCGACGGCCTCATCTGCGCCCTCCAAATCCTGCGCAGCATGAAGACCACCGACCGGCCCCTCTCCGAGTTGGTCCGCTGCTGGAAACGATTCCCTCAGGTCCTCCAAAACCTCGTCGTCCGCGAGAAAAAACCGATCGAGCAAATGGAGGACGTCACCGCCGCCCTCGCCCAAGCCGAAGCCGAACTCCGCACCGTCGGCGGCCGCGTCCTCCTCCGCTATTCCGGCACCGAACCCAAAGCCCGTCTGCTGCTCGAAGGCCCGGACCAGGCCACGTTGGACCGCTGGAATCGCGAGATCACCGACCTCCTCCGCCGCCACGTCGGCGCTTGAGCGAAGGCGTCCCTGCCAGCCACTGCGGCGGATGAACGCCGGGCACAGTGGAAGGCGGCGCATTCTCCGGCATCAGGGTGGGTCTGTGGATAGAGCGGTGCCTCTTTCCCGCTTCTTTCCGCGTCGATCAGGTGGCGCTTCGGGCTCGACGCTGGTCAGCCGCATGAACGGCAAGCTGCGGAAGATCGCCGCGAACCGGCAGAGCGAGCCGGCGGCGCTCCTCAAGCTCATCAAGGGAGACCTGGACTGGATTGTCCTCAAGGCGATCGACAAGGACCGGAACCGCCGCTACGCCACACCCAATGAGCTGGCCGAAGATATCCAGCGTTACCTGAACGACGAGCCGATCCTGGCGCGGCCCATGGGACGAACGGAAAGACTGCGCCGGTGGGTTCCACAACCGGCCCCTGCTGCCAAGGTTCGATGAAGCGGGAAAACTGCTGCTGACCCAAAGCGCTCCCAACACCTTGCAGGTCTGGGGCGTGGACGACACTTCGCCGCTCGCCGACCCTCTCGTTCTTGAGGACGCCATCACATGGATGAACTTCAGCGCCACCGGGCAGTTTCTCTTCACCATTCATCCCGCCCATGCGGTTTACGTCTGGAGTCTTCTTCAAACCAACGAACCGCCGGCTCTCCTCCGACCTGGCGCGACCCAAACGCTCACCGAGTCCGGCCAGGACGGATCCGTCATCGTCTCCCACGACCCGAACAGTCCGATTCGCGTGCGTGCCCTGGCGGACGCCGCCGAGGTTTCGCTGCACCTCTCGAGTCTGAAGATCATCCCCCTACAAGCCTGGTTCGACGGCACCGGCCGATTCATCATTCTCGAAGGCGAAAAGCAGCGGGCCCAGGTCTGGGACGCTGCCACCGGCTTGCCCGTCACCCCCGTGTTCCAAAGCCGATACACCACCAACGAAGCCGATTACCGCACGGTCAGACTGCCGACCTTCGTGACCACCGGACCACAGACCACGGACCACGGACCATCCACCTTCGCTCAGAGAGCCTCAGCGGACAAGCTGACCTCTGACCTCAGACCTCTGACCTCTGCGCCCCGTCGTCTGTCGTCCGTCGTCGGTCCTCCGTCCTCCGTCCTCCGTTCTCTGGCGGAACTGCTTTCCGGCAGCCGCCTCGATGGCACGGGTGGCTGGAAACCGCTCGAAGTGGGTGAAATCGTCGAGCGGTGGAATCAGCTCACGGGCCGAACCTCGGGACCGACCGTCGCCGTAGGCGTGAAAAGCGAATGATCGACCGAACGAGCACCCGGCATGAACCTGAACTCTGAACCTGTGATGGATGGCATGGGCAACTCTTCGTTTGCTTCGATGCCTCCGGTGGCACTCGAGGATCGGCGGCTACTGCCCTTGCTCCTGCACGGAGCACTCCCTGCCGGTGATGCTGGCAAATCCAGGGCGCCGGAATTATCCGACGGTGGACGGGAGAATCAGGGGAATGATCTGCCGCAGGTGTTTTCGGTAAATGGTGAAGTCGCGGTCGAGGGTCAGGACACGCGCCGTGGGGTGCATTTCGGCCATTCGAACCAGACAAGCGTCGGCCAGCGACATCGGCACGTTGTGATAGCGACGGATCAGTTGGCAAACCGGCTTCAGCTCCGCGGACAGGTGGAACGACGGGATCACAAGGCCGCGTTCGAGGAGCTCCAAGAGGGGTGGGACCCCGTTTCGCAAGCGCCCGAGCAGGAACATCGCCTCACTGACGACGGCGTCGCAGGTGAGGAGCGGCGAGTGGAATCTTCCGAACTGTGCTTCCGTCCAATCGTGGTCCTGATCGTCCCGGCACAGACAGGCGACGGGTGGGCCGGTGTCGACGATCACCGTTCCCATGTACCGTATGCGGTCAGGTGCTTCTTGTTCCGCGCCAGATCGGCCGGGCCACCTCGGAGGCGGCCACAAAGGTCCTGGCTCCGGTCGTACAGGCTGGCCGTCGTGGGCGGCTCCTCGCCCGTCAGTTGCCCGTGTAAGATCTCGCGGACCATCTGCGGCACGGTCTTGCCGCTGGCCTTGGCGCGCGCGGATAACTCGCTCTTGAGGCGGTCCGGTATTCGAAGCGTCAGCGTGCTCATCGCAGACGTACTGTGCCCGACTTACCGGGACCAGGCAACCCCCAACTCCTCCGGCCAGGCGTTTGCGGATCGGGTCGGTCGCCGGTCACTTCGCCAGCCCGAGCCATCGCGTCATCATGGTCTCGATTTCTCCCATTTGGGCCGGGGACAACGCGCCGAACCTTCGGACGAATTTCGCTGCGGGGACCGCCAGCATGCCTTGAATGTTGAACACGCCGCGTTGCAGGAAACGGACGGGGATTTCGACCTCGAATTGGGCCCCGCGCGCTTGGGTTGTGTGGGGGACGACTTGAAGCAGGGCGTAGTCGCGGGCGGCGAACGGAACGCTCACGACCAGGACAGGACGGGTCTTGGCGGCGAACCCGAGATCGGCCAGCCAGACCTCGCCGCGCTCAGGAGCGTCCACGGGATGACTCCTGGCGATCCATCAAGCCAAAGGCCTCCGCTGCTGCGGAGGCCTGATCTTGCTCCGTCCACACGCCGTAGGCGTCGTCGTAGAGAATCCCCAGTTTGCGGGCGCGGAACTGGTCTCGCAGCGCAAGATCCACAGCCCGAAGTTCGTCAGCGCTCAAGAGCGGAAGGGCCGCTTGAATCTCGCTCACCTTGCTCATGGCCGGAACATAAGCTCCCGGCGTGGCTGCGGCAAGCCGTGAATCCGTCCATCCTGGCTCAGGCCTCGGGATGCTACCAAGCTGCAAGCCTCGGGCGAAACCACGCGGCCTCTGGAAACAGCTCGCCGGCGAAAGCTCTGGTCCACCGCTCCCCATCACGGTGCAATAGAAACCCCTTGCCGCACAGAAATATGAAACGCTCCAAGCCGATCAATCTCCAGGACCTCGCCAGACAGGGCGGCTCGCCAGGGGCCCTGAAGGTTCGACGCGCGGTGACTTCGGTTCGGCGTGTCGGTTGTCGTCGTTCAGAAGGAGAAAGGCTATGAAATCGAAAGTGAGCTGCCTTCTTGTTGGTGTTTTCCTCATTGCAGATCCAGTGGTCGCCCAAGCCGCGCAATTCGGCGACTTCGAATACGAGTCCAGCGGCACGGAGGTCACCATCACGGGATACACTGGAGCAGGTGGCGCGGTGACGATCCCGGATAGCATTTTAGGTCTGCCGGTCACCAGCATCGGGGCCGGAGCGTTCGGTGAGTGCACCGGCCTAACCAGCATCGAGATGGAGGCGTTCTGGACCTGCACCAACCTGACGAGCGTCCGCTTCGAAGGTAACGCTCCGAGTCTCGTCGGTTCGGACGTTTTCGCCGGCGACGACAATGCGACTGTCTACTACCTGCCGGGAACGACGGGCTGGGGCCCGACCTTTGGCGGTCGCCCCACCGCGGTGTGGACACAGCTTGTCGACATTCCCGACCCCGGCCTGCTGGCCGCCATCCGGGTGGCGTTGAGCAACCCCACCGGCGACGATGGACCTGAGCCAGCTCGTGCTCGAGGGCTTTCCCATCGAGGACGTGACCGTGCTGATGCTCCGGATCGGCCCGGCGAGCGTTGAGCCAGACGGGAAGATCCGCCTGCCGATTGAGGGCGCGAGCGGGCAGCGGGTGAAGCTGCAGCGGAGCACGAACCTCGTCGATTGGGAGGATTGGCAGATCATGATTCTGGGCGAGAGTGGCTGCGGCCTCATCGACGCCACGACGGCGGCCACGCATCGCTTCTATCGCGTGGCGGCAGACGAACCCGGACCTACGGATGAACCGTGAACCGAACGGCATCCAGTTTCTCACAGAGGGGAACGAAGGTTCTCGGCGCTGCAAGACGTGGGGCTTCGTTTCCTCCGTTGCCTTCTGTGACCATCTCGGATCGCGAACCCTCGGCCTTCAGCTTCATCGAACGCTTCTCTGGCAATCGGTTCGATGGCACCAGCAACGGGAACCCGCTTGAGCTGGGCGAAGCCGGTCAGTGGTGGAATCGCATTCCGCGCGAAGGCTCCGGAGATCTGGGATCAAGCCATTCCCAGCAGGCTGGCGATCCGCTTCTGCCGCCTGTCGAAAGTCAGAAACACCCCGGCGGAGAGCGCCCAGGCGGCACCGAGGTGCCAGAGGTCAAACGACGTGTGCCGTTCCTTCCATCCGTGGGCCTCGCCCAGGCTGCGCGCCATGTTCAAGGCATCGTCACCCTCAAGTCGTTTGCGTTGAAACATCTTCCGATTCACCGCGCGATCAAACCGATTGATGACCCGCCGCGCCACGTGCTCCGGGATCGGGCGAACCTCCCGGTGAATAGCCGCGCGCACGGACGCCGGTACCTCCAACAAGTGGACTTCGCAGACCACGAACTCGCCAGCCCGATACTTGCCCGCCAGGGTCCGGGCGGTGCGGTAGTTGACATCCTCGTCATTGAGGAAACTGACGAGAAAGCTGGTGTCGCAGTAGACAATCACTCGCGATCCTCAATGACGATGCGCGCCAAGTTGGTGGGATGCGCCGGCCCAGTTGCCGGAATCTCCTCCAGAAGCTGGTCCAGGTCCGCGAGAATGTCCCGCCCGCCCGCGTCCACGCGTCGAAGCTCGAAGACTTTGCCGCCCCGCTTTTTCACCCGAACGGTTTCGCCCGGGGAAAGCGCTTCCTCCGGCGCACCATGGCGCAATTGTCTGCCGCTGATGGTCTTCATTGCCATGTGTGCCAACAGCATACGTTTGCACTCGCCCAACCGCAAGGGCGAACGGCGCGCACACCCGCGGGCAATACATCCGCTTCCAACGGAGCACGAACCTGCTCGATTGGGAGGATTGGCAGACGATGACCCTGGGCGCAACGGGTTGCGGACTCATCGCTGACCTCCATTTGGCCCTCCATGAAGTCGTCAAGCCAGTCGCGAACGTCCTGCAACTCCCTCAGCGGGAGACGGGTCAGCGCCGACTCGATTTCCCGGATGCTGCTCATGGACATACGGTGGCTGAGGTCCGCGGCAGATCCAAGCCCCGAACAGACGCCAGAGCGCCAGTCAAGGGTTCGGCACCTCGAGTTGACGGCAAATCGCCCAGGCGTGGGATTCCTTGTCTTGTGGTGCCGGGGAAGCGAGGCGGTCTTCCGGTTGGCGGAATTCCACCAAACGGCGGGCGTGTCGCCTTCGCGCTAGCGCGTCCGATTCATCGGCGCTCTGGTTCCGGGAGCCCATCCGTACCCATCCGCATCCGTGGTTTATGGTTCCTGCGCACCTCCGGACCTTGATGAAGAAGCGCCGCCGATGAACACCGTCCAAAGCAACCGAAGGGACGGCGGGTTCACGCTCGTCGAGCTCCTGGTGGTGATCGCGATCATCGCGATTCTGGCCGGGCTGCTTCTGCCTGCGTTGGCCATTCGCACGTCGGCGATCCCGGGCCCTACCGTTGCCCCAGCGACCAGTCTACCGTGATTGATCAATCGGCCGTGAAACACTTCCGCAGCTACAGCCTGAACGGCGAGCTGAACTACTGGATCATCGCCGACCACCGCTGGAAGTTCACGCCCAAGCCCTCCATGTCGCCTTCGGGTCATCGTCCGGTCAACCAACTCGACCTCGAGGACATGCGCTGGCTGGTGCAACACGGCGCCCCCTGGCAACGCATGTTCGAGTGAGGCCATGTTCGTCCGGTGGCTGAGTCTCATCACAGCCTGTTCGCGATCTGTCGCGCCAACGTCGTCTTGCCAAACCGATTCTTGGCATCGAACAGTTTGACCGTCTTCACAGGGGCAATCTAGAGTCCTTGAAGCTCAAAACACGTTGTTGACAGATCAAGTTCTGAATTCGGC